>JAZSLC010000031.1:0-8305 GCA_045535175.1 Faecousia sp. | reverse complement strand
ATTCCATGAAGAAACCGGCAAAACGATTTCAGACTTCATTCTGGAGAAGCGGATCAAGATGGCATGCAAACTTCTGAAAACTACGAAGCAGTCTATTCAGGAAGTTGCAGCATCCGTGGGAATTGGAGATGCCAGCTATTTTTCCAAGCAGTTTAAGAAGATTACAGGTATTTCTCCACTTCAGTATCAGAAAAAAGTCAATTTGGACCGAGCGAGTTGAGATGCATTTGGATTTGACGTACTGTTCCGCTCTGTCGGAACATATTTCGGTGTTCAGATCCAAGGTGTTCTGAGCATCCTTGCAGAGCACTTGTGGGTCAGGCATGTAACGATTTTAAAGCGAAAAAATGTTGCAGGACAATTACTTTTATCTCATAATGAGACGTTTGAGAACAAACTGGTGTCCGTGCCGAAAAATGGCATATAAACGCGTTACAATAACTTATCCACAGCAAGAGAAACCTCCCGAGTCCTTCTGGACTTGGGAGGTTTTTTGGAGCAGGGTACGGGAATCGAACCCGCCTTATCTGGTTGGGAAACTTTGGATTCGTTCTGGCGACGTTCTCAAAATCCATTGGTCACTCCGGCATCCGCGCAACAGGTTTGTCCGGCGATCTATGGAAGATCTGAAGGATTTCTATAAGAATTAAGATGTATAACGCCCACCGAAAGTAACTGGTGGGCGTTATGTTTATGCCTAAATCCTGAGCAAACTTTATTTCTTCTTCCGGAGCTGTCCAACCATACCGTTAACAGCCATGACCCAAGCCAATCTGGGGCGGTGGTCAATGTACTTGCTTACATCGATTTTTGCAATCAGCTCGTCATTCTTGATGCCTGGTATATAGTTTTGTTCCACCTGTGCAATCAAAGACTTAAAGTATTCCCGCTGGCTTTCAGCCCGGGCGCGATCGTACACTTCACCATGACCGGGAACAATTACATCCGGCTGAAGTTCATCCAGGATGTAGTCCAGAACTTGAATCCACTTCTTACCGCCTTCGATACTCATGGGAAGGCTGCAGTCCGCGAAGATATCACCGGCAAATAGAACCTTTTCGGAGGGGATCCATACGATCAGATCGGAGTTGCTGTGGATGGCACCCAAGTGAATCAGATGGACTTCCATACCGTCCAGATCCAGAACGGTGTTGCCTTCCAGCAGCGTATCCGGGATCTTGGGAACAACACCGGTCAGATCGAAGTCGTGATCACCAACGCAAACGATAAACTTGGCTTTCTTTCCTGCAGGCAGATTTTTCTTAAATGCCACGGTCATGATGCCTGCGATCAGATTCTGCACAAACCCGGAATTGTGCAGGATCTTGAATACAGGCACTTTCTTTTCATCACCGGCGCAATCCTTCGGCATATCTTTATGGCCGATGATCTTTGCGCCTTCAAAGACCTGATTGCCCCAGAAATGATCCCAATGGCCGTGGGTATTGATGACGATGCCGGGAGCATGTCCGCTCTTCCGGACACAGAAAGCCTTTAATTCTTCGGCATGGGGTAGATCAAAAAAGGTATCACAGATAAGACCTCCGCCCCGGTTGATATATGCGGAGTTGGAGAAGTTGTCCATCATGCCTGCATCGGTGATGTCCAGCCCCTCTACCGGGGTAATGGCGGCATAAATATCCTTGGCGACTTCAACATAGCGAATGCGTTTTGTATTTTCCATTGATAGCGCTCCTTATAAATGATAGGAAATATCGGTTTTCTTTAAGTTTTGGAACAGTTTTGGGGTAAGACCGGTCTGTTTCTTAAATTGACGGATGAAATGGCTTTGGGACGTGTAATTCAGAATGCATGCCACTTCTCCGCAGGAGATTCCTTTGTGAAGCAATTCCTTTGCCTCGTCGATTTTTGTTTTCCGAATGTAATCGCTGACAGACATGCCCATATGTTTCCGGAAGAGTTTCGCGATATATTCCTTGGAGTATTCGGATCCCTCTGCCAGCTGCTCCAAGGTGATGTTCTCATGGGTATGGGCTGTGATGTGCTGGACACATTTCCGGACAATCTGCGGATGATGCAGGATGCTCTTGGTTTCCTGCACCAGGGCGGCATAGTCCAGCGTGGTCTTCACCAGAACTTTATAGATTGCCAATTCAGAATTCAGTTCATCGATCTGCATGATGGCTTTGTCACTGCGGGCATAGCATTCGATTTCGGGAGCGCCGCCTATCATAGCTGCCCGGCAGACAAGGGCAATTCCGGCGACAGTATTATACTTCAGCTGCCTGAGTTTGTTCTTTGATGTTTTTCCGATTGGAAACCGCAGATCCGGCATCTGGGTTAAGGTGCGAATGCAAAACTCTGTCAGTTCCTTTGGCTTTCCCTCTGCCACAAACCGCAGTAAAATCCGTTCCATTTCGTAGGGCATTCGGGAAATCTCGTTTTCTCTCTGGGCATATACCGCGTGATCGCCGTCCGTATCCAGAAAAACGATTCGATCTACATATTCTTCAATCATAAATGCGACCTCCGGGAAAGAATTTGCAGAATTGTGCCAAAGTGTGCAGAATCATGATATCATAACTTTTGTAGAAAAGCTATAATTATTGTGAAAAATAATGCAGAATTATGAGCATTGTTTCTAAAAACGCAGGAGGGAGCACCATGGAACAGGAAACCACCAAGGTAATGAACGCAAAAGACTATAAGCGCGCCGGTAAAGCTGAGGCTGTCAGCTATATTCAGCGCAAAAAGGGCGTAAAGGGCGACGAGCGCAAGGCTGTCGTCAAGGAACAGAAGAAGAAGATTAAGGACTGGAAGCAGGGCCTTAAGAAGCTCGACAAGAAGGAGCGTGGCTTGCAGAAGAAGGCCCATAAGGCCTACAAAAAGCGCATGGCGTTGCCTAGAACCATTGCCATTTGGGTTGTTGTGCTGCTGATCATTGGCATGATCGGAAACATTGCGGCACCTGTGGTCAATAATTTGGGCGACATCATGTCCCTGAAGTATACCGACCAGACCGCAGATGCCCAGGCTGCCCGCGCAGCAGGCGAGGTATTTGCTACAGATATCTCTGACGAAGGTATTATCCTGCTGAAGAATGAAAATGACCTGCTGCCTCTTAATAATAAGAAGGTCAATATCTTTGGCGATGATGCCTACAACTTCAAGTACTCCGGCGGCGGCTCCGGTGCCGTCGACCTGAGCAACTGTGTCACCCTGTTTGAAGGTTTAGAAATGGCCGGTATCGAATACAATCCCGAACTGCATCAGATGTATCAGGATATGGGTTATGATGCCGGTGCCACTGGATCCAACAACATCGTGGCAATGCTGACCTCTTTCATGTTTGGCGCAAAGACCAAAGACATCAACTCCAACGAGTATCTAACTGCTGATGTGCTGGCAGATGCCAAGGCATACTCTGATCAGGCCATCGTGGTTCTGAGCAACGATGTGGTGGAATCTTCTGACTCTTCTCTGGAGGCTCTGAAGCTGACTGAAAACCGCAAGGAACTGATCCGTACTGTTGCAGAAAACTTTGATCATGTGATCATCATCGTCAATGTCGGTAATGCAACAGAACTGGGCATCGTGGACGAATATGATTCCATTGAAGCTGTGGTCTGGACCGGCATCCCCGGCACCCAGGGCTGCATCTCTCTGGGTAAGGTCCTGTCCGGTGAAATCAATCCCTCCGGCCGTCTGGTGGATACCTATGCCTATGATGTCAGCTCCGCTCCCGCATCCGAAAACTTCGGTGACTATAAGTACGACAATCTGAATGGCATGGCCTTCATCAACTACGAGGAAGGTATCTATGTGGGTTACCGTTACTATGAGACTCGTTATGCCGGTGACGAACAGGGTTATTGGAACGCTGTCCAGTATCCCTTCGGTCATGGCCTGAGCTACACCGACTTTACATGGGAGACTGTGGACTTTGCTGTTGACGGCGAGAATGTCACCTGGCAGGTCAAGGTTACCAATACCGGCGATCTGGCTGGTAAGGACGTTGTCCAGCTATACTTCTCCGCTCCCTATACTCCCGGCGGCATTGAAAAATCTGCCATTGAACTGGCTGCTTATGATAAGACCGAACTGCTGCAGCCCGGTGAGAGCGAAACCCTGACTATTTCCTTCCCCGTTCGGGATATGTCCAGCTATGATATGACCACTGAGGAAGCCTATGTGCTGGATGCTGGCACTTACGAGATCAAGCTGGCTCGGAATGTCCATGACGTTGTGGAAGTCCAGACCTACGAAGTGACTGAAAAGGTTATTTATAACACCGACGAGGTGACCGGTACGACCATCGAAAACCGTTTTGATTATGCTGCCGGCGATCTTGTATATTTGTCCCGTAACGATTGGGCAGGTACTTATCCTACCGACAGTGATACCAATTACACTGCTTCCACTGAACTGCTGGCAGCTGTGGATGCTTACAAGAACCCCGCGCCTTCCGCAGCAGCAATGCCTGTTACCGGCGCTGACAATGGCATCAAACTGGCTGATCTGAAGGGCCTTTCCTATGATGATCCCCAATGGGCGCAGTTCCTGGATCAGTTTACTTTCGAGGAACTGAAGCGCATGTTCAGTGAAGGCGGCTGGCATTCCATCGCCATCGACCGTCTGGGTATTCCCAGCACCCGAATGCTGGACGGCCCTGCAGGTATCAACTCCATGTATGTTCCCGTGTCTGCTGCAGCTTACCCCACCGAAATGATGGTTGCTTCTACCTGGAACGACGATCTGGCTTATCAGCTGGGTTCCTATATCGGCGCGGAAGCAGTTGCATACGATGTTCAGGTTTGGTATGCACCTGCCATGAACCTGCACCGTACTGCGCAGGGCGGCAGAAACTTCGAGTATTATTCCGAAGATCCCGTGCTGTCCGGCATGATGGCAGCTTCTACCATCCGTGGTGCTCAGGAGCAGGGCGTTATCGTTACTATCAAGCACTTCATCCTGAACAACGAGGAAACAAATGCCCGCAGTGGTATCCACTGCTGGGTTAATGAACAGGCATTCCGTGAACTGTACCTGCGTCCCTTTGAACTGTCTGTCAAGGAGGGCGGCGCTAACGGTGCAATGTCTGCATTTACCCATATCGGCCACAAGTGGTCCGGTGCCAACCCCGAGCTGCTGCAGGACGTGCTCCGTGGCGAATGGGGCTTCACAGGCTTTGTAACCACCGATGCCGGTATGCCCGGTGGCTTTATGGATGCGGGTCTTGCCTGCCGTAACGGCAACGACCTGATGCTGGATATGGGTCTGGCAAACGCCGCCAAGGTGGTGGAGACTGCTTACAAGGCAGATCCTGCAGGCGTTCTGATGGGCCTGCGCGATTGCGCCCACAACATCTGCTATTCCATTCTGAACTACACCGATGTGGTGAAGTAATATGAAACATGCTGACTTGATCAAGCAAATGACGCTGGAAGAGAAAGCTTCTCTTATGTCCGGCGCTAACTTCTGGAATACCAAGCCGGTCACACGGCTTGGTATCCCCGGAATGATGCTCACCGATGGACCTCACGGTCTTCGGAAGCAGGGCGGAAAAGCGGACCATCTGGGTCTGAACAAATCTATTCCTGCTACCTGCTATCCCAGTGCGGCGGGTCTTGCCAATACCTGGGATGAAGTGCTCATCGAAGAAATGGGTGAGCATCTGGGTCTGGAAGCCGCCAGCGAAGGCGTCAGCGTTTTGCTTGGACCCGGCATCAATATCAAACGCAGTCCCCTGTGTGGCAGAAACTTTGAGTATTTTTCAGAAGATCCCTACCTCTCCGGTAAAATGGCTGCGGCACTGATCCGGGGTATTCAGAGCAACGGTATCTCCGCCTGTGTGAAGCACTATGCGGCCAATTCTCAGGAATTGCGGCGCATGACCAATGATTCTGTTGTTGATGAGCGTACCCTTCGGGAAGTTTATCTACCTGCCTTTGAAATGGCGGTCAAAGAGGGTGGGGTTAAATCCCTGATGACCTCCTACAACCGGGTCAATGGCATCTATGCCCACGAGCATCCCCATCTGCTGCGGGAGATTCTGTACGGAGAATGGGGTTTTACGGGCGTGGTGGTCTCCGACTGGGGCGGTAACAATGACCGGGTGGAGTCCGTCCGTCAGGGCGGTACGCTGGAAATGCCTTCTTCCAATGGTCAGACGGATCGGCACATCGTAAAGGCTGTCCGGGAAGGCCGATTGGATGAATCCATTCTGGATGAGCAGGTGGATCGGCTGCTGGATCTGGTTTTGACGACTCGGGAGCGTATCACCGGCAAGACCTATGATCGGGATGCCCACCATGCAGTGGCTGCCAAGGTTGCGGAAAAGAGCGCCGTTCTGCTGAAGAACGAGGAGAAGATCCTGCCACTGAATAAGACACAGAAAGTTGTTGTCATCGGTGACTTTGCCGGAAATCCCCGGTATCAGGGTGCAGGCAGCTCCAAGATCAACCCCACCAAACTGGATTGCGGCCTGGATGCGCTGAAGGACATCGGCGCCAATGTGGTTGGCTTTGCTCCCGGTTTCCGCCGGGGCGGCAAGAAGGACACGATGCTGATCCGCCAGGCCTGCAAACTGGCAGAAGGCGCAGATGTGGCTGTGCTGTGGCTGGGTCTGGACGAAGGTGGCGAAGCGGAAGGTGTGGACCGTCCAGATATGAAGCTGCCGGAAAATCAGCTTGCGCTGCTCCGGGCTGTTGCAGAAGTGAATCCCAACATTGTGGTAGTTCTGTCCTGTGGCTGCGCTGTGGAAATGGATTGGGACTGCAAGGCAAAGGCTGTGATCCATGGCTATCTGGGCGGTCAGGCCGGTGCGATCGCCATGGCTAAGCTTTTGACTGGTGAAGTCAATCCCTGCGGCAAATTGTCCGAAACGGTTCCTGATTGCTATGAGGATGTTTCTTCCGCACCTTATTATCCTGGCATGGAAGCAACCTCTGAGTATCGGGAAGGTCTGTATGTGGGCTACCGTTACTTCGATACCGCAAAAAAAGAAGTAAAGTATCCCTTCGGCTATGGCCTCAGCTATACGGAATTTGCGTATTCTGACTTGGAAGTGAACGAGAATTCCGTTAGCTTCCGGATCCGCAACACCGGCAACGCATACGGCGAAGAAATTGCGCAGCTGTATATCCATGCTACAACCAACGGTATGTTCCGCCCGGAGCAGGAACTGAAGGGATTTGCGAAGGTAGCATTGGAACCCAGCGAAGAAAAGCAGGTTACCATTGCGCTGAATGACCGAAGTTTCGCCGTCTGGAGTATTCTGGAAAACGACTGGGTCATCGAAGGCGGTACCTATGAAATTCGTGTGGGTGCATCCAGCCGTGATATCCGTCTGAGGACAGAGATTAAGAAAGAGGGTTCTGCGGTAAATCCCTATGTGGGCGAAACATTTGCCCCCTACTACAGCGGCGATGTGAAACAGGTTGGTGATGAAAGCTTTACCGCTCTGCTGGGATATGATATTCCAGCTACTAAGTGGGATCGCAACGCACCCATCGGATTTAATGATACTATTTCGCAAGGTGAATATTTGGATGGCGGCCTGGGCAAGGGAATCTACAATCTGATTGCTCTCGTCCGGAATGTACTGATGACACTGGAGAAGAAGGAACTTGGCAACAATGTGATGTTTGTCATGAACCTGCCCTGGCGGGATGTGGCACGGATGTCCGGTGTCCTCTCTGATGAGCAAGTGCTGGCATTGATTGACATGATCAATCGCAAAAAGGGCGGATTCCGGAGTTTTCTGAAGCAAACCTTCCGTAAATAATGGCTGCAAAAAACTGTCCCTTCTAAGAACATATGAAAGCATCCGTGCCTGATTGATCGGACACGGGTGTCTTTCTTTTGCGATATGTCACGCTTTTTAAATAAAAATGGTTGCGCTGCAACGAGTTTTGGGAAACAACTTGATTCTGGAATATAAATACCTTATCTATTCAAAAAAACGGAGTTAAAAGCGTGATAGGAAAAGAAAATCTCCCAAATCCATGTGGATCTGGGAGATTTTTTGGAGCAGGATACGGGAATCGAACCCGCGACCGTTGCTTGGGAAGCGACTGTTTTGCCATTAAACTAATCCTGCGAAATATTTACTTAGCGTGACAAATAGCGTGACATTTTCCAAAATTCCGCTTCTGAAATCCGAAAAGTCATTGGTATACAAGAATTTTCAAACAGCTCATACGCTGGCTTGGGAAGCCGTTGTATTACCGATATACGAATCCTGCATCGGTACAGGCATTATAACAGACAGGGTGAGAAATTTCAACCATTTTTTGTCGAGGGGGCCGACGGCAGTTGCGCGGGGTCGGCGGATATGCTAAAA
>JAZSLC010000043.1:0-3855 GCA_045535175.1 Faecousia sp. | reverse complement strand
TTTACAAGCAACGGATTGTGGGGACACAATCCAGCTTGTCCGGGGTTTAGCACCCCTGATACCCCGCCTAAAAGGATAGATGAACATGAAGAAAAGAATCCAAGAAATCAAAATCCGCTTTTCTCCAGACGAGCTTGCTGCGCTGAATGAGCAAGTAAAAAAAGCTGGGATTTCCCGTGAACAGTTTTGCAGAAATGCAATCCAAGGCGTTACTATTCGTGAAAACCCTCCTGCAGATCTCCACAAGTTGATTTGGGAGATTCGCCGTGTGGGTAACAACATCGACCAAATCTTGACGATTGCCAACGCCAGGGGTCTGTTGGATGTTCCTCAGCTTCGCAAGGCGATGGCAGATTTGCGTGATGTTGAAAAGCTGATTGCGGATGCCTACAGCGCCGTTCCTGTTCCAAGGCGGAAGAAAAAAGATTAGTCAAGTAAGGACGGAAAGGAGATCATTTGGCAGTTACATCAATTTGGCCCATCACGGGTAATCCCAACGGCGTGATCGAATATGCCATCAACCCCGAAAAAACTTCCGAAGAAAGTCGGGAGGAAACTGCTGCGCTCCATGCCATCGACAATGTTGTGGAGTACACGGCAGACGATCTAAAAACCGAAAAGCGGATGTATGTGTCCGGTGTGAACTGCCAAATTCCCCATGCTAAGGAACAGTTCATGGAAACCAAACGCCGCTTTGGAAAAATGGATGGCCGTACCTGCTATCATGGCTACCAGTCCTTCCGGGCAGGTGAAGTGGATGCGGATACCGCCCACAGAATCGGAGTGGAACTGGCAAAGGAATTGTGGGGCGATCAGTTCGAGGTGGTGGTTGCCACCCACTTGAATACCGACCATTATCATAATCACTTTGTCATAAACTCCGTTTCCTCTGTGGATGGCAGGAAATTCAGCAACCGCAAACCGGACTATGCACGGATGCGGGAAGTGTCTGACCGACTGTGCAAGGAGCATCATCTATCTGTCATCAAAGACCCCCAATGGAACGGCAAGAGCTATGCGGAGTGGTCTGCCAATAAGCATGGTAAACCCACTTATCGTGATATTGTCAAAGCTGATATTGACCGGGCAATTCTTGCATCCACAACCATGCGTGACTTCTACAGAGTCATGGAACAGATGGGATACACCTTTAAGCGGCTCAAGGAAAACGGGCAACCTTTGGCACATCCGGTAGCTTTGCCGCCCGGTGCAAAAAAAGGTGTTCGTATGGACCGCCTTGGTGAAGAATACACCTTTGATGGCATCACACAGCGGATACTCCGCAATATGCGAAAGCGCATCCCATTCCCGGAAGCAGAAAACCGCCGTATTGGTAGGTACCACTACCGTGGCAACTTTAAGAAACACAAGAAGGCAACCGGCCTTCGGGCACTCTATTTCTACTACTGCTACCGACTGAAGATCATAGTCAAACACCCAGCATCTACGAAAAAGGTGCTGGGTGTTTTGCGTGAGGACATTGTGAAGCTGGACCAGCGAATTGCGGAAACCCGCTTTCTTGGAAAGCACAAGATTGAAACCGCCGCTAACCTTTCTGACCGGAAGCAGTACGCAGAAAACCAAATTGAAGTTCTAACCGATCAGCGCAAAAACCTGGGAAATGCCCTGAAGCGCATCACCCGAAAAGGCGATGCTGCAGAGATCACCGCTACCAAAGAAAAAATCTCTGCTCTGACGGATGAGCTAAAACAACTGCGACAGGAGGTGAAATTATGTGAGTCCATAGCAGAGCGTTCCGGACTTGTCAAGGAGGGTCTGGAAGCAATCATTGAGCAAGACACTTCCGAGAGAAAGGAGAAAAACCAGTATGAACACAGCAGGCGACGCAGCGGAACAGATCGTCAAAATGTCACTGGGTGCAGTTGAAGTTGCCGCTAAGATCACCGGCACCGGTGCGAAAGAATTGGCGATGATGATTTACGCCATTCTGAAAGACCAAAAGAAAACCAAGGGTAAGACCCGTCTGACTAATATGCTGCGAAGCGAGAAACCGCTGAAGGTATTTGCGGTTAAGGATTCTGAACTGCAGCTGTTCTGCAAGGAAGCCAAGAAATACGGAGTCCTCTACTGCGTCTTGAAAGACAAAGATGCAAATGACGGACTGACCGATATTATGGTTCGGGCAGAAGATGCTTCCAAGATCAACCGCATCTTTGAACGGTTCAAGCTGGCTACTGTCGATGTGGGCGAGGTCAGAAGTGAGATCGAGCGCCAGCAGCAGGAGCAGGCACAGCAGAAAAAGGACGGGGAAATTCCCACCCCCGAAAGAACCCAAACCGAGGAAAGGACGGATGCTTTCTTGGATCAGCTTATGGCAAAGCCGCCCAATGCCCCGGAGCAGCAGAACGAAAACCCTACGGATGGCCGGGTGGCGAAATCCCGTCCGTCCGAGCCTACCTCCGCAACCAGAGAGGGACCTACCAGGGGTACTCATGATCCGCGCCCTTCTGTTCGTGAAGAACTGAAGAGAATTCGTGCCGAGCAGAGTCAGATGGCGGGTAATCCCCCGAAGGACAAGAGCAAAACCCGTGCTGCCAATCAGCGCCAGCACCCCAACAAGGGAAAGAAGAAGCAGCACAAACCCAAAACCAAAAAGCAAAAGGAGCGATAACCCATGGAAAGTTATGATTCTATTTTTGCCCCCAAGGAGGCAGCTCAGAACAAAACCTTTAGTCCTGTTGACAAGCAGGCTTGGGCAGAAAAGAAGCAGGCAGAGCGCCAGCATGTCTATGGCATGATTGACGAAACCGCTGACAGTCTGGCACAGGACGGAGAACTGTTCAAAACCGCCCTGGATGTGATGGCACGGTTTGACCGATACTCCATCGGCAATGTCCTGCTGATTACCGCACAGATGCCCGAAGCTACCAAGCTGGCAGACTTCGATGCCTGGAAGCAGAACCGCACCTATGTCCGCAAGGGTGAGGACCATATCAAGATCCTGGAACCCGGTGAAGAGTTCCATCGTGAAGATGGCAGCATGGGCGTCAACTACAATGTCAAGCGGGTGTTTGACATTTCCCAGACCTCTGCGAAGGTAAAGCCTGCCAAGGTGCAGCATGATATGCGGCTGCTGCTGAAGGCCATGCTGAACAATGCGCCCTGCGTAGTGGAGATCAGCGAAAAGGTTCCCGACGGCGTGGGTGCTATCTACAACTCTGAGGAACGCAAGATCTATGTGCGGCAGGGCATGGACGGTCCCGACATTTTCCGCTGTCTTGCCCAGGAACTGTCCCACGCACACATGGACCGGGATGATAACTACTCCCGGAGCAGAAATGCCTTTACTGCCTACTGTGCAGCCTATACCCTGTGTTCCCGCTATGGTGTGGACACCAAGAACTTCAGCTTCAAGACCATTCCCGAAACCATCGGCAATATGGAACCGCAGGATGTGCGTAACGAGTTGGGAAAGGTCCGTGACTGCGCCAATCAGATCTCCATGGATATGTCCAAGATTCTGGAAAAGGGTCAGAAAGAACGCTCTAGCGAGGCCCGCTAAGAGGTAGCAGCCATGGCAGAGGAAAAACGAGTTGTGGAACTGTCAGACTTTGAACACCGGCTTTTGGTGAACGGTCTGGCGGACTTCCGAAACGATCTGATTCGTGAGGATAAACCCACCGAGGATGTAAACAACCTTTTGATTAAGGTCATTGATGCCCCCAAGAAAAAACGCTTCGGTAGGACGAGCCATGAGGCAAGATAAACTCTCACGGACAAATATCATTCTTTACCTCTGCGGCATTATTCCTGTTGTTTGGCTTGCTTTGCTCATCGCCCCCTATTTGAGCGAGGGACTGCCGGGGTTGATTGCCAACTTCGGCAGTGTGATGA
>JAZSLC010000122.1:0-3899 GCA_045535175.1 Faecousia sp. | reverse complement strand
TCGGGCAGCTGGAATCCGGTGTTGCCGCAGAGAATGTCGTAAAGACGGTGGGACATATCCCGGATGTCGGCGCTTCGGGCGTTCATATACTCGTCGTCCATGGCGGCAAAGATTTCAGCAAATTCCTCACCGGTGTCCAGGGCGGCAATGGCGGCGGCAGCGCCGTTTTCGATGGCGAGATTGACGCCGTCCAGGTAATCCAGGTCGTCCAGCATCAGCAGCTGCACTTCCACAATGGCGGCCTGCTCTTCACCGATTTCAGCCTTCGCCTTTTCGTACAGGGCGGTCAGCTGCTGACGGGCTACGTCCAGAGCTGCCTCAAACTTTGCCTTTTCAATGGCAGGGTCGCCGGAGGAAACCGGCAGGGTGCGCTGGGCTTTGCGGTATACCACGGCAGGGCCGATGGCTACACCGGGGAAGACCGGTAAACCAATACCTTTTTTCATGTGTAACTCCTTACTTTGCCAGTTCGATTACCACGTCGTCGTTGGTAACATCCTTGTCCACGAAGGTGTCGAAGGTGGGAAAGTCGTCAGTGTTGCAGATAACCATGGGGGTGATGGTTTTCAGACCGGCAGCTTTCACGGCTTCCAGATCCACTTCCATCAGCAACTGACCCTTCTTGACCTTGTCACCGTTGGCTGCGTGGATGGTAAAGGGCTTGCCCTCCAGGCTGACGGTTTCCAGACCCACATGGATCAGGATCTCGGCACCGGTATCGGCCACCAGGCTTACGGCGTGACCGGTGGTGAACATCATGTCGACGGTTGCATCGCAGGGGGCGAAGACCTTGCCTTCAGTGGGCTCAATGGCAATGCCGTTGCCCAGCATTCCTTCGGCAAAGGTGGGATCGGGGACCGCTGTGATGGGGACAGCCTTACCGGCCATCGGGGCATAGTATTTGTCCGTGTTTTTACCGAATAACTTCTTGAAAAAACCCATTTGAAATTACTTCCTTTCCGGATGTGTGTTTGGGGAATGCACGCAACACTCGATAATAATACAACTAAAGAATAGCAAAAATCGTTTTCAATGTCAATCTGCATCAGATGCGGGATGAAAAAATTGGGCAAACCATACATTCCCGGGAAGAAAATTTGTGCATCCCGTCACTTTTTATTTTCCTGTGTGACAGAAGGGTGGATATGTGTTATACTACTGTCAAAAAGGAGGTTTTTCTTATGAAACGTATTCTGGATTGTCAAAGTTCTGATTTTTCTGCCATGTCGGCGAAGGAACTGCTGGGTGCCATTGCTGCCGGAGAAGGGCGTACCATTGCCTGTGAAACCATTGGGGCCATCATGCCGATGCTGGGGGATATAACCAATGCGGAATTTGCGGCGGCTATGGGTGCCGACATTCTGCTGCTGAATCTGTTCGATGTGCAGAATCCCCAGATCCGGGGCCTGCCCAAAACGGAGCCGGATCAGGTGATCCGCAAACTGAAAAAGCTGACGGGCCGCCCCATCGGCATCAACCTGGAGCCTGTGAAGCAGGTGCTGTCTTCCGAGGATCCGGAGGAAAATATGTGGGCCATCACCGGCGGCCGGAAAGCCACCCTGGAAAACGCCCGCAAAGCGGTGGACATGGGCGTGGACTTTATTCTGCTGACGGGCAACCCCGGCATCGGTGTCACCAACGAAGCCATTGAGCAGACACTGCGGTGCTACAAAGAAGCCTTTGGGGACCGGGTGATTCTGGCTGCCGGCAAAATGCACGCATCGGGTATTCTGGCAGAAGGTGCAGAGAACATCATTACCCAACAGGATGTGGCAGCCTTTGCTGCGGCCGGTGCGGATATTATCCTGCTGCCTGCCCCCGGAACCGTTCCCGGTATTACTATGGAATATGTAAGAGGACTGGTCAATTATGCCCACAGTTTGGGCTGTCTGACCATTACGGCCATCGGAACCTCCCAGGAGGGTGCCGACACAGCCACCATCCGACAGATTGCCCTGATGTGTAAAATGACCGGTACGGATATTCATCATCTGGGGGATGCCGGTTACGGCGGCATGGCCCTGCCGGAGAACATTCAGGCTTATTCCGTTGCTGTAAGAGGAATCCGCCATACCTACCGGAGGATGGCCGGTTCCGTGAACCGGTAAGGGAAATCGGAATTGACACAAATTGTCTTATGAAGTATAATTATTCATTATAGAATCCTGTGTCAAAGGAGTTTTTTGGCGCTTACAGAAAGAGGAATACCCCCTATGCTCAAAAGATTTATCGCTTATTACAAACCCCATACGAAAATGCTGGTGCTGGACCTGCTGGCATCGTTGCTGATTTCTGTCATCGGCATGGTCTATCCGGTGGTTACCAATGAAATGCTGAATGTATATATTCCCGGCAAGATGTATGGCACCATCGTGGTGGCCGGCTGTATTGTGCTGGGACTTTATGTGCTGCGGATGCTGCTGCGGTATTTTGTCCAGTATTACGGGCACCTGATCGGTGTCAAAATGCAGTCCAATATGCGTCAGGATCTGTTTGCCCATCTGCAGCGGCTGCCTTACCGGTTCTATGACAACAACGAAACCGGTCGGATTATGACCCGCATTACCAGTGACCTGTTTGAAGTCTGTGAACTGGCGCATCATGGCCCCGAAAATCTGCTCATCAGTTCGGTGATGATCGTGCTGTCTTTCATTTATCTGATGCGCATCGACTGGATTCTGACCATGATTATCTTTGCCTGTGTGCCCATCCTGGTGGTTGTGACCATGCATTTCCGCAAGGCCATGAAGTCCGCCTTTGACGACCGGCGCAAGAGCAATGCCACCATTAATGCGGCGGTAGAAAGCAGTGTTACCGGCATCCGGGTTACCAAGGCGTATACCAATGCCGCCCGGGAAGTGGAGAAGTTCAGCAAGGGTGACGAGCAGTTTGTGGATGCCTCCCGCCGTGCCTACCACGCCATGGCCAAGTTCCACTCTTCCACCTCCTTTGTCACCGATGTGTTCAATGTGTTTATCCTCATTGCCGGTGGTCTGTTTCTGTATTCCGGACGGATCACCTTCGGTGATTATTCTACCTTTATCGTGTCGGTGAACCTGTTTATAGCCCCGGTCAATACCCTGATTGCCTTTATGGAGCAGTTCCAGAACGGTGTCAGCGGCTTCCGCCGGTTTGTGGAGATCATGGACGAGGAGCCGGAGCAGGAAGATCCCGAGGCTGTGGAGTTGACGGATGTTCGGGGCGAAGTGGAGTTCCGGGATGTGTCCTATGCCTATGACCCCGCCAAGGAAGTGCTGCGGGATGTGAATCTGCATCTGCCCCAGGGCCGGAAACTGGCTTTGGTGGGCCCCTCCGGCGGCGGCAAAACCACCCTTTGCCATCTGCTTCCCAACTTCTACAAGCTGGATGAGCAGAGCGGACAGATTCTCATTGACGGCATCGACATCCGGAAGCTGACCCTCACCTCCCTGCGCCGGAACATCGGCATCGTGCAGCAGGATGTGTTCCTGTTTGTGGGCTCCATCCGGGACAATATCCTCTACGGCCGCCCCAATGCCACCGAGGAGGAGATGATGGAAGCTGCCCGCCGGGCGAATATCCATGACTACATTATGACCCTGCCCAACGGCTACGACACCCAGATCGGTGAACGGGGCGTGAAGCTCTCCGGCGGACAGAAGCAGCGTCTGTCCATCGCCCGGGTGTTCCTGAAAGACCCTGCCATTCTGATTCTGGTCGAGGCCACCAGCGCCCTGGACAACACCACCGAGGAGCTGTTTCAGCAGGCCCTGGATGAGCTGTGCAAAGGCCGCACCACCCTGGTGGTGGCCCACCGGCTGTCCACCATCCGAAACGCCGACGAAATCGCCGTGGTGATGGAAGGCAGAATTACCGAGCGGGGCACCCATGAGGAACTGATGGCCCAGGGCGGTACATAC
>JAZSLC010000029.1:0-6106 GCA_045535175.1 Faecousia sp. | reverse complement strand
TTGCTGGGCGTGGTTTCCAATTTGCTGCTGATTTGGCTGATTACCCTGATCTTCTGCGGGATTTCCTTGACGGTTGTGCTGGGCTTTATCTGGGTATTACCCGGGAAATTCCTGGCCGGGGGCCTTGGCTGGGCGATCCGCGCCGTGTTGTGGGTGGCCGGTCGGATTGCATCTTTGTCGGTGTCAACTGTGTATACAGAGAGCCCTTATATCCTGATCTGGCTGATTCTGACTTATGTGCTTCTCTTCCTATACCTGATTCGCAAAATCCCGAAGCTTCGCTATGCGGTTGTATCCATTGCGCTGATCCTGGTATTTGCCATTGGTATTTCCTGGGCGGAGCCACGCTTGGGAGAATTTCGGGTGAGCATTCTGGATGTGGGCCAGGGACAGGCCGTCCTGATTCAGACAGAGGGGAAGAACTATCTGGTGGATTGCGGTGGGTCCGGCAATAAAGCGGCTGCGGACAAAGTGGCAGCTTACCTGGGCTCCCGAGGGGTATTCCACCTGGATGGAATCATTGTCACTCATTATGATAAAGACCATGTGGGCGGGGTACCTTATTTGTTGGAACGGCTTCCGGTGGACCGGCTGTACTTGCCGCTATTGGAGGATGTCTCCGGCTGGAAGCAGAAGATTCTGCTTCAAAACAGGGGAGAGGTGTGCTGGGTTGACCGGGATATGACCATTCCTTTGGGAGAAGGACAAATCAGCCTTTTTGCTTCGGAAATTCAGGAATCGGACAACGAAAGCAGCCTGTGCATCTTGTTTCAAAAGGCGGATTATGATATACTGATTACAGGAGACAGGGGCACAGAGGGAGAAACGATCCTGCTTCTGGAAGAGAAACTTCCCCAGTTGGAGGCTTTGGTGGTAGGCCACCATGGCGCTTCCGGGTCTACAGGCGCATTTTTGCTGGAGCATTTGAAGCCCCAAACGGCTGTGATTTCCGTGGGGGCAGATAACCCCTATGGGCATCCTTCCCAGGAAGTCCTGGAACGGCTGGAGGAATTCGGATGTAAAATTCGGAGAACCGATCTGGAAGGAACAATTGTGTTAACGAGGTGAATCCCATGGCAAGAAAACAGGAAGGGCCCGATGGCCTGCAGGAACTGAAAAATGCAATTCGCAACAAGCAGGCGGAGCGGCTCTATTTCTTCCACGGCGAGGAAACCTTTTTGCTGCACCATTACCTGGAGCAGCTGAAGAAACTGCTGGTGGATGATTTGACGGAATCTTTTAACTTCCACAAGCTGACCAATGAGACCTTTGATTTGCAATCCTTTACAGATTCGGTGGAGAACCTGCCTATGATGGCGGAGTCTACCTTTGTCTGGGTGGATGAAATCGATATTTTCAAACTGCCCGAAAGTGACCGGGAGAAACTGATCGATGTGATTTCTGATATTCCCGAGTACTGTACGGTGGTATTTACTTATGTGACCACCCCCTGGAAGCCGGATAAACGGCTGAAAAAGCTTTGGGATGCGGTGTCCAAAAACGGTCAGATTGTGGAGTTTCCCAAGCAGGACCAGCGGGCATTGGTGCCCTGGATCACACGGCACTTTGCCTCCCACAAGAAGCGGATTGCTCCGGATCTGTGTCTGTACCTGATCGACATCACCGGCGGAACCATGACGGCCCTTGGGGGAGAAATCGCTAAAATTGCCGCTTATTCCGGAGCGGATGAGATCAAGAAGTCGGATATTGACGCAGTTACTGAGCCGGTTCTGGATGCGGTGGTATTTCAGATGACGGACCTTTTGGGCCAGGGAGAATACGGACCTGCATTGCTGAAGCTTCGGACTCTGATGAAAATGCAGCAGGAGCCCATTGCGGTGCTGGGTGCCATTGGCGGACATTTCCGCCGGCTCTCCACGGCCAAAACCCTGGCTGACAACGGCAGGGGGCCCCAGGATTTGATGCGGCTTTGCGGTATGAGCGACTTCCAGGCCCGCAAAACAATGGCTGCAGCGCCCCGGTTCAAGTCTGAGTTTTACAGAAAGGCAGCCCAGTTGATTCTGGAAACGGACCATCAGATGAAAACATCCTTTGATGAGCCTGAGCGGCTTTTGGAGCTGCTGATCCTGCGGCTCGCACAGGAGGCCCGGCATGGTTAAGATTCGGGAAGCCATTGTGGTGGAGGGCCGCTACGACAAAAACACCCTGAGCCAGATTGTAGAGGCCCCCATCTTCGAAACCTCCGGCTTTGGCATTATGAAGGACAAGGTGCAGCTGGCGCTTCTGCGAAAGGTTGCCGGGATTCGTGGACTAATTGTGTTTACGGATTCCGATGGAGCCGGCTTTGTGATTAGAAATTATCTCAAAAGCGCCATTCCTTCGGAATATTTGAAACACGCCTACATCCCGGATATTTACGGAAAAGAACGGCGCAAAGCGGCCCCCGGCAAGGAAGGGAAGCTGGGGGTTGAGGGAATGCGCCCGGAGATCATTCTGGAGGCTCTACGCCGGGCTGGAGCCACTGTTGAGGGTGAGTCGGTACCTGTACCATCCCAAATTACAAAACAGGACCTGATGGAACTGGGGCTTTCCGGCGGGAAGGACAGCAGCGCCAAACGGCTTGCTTTGTTAAAAAAGCTGGAGCTTCCTGAGCATATGAGCGCCAATGCCATGCTTCAGGCCCTGAATCTTTTGTTTACACCCGATCAGCTTCGCGGGTATATTCATTCTTTGGAGAATCACGATGATTGATATTCAGGTTAAAAACTTAACAAAATTCTTCGTCATCGGCGAAAACCTGCTGGAAGGTCTTTCTTTCGAGATCCATGAAGGGGAGTGTGTGGCGATCCTCGGCCGGAACGGCTGCGGAAAAACCACGCTTTTTAAGATCCTCACCGGCGAGATGGACTATGATGATGGAGAAGTGTTTGTAAATCCTCATAAAAAGATTGGCCTAATCTCCCAGATTCCCAGTTTTCCCCTCCGATATACTGTGGAGGACATACTTCGCAGTGCCTATGTTTCCCTGATGTCCATTCGCCGCAAGATGGAAGAAATTGAAGAGGCTATGCTCTCCGGTGCGTCCCAGGATCAGCTTTCCGAGTATGACCGGCTGGGGAATGCCTTCCAGGCAGGCGGCGGCTATGAGATGGATGTGGAAGTGGATAAGATTTGCAACGGCCTGGGCATTACGGCTGCACAGCGTGATCAGCTCTTTGACAGCCTTTCCGGCGGCGAAAAGACTCGGGTGAATCTGGCCCGGCTGCTGCTGGAAAAGACCGATATTTTACTGCTGGACGAGCCTACCAACCATCTGGACCTGAGCAGCGTGGAGTGGCTGGAAGGCTATATCAATGCTTTTAAGGGAACGGTACTGACCATTTCCCATGACCGTTTCTTCCTGGACCGGGTGGCTGACCGGATCATTGAGATTACCGAAGGTCACGCGGAGTTCTATTCCGGCAACTATTCTTTTTACATTGATGAAAAGCAGGCCCGGTTTGACCTGCAGATGAAGCAGTATGAGCAGGAACAGGCAAAGCTGAAGCAGCTGGGCTACACGGTGGAGCGGATGAAAGGCTGGGGCATTAACAACCGGACCCTGTATCGACGGGCCATGTCCATCCAGCATCGTATGGAGCGCATTGAGCGCACCAAGCGGCCTACCAGAGAGAAAACTATGCGGGCCACTTTTGGAGAGAAGGATTTTTCCGGTGATGTGGTCTTTGAAATGAAGCGGGTTTCCAAGGGCTTTGAGGGGCGCACCCTGTTTTCTGATGTGGATCTGCTGGTGGAGGGCGGTGAGCGGATCGCTATTCTGGGCGACAACGGCACCGGTAAAACCACTTTCTTGAGATGCCTTTTGGGAGAAGAGGATTGCACCGGCAAGATCAAATTCGGTCCCACTGTAAAATGGGGCTATCTGCCTCAGACCGTTCGTTTCGCGCATCCGGAGCGGACCCTCTACGACACCATGCTCTACGAAAAGAATTGTACCCCTCAGATGGCCAGAGACCGGCTGGGCGCCTTTTTGTTCCAGGGAGAAGATGTATTCAAGACCGTTGGAAATCTTTCCGGCGGTGAGCAGTCCAGGCTGCGGCTGTGTATGCTGATGGATGAGAAGATTAACCTTTTGATCTTGGACGAGCCCACCAACCATTTGGATATTGCATCCAGAGAATGGATCGAAGCGGCCATCGAGGAGTTTGAGGGCGTTCTGATTTTCGTATCCCACGACCGGTATTTTATTGAAAAATTCGCAGAGAGAATATGGCTCCTTCAGGACGGAAAAATCCGGGATTTCCGGTGCGGTTACAGCAAATTCCGCTCCATTCTGGAGCATGAAGCAGCCGCCAGAATTCCGGAACCTGTGGAAGTGAAGCCCAAAAAGGAAAAAAACAAGGGTGGCACAAAGGAAACCGACAAGCTGATTCGCCGGCTGGAACGGGAGATCGAAAAGCAGGAAAAGGTGATTGCGGATCTGGATGCAGCCATTGAGGCAGCATCTGCCGATTATCAGGAACTGACCCGTCTGTTGGGAGAAAAGGAAAAGGCAGAGGATCTTCTGATGGACCTGATGGAGCAGTGGGAAGCTGCCCAGGGGGAATAATATGGACGGAAAGCTTCGCAACATGACCTCATTATACCTGACGAGGGGCGACCGAATCCTTTGCCTGTACCGCATTGGTTCAAAGGTTGCCAATCATATGTACATTGGCAGCGCCGGTGGTCATTTTGAGGCAGAGGAACTCAATGATGCGAGAATGTGCGTTTTGCGTGAGGCCTATGAGGAACTCGGTATCCGGGAAGAAGACATGGTGAACCTGAAACTGCGCTATATTACTTTGCGGCTGAAAAACGGGGAAATCCGGCAGAACTACTACTTTTTTGCCAACCTGCGGGAAGACCGTCCGTTGGAGAGTACTGAAGGTCAGCTGCACTGGGTTCCATTCGATGAGATTCCCGGGCTGAAAATGCCATCATCTGCAAAGCACATGATCCTGCATTATTTACAGCAGGGCAGATTTGATGATAAGCTTTATGCCGGTGTAAGTGAAGCAAGGGGAGCCAATTTCGCACCCCTTGAAGAGTTTGATGATTGACTTTCCCTAAAACCGGACTATAATAGGGTAAGATGATAAATAAGGAGAGAAACAAATGAGTTCTTGTAATGGTAATTGTTCCAGCTGCGGCAGTGACTGTGCCGATCGCAAGGCGGAAAGCCTGCTGGCAAAGCTGAATCCCAAGTCTTCCGTAAAGAAGGTCATTGCGGTTGTATCCGGCAAGGGTGGCGTTGGCAAGTCCACCGTCACATCTATGCTGGCAGTGGCTATGGCCCGCAAGGGCAAGCGTGTGGGCGTTCTGGACGCGGATATTACCGGGCCTTCCGCTCCTACCGCATTCGGTGTTACCGAATGTCAGGGAGCCAATGAGGATGGATTGTATCCTGCCCTGACCCGGGGCGGTATTCAGGTTATGTCCATCAACCTGCTGCTGGATAACTCCACCGACCCTGTGGTTTGGCGTGGTCCGGTGATTGCCGGCGCTGTCAAGCAGTTCTGGACCGATGTGATCTGGGAAGATGTGGACTATATGTTCGTGGATATGCCTCCCGGAACCGGTGATGTGCCTCTGACCGTATTCCAGAGCCTGCCTGTGGACGGTATCGTCATCGTTACCTCTCCCCAGGATCTGGTGTCCATGATCGTTTCCAAGGCCGTCAAGATGGCGGAGATGATGCACATCCCTGTTCTGGGCTTCGTGGAGAACTACAGCTACCTGCAGTGCCCCGATTGCGGCAAGAAGATCAATGTCTTTGGCCAGAGCAAGCTGGACGAGATTGCAGAGGCGTTTAATCTGCCTGTGCTGGCACGGCTGCCTATTGATCCCAAGGTTGCTGAGGCTTACGACAGCGGCCTGATGGAGACTGTGGATACCGAGGCTATGGCTGGCGCTGTTGCAGCTGTGGAGGGTTGCTGATGCGAAAGCTTACCTGCCTGCGCTGTGACGGCACCATGGAGCATGTGGGCCGGGAGAACCTGCAGCTGGGCAGAACAGGCTGGATTCTGGGCGATCTTCCCAATCTGCTGGCAGGTGCTCTGAATGTGGATATCTACCTGTGCCCCAAATGCGGCAAGATGGAATT
>JAZSLC010000139.1:0-24671 GCA_045535175.1 Faecousia sp. | reverse complement strand
GCCATGGCCCCTCTGATCACCATTCAGCTGCTGGGCTTCCGGGCCATCGTTTCCAACAAACTCAGAGAGCGCAGAGCCATGAAGCGGATCCTGGATGCGGACGATCAGCAGATTATCAACTTTATGTAAGGAGGAGCGAACGTGCAAAATACAGTCAACGATACTGCCATCAAGAAGCTGAAGCTCCTGTTTACCGTGGTGGACCGACCCAAGGCGGAGTTTTATCTGGATGTGCTGAGCCAGTATGAGGTCAACTGTCAGATGGTGACCAGCGGCCTGGGCACCGCCCGCAGCGAGCTGATCGATATGCTGGGCCTGAATATCCACAAGGCCGTTATCGTCAGCGTGGTCCGGGAGGACCGGGTGGACGAGATTATGAAGGTTCTGGAGCAGAAGTTCGAGACCATTAAAAACGGCAAGGGCATCGCCTTCGCCGTGCCGCTGAGCAGTGTGATCGGCGTCAATAATTATCAGTTTTTAAGCAACTACCGTCAGAAAAAGGGGGAGTAAGCCGTGACAACCAATAACCATGAAGTGATTTTTGCCATCGTCAATGCGGGATTTGCCGAGGAGGCCATGGATGTGGCCCGGGAGCAGGGTGCCCGTGGCGGTACCATTCTCAATGCCCGCGGCGTGGCCCGGGAAGATGCGGCTGCCTTCTTTGGCATCACCATCCACGCAGAGAAGGAAATTCTGATGATGGTGGTGGATAAGGACATCCGTGATGCCATTCTCAATGCCCTCTACAAGCAGATGGGCATGGGCAAGCCGGCCCAGGGCATTGTGTTCAGCCTGCCGGTGTCCGATGTGGCGGGCCTGGTAAAAGAGCCGGAGCCCAAGCCGGAAGAGTAAAAAAACACACGCCTCCCCGATCAATGGGGAGGCGTATGTTTTTGGTACGACGCGGATCTGTAAGCCGGGTTCTGTCTTGACAGCCATCTATCTAGTCCCGCAATTGCTCACGGGATCAAGCCACCTCCACGAAGCGGTCGGGCCAACCTGATGCTTCTCCACGGTGTTGCTCCGGATAGAGTTTACAGCACCCCAATGTTCCCATGGGGCGGGTGCGCTCTTACCGCACCTTTTCACCCTTACCGGGCCGAAACCCGGCGGTATCTTTCTGTTGCACTTGTCCTGAGGTCGCCCTCGGCGGGCATTACCCGTTATCCTTGCCCTTTGGAGCCCGGACTTTCCTCACACGGCGCCTTTCGGCGTTCGCGCGCGGCTGTCCGATCCGGTCGCGGAATTATTGTACTGCATCCCAGGTAGATTGTCAAATGTCTTGCAAATTCTTTTTCTCTCCGTTATACTGTAATCAGAGAGATTTTACGAAAGGAACCAAGAGCCATGAAAAAGTTGCTTGCTGTACTGATTCTGGTGCTGCTCCTGGCGGGCTGCCACCAGACCGATCCGGTAAATACCACCCCGCCCGTGACCACGGAACCCATTGTAACCACGGTGCCCACCGAGCCCACCACGGCTCCCACGGAACCGGTGCTGACGCAGGCCATCAATGCCGTCACCCTGAAATCTGTGGGCGAGCAGATGGAGATGGTAGCTCTGGACCACCGCACCGCAGCGGTGATGGAGAAGACCTTTGATGTTGCAAACGCCAAAATGAACACCGTTTTCCGGATTCTGGACCTTTACACCGGCGAAGTGCGCCTGGAACAGACGGTGGAGGGCCGGTGGAACCTGCTGCCCCAGGGGGGCCTGGCCGGTAACATTTTCCTGACCGAAGGCTCCACCCATGAGATCCTGGTGCTGGATGGCAGCTTGCAGGAAGTGAAGCGCTTCAGCGGTGTTGGCGAGGACGGCATGGTTTCTGATGACCTTGCCACCTTCTACTACCAGATGGGCGACAAGCTCTTTGCCATGAACACCGATACCGGGGAAAAGGAACAGATTCTCATGGAGCCCATGGTGTCCGTTCGGGAGATTCAGGGCTATGATCCTCAGAAGAATGTGCTGTTTCTGAGCATCTACACCGATCCTTACGGTGTGGAACGTGGCGTCTGTGCCCTGAATCTGGAGGACAACAGCCTGGTGTTCCTCAATGGCATGGGTGACGACGGCGGCCTCACCGAAAAGGGCTACTGCATGATGAAGGAGGACAGTCTGGACCTGATGGGGGACCTGTCCTACTGCAGCCTGGACGGCAGTGTTTCCTGGACCGTCCGGGACTTTGTGGCCAACAACAACGATTACAGTACCTTCCATATTGCGGGTACCGACTATTTCTATAAAACCAACTACAACAAGGACGACCGCAGCAAGGTGGACAAGGTGGAGCTGTACCGTCTGGGCCGGACCCTGGAAGTCTGCCGGATGGAAGACCCCCTGGATGATAAGAGACTGAACCGGACCCAGCTGCTGGAAGACGGCAATCTGCTGCTGGTAGAGGTAAGCCGCCGGAGCTACAAGTTCTATGTGGTGCTGCCCCAGCTGCTGGTATTCACCGAAGCGGCTGCTCCTGAGGTTCTTTCCGTCCCGGCTGTGGATGAAACGGTGCTTCGAACCGGCGAAGGTGGCCTGCTGGACTACACCCTGTCGGAAGAATACGCCAAGGTCCGTGAAACCGCCGACCGGCTGGAAGAAAAATACGAAGTGTCCATTCTGCTGTCCAGCCAGTGCGCCGCTTTGGCCAAAAACGATTTCGCCACCATGACCACCACCGACCAGGCAGGCCTGGACAACGAGGTTGCCTACATTAGGTCGGCCCTGGTGAATCTGGAAGCGGCCATGCGGATGTATCCCGATGGCTTCTTCGGCCAGTTCCGGAAGTCTGCCGGTGAGCGGGGCATTCTGTTCCTGCTGGTGGAGGACATTTCCACGGATCTGAACGCCATCGGTGTGTGCTATATGCTTCAGAACTGGTATGTGGTGGCGGTGGATATTACCTCCGGCGAGGTGCTCAGCACCTACTGCCATGAGCTGTGGCATGCTACCGAAAACAAGATCAACAGCCAGATGCCCCTGCTGCTCAGCGACAAGGTTTGGTCGGAGTGTAACCCCGAGGGCTATACATATACCTACGACACCAGCGCAGACTACATTAAGGATGTTGAGAACACCCTGTACGGGGAACGCTATGACAAGGACGTCTACTTCATCGATCCCTACGGCAAGACCAAGCCCCAGGAGGACCGGGCCCGGCTGATGGAATATGTGATGACGGTGGACCTTTATGCAAAGCGGATCTGTAATATTACTGCCCTGCGCAAGAAGCTGGATATTATGGCCGATGCCATCCGGCAGGTCTTTGACACCACCGGTTGGGAAACCCCCTATTGGGAGCGCTATTTCTGAGAGGTCTGAGGACCGAGGTATAAGGATATGAAGTTTGAATCCTATTTTGAAACACTCCGGGGCCAGAACATTGCGGTGCTGGGTCTGGGTGTCAGCAACCGGCCCCTGGTACGGCTGCTGCTGGAGTTTGGATGCGCGGTGACAGGCTGCGACCGTACCCCCAGAGAGAAGCTGGATCCGGATGTGCTGGAACTGGAAGCCATGGGCTGTACCCTTCGGGTGGGAGAAGGTTACCTGGAAGGGCTGGAGGCCGATGTGGTGTTTCGTACCCCCGGAATGCACCCGGGAAATCCGGCCATTCAGGCCCTCCGGGACCGGGGTGCCCGGATCACCAGCGAAATGGATGTGTTTTTTGAGGTCTGTCCCTGCCGGATCATTGCGGTGACCGGCTCTGACGGAAAAACCACCACTACCTCCATCATCGCCGCCATGCTGAAAGCGGCGGGGAAGAAGGTCTGGGTGGGCGGTAACATCGGTACGCCCCTGCTGCCCCGGTGCCGGGAGATCGGCCCGGAGGACCTGGCGGTGGTGGAGCTCAGCTCCTTCCAGCTGATGGATATGACCCACAGCCCTGCGGTGGCGGTGGTGACCAATCTGGCCCCCAACCATCTGGATGTCCACGCAGACATGGAGGAGTATGTTGGGGCCAAGAAGAACATTTTCCGGTTCCAGAAGCCGGGGGACACCCTGATCCTCAATGCCGATAATGCCATTACCGACGGCTTTTCCGGCGTGGCCGGGGTGAAGAAGTTCTCCCGGGCGGGAAAGGCGGTTTGGTGCCGGCTGGAAGGGGAGCGCATCCTCTGCGGTGACCGGGAAGTGCTGAATACCGGGGATATCCTGCTGCCCGGCGTTCATAATATAGAGAATTACATGGCTGCCATTCTGGCGGTGGAAGGTCTGGTGGAGGGAGAAACCCTTCGTACCGTGGCAAAGACCTTCGGCGGCGTGGAGCATCGCATCGAACTGGTACGGGTGAAGGACGGGGTGCGTTTTTATAACGATTCCATCGCTTCTTCCCCCAGCCGGACCATGGCAGGCCTGCGCAGTTTCCGGGAAAAGGTGATCCTCATTGCCGGCGGCTATGACAAGCAGCTGGATTACAGCGCCCTGGGGCCGGAGATCTGCGCCCATGTGAAAAAGCTGTTCCTGTGCGGTCCCACCGCCGGTAAGATCCGGGATGCGGTTCAGGGCGCGCAGCAGCCGGAAGTGTATCTTTGCGACGATTTTGATGATGCGGTGCGGCAGGCTGCTGCCGCAGCCCGGGCCGGGGATGTGGTGCTGATGAGCCCTGCCAGCGCCTCCTTTGACCGGTTCAGGAACTTTATGGAGCGGGGCAACCATTTCAAAAAACTGGTGGAGGAGCTGTGAACATGGGAATTTCCGAGGTGACCCGTGTGGCGACCAAACAGGGCCGGCGTCTGCTGAACCTGAAGCTGAAGCGGTGCGGCGCGGTGATCGTGGCCGCAGGCAGCGCCCAGCGCATGGGCGGTGTGGATAAGATTATGGCGGATCTGGGGGGAGAACCCCTGATCCTCAGGACCACCCGGGCTTTTTTGGAGTGTGAAGCCATTTCGGAGATCGTGATTGTGACCCGTCCGGATCTGGTGCTGACCATCCGGAACCTGATGGCTGGCTTTGACAAGGTGACGGCGGTGGTGGCCGGAGGAAAGGACCGGGCGGAGTCGGTGAATCTGGGCCTGTCGGCCTTTTCCAGTAAAATCAAGCTGGCTGCCATCCATGACGGTGCCAGACCCCTGGTTTCTATGGAACTCATTGACCGGGTGGTTCGGGCTGCCAACAGCTACGGCGCTGCGGCTCCTGCCATCGAACTGAAAGATACGGTCAAAGTGGTGGCCGGTGGCATTGTCAGCTCCACCCCTGACCGCAGCACTCTGCGGGCCGTTCAGACCCCCCAGGTGTTCCAGTATGATCTGCTGCGGGCGGCCCTGAAAAAGGCCAAAGAAGAGGGGGCTGCCATCACCGACGATTGCTCCGCCGTGGAACGGATGGGTATGTCTGTGAAGATTGTCAAAGGCGAGGAGCGGAACCTGAAGGTGACCACCCCGGTGGACCTGCGCATTGTCAGAATGCTGTTGGAGGAAGTATGAGAATCGGACACGGATATGACGTACATCGGCTGGTGGAAGGCCGGGATCTGATCCTGGGGGGCGTGCATATCCCCTGGGAAAAGGGGTTGCTGGGCCATTCCGATGCGGATGTGCTGCTGCACGCAGTGATGGATGCCCTGCTGGGGGCTGCCGCCATGGGGGACATTGGGGTGCATTTCCCCGATACGGACCCTGCTTACAAGGGGGCCGATTCCCGGATGCTGCTGCGCGCTGTGGGTCAGAAGATTTCCGCAGCGGGGTTCCGGGTGGGGAACATCGATGTGACCATGATCGCCCAGAAGCCCAGGCTGAAGGAGCACATTTCCCAAATGGTGCGAAACATCGCATCCGACCTGGGAATCAGCGAAAACCGGGTCAATGTGAAGGCCACCACCGAGGAACATCTGGGCTTTACAGGCCGGATGGGGGGCCTCAGCTGCCATGCGGTGTGCCTGCTGGAGGAATCGGATTGAAAAAAGTTCGGATCCTTTTCTGGCTTTACGCCGCGATCATGCTTTGGCTGCTGTTTGGTCAGCGGATGGGCACCCCGCCGGTGGGGGACTACCGGCAGCTGCTGCTGGAAAACCTGAACCTGCGACCCTTTGAAACCCTGAGCCGGTTCTGGTGGGTGCTGGAGCATTCCAGCCAGCGGGGGCTGATGCTCCATGCTTTTATGAATCTTGGGGGAAATGTGGTGCTGTTTGTTCCTCTGGGGCTGTTTCTTCCGGCGCTGTGGCAGAAGCTGGACCGCTTTTTGCCCTTTTTCGCTTCTGTGACGGCCCTCATTACGGCGGTGGAGCTGATCCAGCTGTTTACCCTGCTGGGCAGCTGCGATGTGGATGACCTGATCCTGAATCTTCTGGGGGCCACACT
The DNA here is from genome assembly GCA_045535175.1 of Faecousia sp. Taxonomy (GTDB): domain Bacteria; phylum Bacillota; class Clostridia; order Oscillospirales; family Oscillospiraceae; genus Faecousia. The sequence goes on along the minus strand of JAZSLC010000139.1, from coordinate 18,378 downwards.
GGGCTTTTACCTGAGAAGAATATGGCTCCTGAGAAAAAAGCAGGGCCCTGCGTCGAAATAATGCACAATCCATACCTCCCGGGCATAGATTAGCCCGGGAGGTTTTGCGTTATGAATTGGGGGTATATTACGTTTCGATCGGTGACGGTGGCCCAGCGGGGTGAGGCGCTGCTGGGAAGGGCGGGGATTGTCTGTACCTTGCAGCGGACACCCCGGTGGATGGAGGAACAGGGCTGCGGCTACTGCCTGCGGCTGCGGCAAAGGGATCTGCCCGGGGCGGCCCAGGTGCTGCGTCAGGGGCAGGTGCCCTTCCGGAAAAGCTATCGCACCGGAGCCCAGGGGAATCTGGAGGAAGCGGTGGTATGATTTATCTGGATCACGGGGCCACATCCTTCCACAAGCCGCCCCAGGTGAAGGCGGCCGTGGTTCGGGCTCTGGAGCAATGCGCCAACCCGGGCCGGGGCGGCCATGAAGCATCCATCCGGGCGTCCCGGATTGTCTACCGTACCAGGGAACTGGCGGCGGAGCGGTTTGGATGTATGCCGGAGCAGGTGGTGTTCACCGCCAACTGCACCCATGGGCTGAACATGGCCCTGCACACCCTGGTGCGGCCCGGGGACCGGGTTGTTATTTCGGGTTTTGAGCATAATGCGGTGGTGCGGCCGTTACATCTGCTGGGGGCGAAGATCACCGTGGCAGGCCGGAAGCTGTTTGACCAGGACCACACTTTGGAATGTTTTGAAAAGGCCCTGAAACAGGGGGCGGAGGCGGCGGTTTTTACCCATGTATCCAACGTGTTTGGCTACATTCTGCCGGTGGCAGAGCTGGCGGCCCTCTGCAGGCGGTATGGGGTGCCGTTCACGGTGGACTGTGCCCAATCAGCAGGGTGCCTGCCCGTTGACCTGCGTGGGTGGGGAGCGGATTTTGTGGCCATGCCGGGACACAAGGGGCTCCTGGGACCCCAGGGGACGGGGATTTTGCTGTGCGGCCGGGACCCGAAGCCCCTTCTGGCGGGGGGCACCGGCAGCGATTCCAGATCCTATGCCATGCCCGACCATCTTCCCGACCGGCTGGAGGCCGGGACCTTGAATGTGCCGGGGATCGCGGGCCTGGGGGCAGGGCTTCAATACCTGAAAGAAAAGGGTGTTGAAGCCATTTTCCGCCGGGAACAGCGGGAAGCCCGCCGCTGCGCCGAAGGACTGCAAAAGTTGGGAAAACAGGTGTTTTTTGGGAAATCACAGGGAGGAACCGTGTCCTTTGTGCCTAATGGGGACCCGGAAGAGGTGGCGGAAAAGCTGGCAAAGCGGGGGATTGCCCTGCGGGCAGGGCTCCACTGTGCCCCTCTGGCCCACGAAAGTGCCGGTACTTTGGAAACGGGCACCGTCCGGGTCAGCTTCGGCCATGATGCGGCCCCGTATCAAACCGAAGCCCTGCTCAGGGCGGTGAAAGATGTGGACGTTATGTAAATTTTTTTGTGTTTCCACTTGCTATTGAAGGGGCGATCCGCTATAATAGTACAGATAATAGGCGATGTATACGGATCGCCCGAAAAGACCTTTCGTTGATGGGGAAAAGAGGTAGACAGCATGAACTGGTTACAGGAAATGTGGCAGCAAATGGCCAGGATGCAGTGGTCAGATTACCTGGATATAATCCTGGTGGCGCTGCTGTTTTACAAGCTATATCCCATGGTCCGATCCACCGGCGCATCCCGTGTTCTGCGGGTTGTGCTTTTGCTGATGGTGGTCAGTTGGGTGACGGGTCCGGGTATTCTGAATATGCATACCCTGCACTACCTCCTGAGTGAAGTGCTGGCCGTCGGCCTCATCGCGGTGGTGATTTTGTTCCAGCCGGAGCTGCGCCGGATGCTGGATCATCTGGGCAACAACATGAAACTCCAGAAGATCCTGGGCACCCAGAAGGCGGAGCCGGAAATGATTCCTGTCATTGCCCAGACCGTCCGGGCCTGCGAGTATATGAGCCGGGAGCGTGTGGGCGCCCTGATTGTGTTCCACCGGGATACGGTTCTGCAGGAGTACATCAACACGGGCACCGTGGTGGATGCACAGGTTTCCGAACAGCTGCTGCGCAACATCTTTTTCCCCAAGGCAGCCCTCCATGACGGCGCCACCATCATCCGGGGCGGCCGGATTGCAGCCGCAGGCTGCGTGCTGCCCCTTTCCGAGAGTAACCGGCTCAGCGCTGACCTGGGTACCCGGCATCGGGCCGGTGTGGGCATGAGCGAAGCCTCTGACGCGGTGGTGGTCATTGTGTCCGAGGAAACCGGTGCCATCTCCGTGGCGGTGGGCGGTATGCTCAAGCGCCATCTGGCACCCCAGACCCTGGAGCTGATGCTCCGGTCGGAACTGTGCCATGAAGAACGCAAAGAAGAAAACCTGGTGATTCAGCTTCGCCACAAGCTGAAAAGAAAAGAAAGGGAGGATGAGGATGATGAAGAACAATAAGATCCTGACTTTCCTTTTGTGCCTGCTGTTTGCTTTCGGTTTTTGGGTGTATGTGATCACTACGGTGAGTCCCGGCTCCGAAGCAACTTATCACAACATCCCCGTGATCCTGCAGGGCAGCAGCTTGCTGAAAGAGCGGGGCCTGGTAAACGTCACCGATAAGGCTCCTACCATCAGCCTGACCCTGTACGGAAACCGTACCGACCTGAATAAAATCAACTCCTCCAACATTACGGTGGTGGCGGACCTCTCGCATATTTATGAGCCCGGCACCCACCGGCTTATCTATTCCATTACCTACCCCGGTGACATTGCATCCGATGCCATCTCCGAGCGGCTGAAGGAGCCCAGTACCGTGGTGCTGGAAGTGGAGCGCAATGTGACCAAGCCTGTGCCTGTACAGATCCAGTACAAGGGCAGTGTGGGTTCAGATTACATCGTGCTGAAGGAAGAGCGGGAGCTGGACCGGGAAGAGGTGGTCATCAGTGGCCCCGAATCCGTCATCAGCAACATCGCCCAGGCCTGCATTGAGGTGGACCTGGAGGGAAGAACTTCTTCTTTCTCTGAAAACTATCGCTACACCCTCTGTGATGCCGAAGGTAATCCCGTCAATGCGGACAAGGTGGAAACCAATGTGCCCAGCGTGAATCTGACCCTGACCATCCACCGGATCAAGACCGTGGAACTGAAGGTGACGGTGATCGACGGCGGCGGCGCCACCGAGGAAACCAGTGAGATCAAGATCGAGCCCAAGACCATTAAGGTTTCCGGCAGCGATGCTGCCCTGGAGGGGCTGGATAGTTTGATTCTTGGTACCATCAACCTGGCGGAGCTCGCCAGCGACAGTACCAAGCGCTTTGATATTCTGCTGCCCTCCGGCGTTACTGACCTGGGTAACACAGAACGGGCAGTGGTGACCATCAAGTTCCCGGAGCTTTCCACCAAGACCCTGAAGATCACCAATGTGGTTGCTCAGAACGTGCCGGAAGGTATGCAGGCCGAGATCTTGACCCAGTCGGTGGAAGTGACCGTCCGGGGTCCCAAGGCCCTGATCAGCCGCCTGACCTCCAGAGATGTGAGCGTGACGGTGGATCTGAAAAATGCCCAGGAGGGCAGCTTCACCGCCAGAGCCGTTGTGGTGCTGGGAGAAGAATTCAACCGGGTGGGCCCCATTGGCGTGGTTAATGTGGCAGTTACGGTGATGCCCGAAGAGGCGGAAGAAAAGTGAACCAGAAGGTAAAGGTACTTAGTGTCCGGCCTGACGGCACCGCCCAGGTGGTTCATATCCGTCAAAGTGCCTGCTCGGGGGACTGCCATCAGTGCGCCGGCTGCGGCGCAGCCCAGGAAACCATGATCCTGACGGCCCAAAACCCCATCGGGGCCGGGCCGGGGGATGTGGTGATCCTCTCCTCGGAATCGGGGCCGGTTCTGAAGGCGGCTGCGGTGCTTTACATGGTGCCGCTGGTGCTGTTCTTCGCTGGGTATGCCCTTGGGGCCCTCTGGGAGCTGGGGGGCTGGTTCGGCTGCGGCGGATTCCTGCTGGGTCTGCTGGGAGCCTGGCTCTTTGACCGGAAAACCGGGAAAAAACATCAGGAATATACCATTACGGCTTATGCAAAGTAAGCAAAAAAGGGGATAATAAATTGATCAAGAGTATGACCGGCTACGGCCGCGCCGTGGAAACGGTAAACGGCCGGGAGTATACCGTGGAAGTGCGCTCTGTGAACAACCGCTATCTGGATGCCAGTGTCCGGCTGCCCCGCAGCCTGTCCTTTGCGGAAGATGCGGTGAAGCAGGCCATCAAGGCCTCCGTTTCCAGAGGCAAGGTGGAAATGTATGTGACCGTCCACACCGAGGGCGGCGAGGAAGTGGTTGTCAAGCTGAATACGGCGGTGCTGGAAGGCTACCTGGGTGCCATGAGGCAGATGGTCAGCGATTACGGCGTTGCCGATGACATCAGCGTATCCACCCTGTCCCGGCTTAACGATGTGTTCTCTGTGGAGAAGCCCCAGGTGGACGAGGAGCAGCTGCTGGCGGACCTGCTGAGTGTGGTCCAGAAGGCCCTGCAGAATTACGATGCCATGCGCACCGCCGAGGGTGCGGCTCTGGATGCAGACCTGCGCAGCCGCGGCAACACCATTCTGGGACTGGTTGCCCAGGTGGAGCAGGGCAACGGCCAGACCGTTATCGACTACCGGGCCCGGCTGGAGGCCAAGCTCCGGGAAGTGCTGGCCAATACTGCCATCGACGAGAGCCGAATTCTTACGGAAGCGGCCATTTTCGCCGACAAGGTGGCGGTGGATGAGGAAACTGTCCGCCTGCGCAGCCATCTGCAGCAGATGAACGAGATGCTCACCGCCGGCGGTGCCATCGGCCGGAAGCTGGATTTCCTGCTTCAGGAGATGAACCGGGAGGCCAACACCATCGGCTCCAAGTGCACCGATGTACGCCTGGCAAGGATCGTGGTGGACATCAAGGCCGAGCTGGAAAAAATCCGGGAACAGACCCAGAACATCGAATAAGAGGTCCGTTATGAAACTTCTGAACATCGGTTTTGGCAGTATGCTGGCGGCGAACCGAATCCTTTCCATTCTGGAACCGGATTCTGCCCCCATCAAGCGGGTGGTTCAGGAGGCCAAGGAGCGGGGTATGCTCATTGATGCTTCCTACGGCCGCAGCACCAAATCCGTGATCCTGATGGACACGGACCATGTGATTTTGTCGTCACTGACCCCCGAGGCCCTCAGTGCCCGGATGTCAGGAGAGGAGGAAACCCAGTGAGTCAAGGAAAGCTGTTTGTCATATCCGGTGCTTCCGGCGTGGGCAAAAGTACCGTGCTGAAACTGGTGATGGCTGCCCGGCCGGACCTGTGCTTCTCTGTTTCCGCCACCACCCGGCCGCCCCGGCCCGGTGAGGAGGATGGGGTCCACTACTTCTTTATTTCCCGGGAAACCTTTGAAACCTGGATTGCCCAGGATGCCTTCGTGGAATACGATTTCCACAACAATACATACTACGGCACCCCCAAAGCCCAGCTGGAGGACAAGTTGAGCCGGGGCAGCGTGATTCTGGACATTGAGCCTGTGGGCGCATTCAATGTCCGGGCAGTCCGTCCCGATGCTACCCTGATCTTCATCAATGCCCCTTCCAAGGAGGAGCTGGAGCGGCGGCTTCGGGGCCGTGGCGATACGCCGGAGGATCAGATCCGGATGCGCCTGGACCGGGCTCATTGGGAAATGGAGCAGGCCGCCGCGTATGACTATACCGTAATCAACGACCAGGCCCAGTCCTGCGCCGATGAAATTATTAAAATCATTGCCAAGATTGCCGGTCCCCTGTAAGACCGGTCTGCGGCAGTATTATTTTTGGAGGAACTGACTATGCTTTACCCCCCTGTAGCTGATATGCTGAAAAACGTGGACAGCCGTTACCTGCTGGTGAATGTGGTGGCACACCGTGCCCGCCAGATTGCCCAGGAGGCCGATGCCCTGGGCGAAGAACTGATGGACAAGCCTGTGACCCTGGCCATCCGTGAGGTTGCCGAAGGCAAGCTGACCGCTTCCGTCAAGGAAGAATACAAGAACTGACCGGAATCAAGGAACAAAAGGAAGGAGTGGGGACTGTGGTTGCGATGATCGCCGTTGCGGCGGCCAATTTCGCCATTGACAAGCCCTATTCCTACCGGATTCCGGAAGGGATGCACCCGGTGCCCGGTATGCGGGTAACGGTGCCCTTCGGCCCGGGCAACCGGATCACCGAGGGCGTGGTGCTGTCCCTGGAAGAAGGCAGTGGGGAAGGGCTCAAGGCCCTGAGCTGCTGCCTGGATGCGCAGGCGCTGCTGGATGAAACCATGCTGCGCCTTGCGGCCTTTATGCGGGAGCGGTATTTCTGCACCTTTTTTGATGCGGTGCGGGTGATGCTCCCGGCGGGCTTGTGGTTTCAGACCAACACGGTGTACTTTTTAACGGAGGACCGGTCCTGGCAGGATGCCGTCATCCGTCAGCCCCACGCCCGGATGCTGCTGGAGCATCTGCTGGATCTGGGGGGCAGTGCCGGGGAATCGGCTCTGGGGGCAGTGGTTCCCCAGGAAGAACACCTGGAAAAGGCCCTTGCTTACCTGCTGAAAAAGAAGTGGATCGGTACTCAGAGGAACCTGCGGCGCAGAGCTTCGGACCGTACCGAAAAAATTGCCACCCTGGCGGTTCCCGCCGAGGAGGCCATGGAATATGCCCAATCCCGGGGCAGGGGTGCTGCCATGCAGCGCCAGGTGCTGCAGACCCTCTGCAGTGTGGGAAGTGTGGCTGTGAAGGAGCTTTGCTACTTTACGGGCGCCTCCGCTGCCACCGTCAAGCGGTTGGCGGAACTGGGATATGTAACCCTGACGGAGCGGGAGACCATCCGCTGCCGGGAGATTCGCCCGGCTGAACTGGATGGGCCCCTGGTGCTGAATGAAGGCCAGAATGCTGCCTTTCAGGGACTCAGGGAACAGATGGCTCAGCCGAAGCCCGGCGTGGCCCTTCTCTACGGAGTGACGGGCTCCGGAAAAACCTCCGTCTATATTAAACTCATTCGTTCCTGCCTGGAACAGGGGAAGGCAGCGGTGCTTCTGGTGCCGGAAATTGCCCTGACCCCCCAGCTTCTGGGGCTGATGGCGGCCCACTTCGGTGACGGCGTGGCCGTGCTGCACAGCAGTCTGGCAGTGGGAGAGCGGTATGACCAGTGGAAACGGGTCCGCTCCGGTGAGGCCCGGGTGGTGGTGGGCACCCGTTCTGCGGTGTTTGCACCTTGCCCCAATCTGGGCCTGATCATTCTGGATGAAGAGCAGGAACACTCCTACCGATCGGAAAACAATCCCCGCTACGCCGCCAAAGAGGTGGCATCTGGCGGGGCGACAGAGAAAATGCCCTGGTGCTGCTGGGCTCTGCCACCCCCTCGGTGGAGAGTATGTACCACGCAAAACAGGGCCACTACCGGCTGTACCGGCTGAAAGAGCGGTTTGGCGGCCGGAAGCTTCCCCGGGTGCGGATCGTGGATATGCACCGGGAGCTGGAAATGGGAAATGACCTTTCCATCAGTGAGCCTCTGCTGGAGGCCATGCGCCATGCCCACGACGGGGGCAAGCAGACCATTCTGTTTCTGAACCGGCGGGGCAACAGCAGGAGCCTGGTGTGTGTGGAGTGCCGCAAAACCCCGGAATGTCCCCGGTGCAGCGCAAGGCTCACTTACCACAGCGCCAACGAGCGGATCATGTGCCATTACTGCGGTTTTTCCCGGCCTGTGCCCAGGCGCTGCGATTGCGGCGGCCCTCTGAAAAAAGTGGGTGTGGGTACCCAGAAGGTGCAGCAGGAGCTGCGGCAGCTGTGCAGCGATATGACCGTGGAACGGATGGATACCGATACCGTCAGTGCCGCCAACACCCATGAGATGATTCTGGACCGGTTTCAGAAGCAGCACATGGATGTGCCCATCGGTACCCAGATGGTGGCCAAGGGCCTGAACCTGCCGGATGTGACCCTGGTGGGTGTGCTGGATGCGGATCTGAGCCTGTATAACGACAGCTTCCGGGCGGCGGAAACCACCTTCAATATGCTGACCCAGGTGGTGGGCCGCAGTGGACGGGGCGATACGGAGGGCGAAGCCATCATCCAGACCCTGGTGCCGGGCCACAAGGTCATCGAACTGGCAGCGCGGCAGGACTATGACGGCTTTTACGCCCTGGAGATCGGCCTGCGGCAAATGCAGCGGGTGCCGCCCTTTGGGGACCTGATCCGGATTCTCTTTACGGGAGAGGACGAGGGCGCCGTGCTGCGGGGTGCTGCCAAATTCCGGGACAGTTTGTGCCACGGCATGAACGATCCCGCTTACCGCCAGGAAGACGCGGCTGTTTTGGGGCCTGCGCCCTGTGTGGTTCCGAAAATCAACTACAATTTCCGTTACCGCCTGACGGTGCGGTGCCACCTGACCAGACCTGTCCGGCTGCTGATTGCCCATTTGCTAAGGCAATTTGCCCGGGATAAGGAGAATCGGGGAGTCTCCGCCTTTGTGGATGTGAACGGACTGGAATAAAAGAGGTATGATCATGGGTATTCGTAAGATTTTGACCGATCAGGACCCGGCCCTGCATAAGGTTTGCAAGCCGGTGACCGCTTTTGATGCAAAGCTGCATAAACTGCTGGACGACATGGCCCAGACCCTGGAAAAGGCTCAGGGCGTGGGGCTGGCTGCCCCTCAGGTGGGCATTCTGCGCCGGGTGGTCATCGTGGACACCGGGGAAGAGATTCTGGAACTGGTGAACCCTGAACTGGTGGAAACCAGCGGCGAGCAGGAAGGTCCTGAGGGCTGTCTCAGTGTTCCCGGCAAGTATGGCTGGGTGAAGCGGCCTTACTATGCTACCGTCCGGGCCCAGGACCGGTACGGCAACTGGTTCGAAGCCCAGGGAGAAGAGCTGATTGCCCGTTGCTTCTGCCATGAGCTGGACCATCTGGACGGCATTGTTTACACCCAGGTCATGGACCGGTTCCTGACCCGGGAAGAACTGGAAGAAGAGTAAGTTGGAGGAACATCCATGCGCGTTGTTTTTATGGGTACCCCGGACATTGCGGCCACCTGCCTGAAGGGAATTCTGGCAGATGGCTTCCAGGTGGTGGGTGTCTATACCCAGCCGGACCGGCCCAAGGGCCGCGGCATGAAAATGATTTACTCCCCTGTGAAGGAAGTGGCTCTGGCCCAGGGTATTCCCGTGTTCCAGCCGGAAAACTTCCGGGAAGAGGAAACGGTGGAGCAGCTGAAGGCCCTGAAGCCTGACGTGGTGGCGGGGGTGGCCTATGGCCGGATCCTGCCTCAGAAGGTGCTGGACCTGGTGCCCCAGGGCTTTATCAACATCCATGCCAGTGTGCTGCCCCAGTATCGCGGCAGCGCCCCTTATCAGTGGGCGGTGCTGGACGGCCTGGAAGAAACCGGTGTTTCTGCCCAGTTTATGGTGCGGCAGATGGACGCGGGCGATGTGGTGGGCCTTGCCAAGACCCCCATCGGACCTGATGAAACTGCGGGACAGCTGCTGGACCGGCTGGCAGTGCTGGGTGCCCGGCTCCTGTCGGATACACTGACAAAGTTCCAGGCGGGGGAGCTGGTGCCCCAGGCCCAGGACGAAAGCAAGGTTACGTTTGCCCCCATGCTGGATAAATCCATGTGCCCCATCGATTGGACCAAATCTGCCCGGCAGATTCACAACCAGGTCCGGGGCCTGCATCCCTGGCCCGTGGCCACCATGGAGCTTCAGGGGAAGACCTTTAAGGTCCATGAAACCAAGCTTGTGCCCGGCAGTGGTGCCCCCGGCCAGATTCTGGGGCTCACCAAAACCGGCCTGGTGATTGCCTGCGGCGAGGGTGCCATTGAAGTGCGGCAGCTTCAGGCCGAGGGCGGAAAACGGATGGCTGCACCCGATTATTTCCGGGGCCATCCTCTGGAGAACTGATATGGGCGCCAGAGAAACGGCTCTGAATGCTCTGGTTGCCTGCCGCAAAAACGGCGCCTGGTCCAACGGCATTCTCAAGGAATATGTGGAGCGGGACCGGCTGGACCGCCGGGAAGCGGCACTGGCCGCCAGACTTTGCTATGGCGTGCTGCAAAACCGGAACGCCCTGGATTTCTACCTGAAGCAGCTGCTGACGGGGAAGCTCCGGGACCTGCATCCGGTGGTGCGGGATATTCTTCATCTGGGCCTTTATCAGCTGCGCCGGATGGACCGGATTCCCGATTCTGCTGCCGTCAATGAGTCGGTGGTCCTTACCAAGAAATACTGCCCTAAACTATCCTATGCCCCGGGCCTGGTGAATGCGGTGCTGCGAAACGCCATCCGCAAAGCCCAGGAGCTGAAAGAGCCCACCCGGCTGGAGGACCGTTACAGCCACCCGGCGAAACTCATTGAAAGGCTCAAGAGCTATGTGGGAAAAGCGAAGCTGGAACCAATGCTCTCGGCCAACAACCAGGCCCCCGATACGGTGGTTCAGGTGAATACCCTGAAAATCACCCGGGAGGAGCTGGCGCAGGTGTTGACCGAAGAGGGGGTTGGGGTCCAAAACCATCCCTGGGCGCCGGATTGCCTGATCCTTACGGGTACCGGCAATCTGGAGCGGCTGGAAAGCTTCCGTCAGGGCCTTTACTATGTGCAGGATGCGGCGGCCAAGCTGAGCGTCCTCTGTGCCCGGATCCCTGCCGGCGCGGTGGTGCTGGATTGCTGCGCTGCCCCCGGCGGCAAGAGCTTTGCCGCGGCCATGGCCATGGGCGGACAGGGCCGGATCCACAGCTGCGACGTCCATGAACACAAAACTATTTTGATTGAAAACGGCGCCAAACGCCTGGAAATTCCAATCATTTCCGTATTTATGCAGGATGCCACGGAGAATCATCCCGGCTGGGAAAATGCCATGGATGTGGTGATCGCGGACGTGCCCTGCTCCGGCTACGGCATCATCCGTAAGAAGCCCGATATCCGGTTCAAGGACCCGGATACCATGCTGGAGCTGCCCAGGCTGCAGATGCAGATTCTGGAGCGGCAGGCCACCTATGTAAAGCCCGGCGGCGTGCTGATGTACTCCACCTGCACATTGGTGTGGGAGGAAAATGAGGGGCTTGTGAAGAACTTTTTGAAAGCCCATCCTGAGTTTTCTCTGGAAAAACTGGAACTTCCGGAAGTTTTTCCTGAAAATACAACCGGAATGCTGGCCCTGGTGCCGGGACAATACGATACCGACGGGTTTTTCATCGCCCGTCTGCGGAGGAACCAATGAATCTCAAATCCATGACCCTGCCGGAACTGGCGGCGGTACTGAAAGAACTGAATCAGCCCGCCTTCCGTGCAAAGCAGGTGTTTACATGGCTGCATAAGGGTGTCCGCAGCTTTGAGGAGATGACCAATCTGCCCAAAGCCCTCCGGGATGCCCTGGCGGAAAAGTACCCCATCCAGGCACCGCAGGTGGTCCGCAAGCAGGAATCCCAGCGGGACGGAACCATTAAGTACCTGTGGCGGCTCTGGGACGGAAACTGCGTGGAAACGGTGCTGATGCGCTACCACTACGGCAACACCGTCTGTATTTCCACGGAAGTGGGGTGCCGGATGGGCTGCGCCTTCTGCGCTTCCACTTTGGGTGGCCTGGTGCGGCGGCTGGAACCCTTTGAAATGTTGGACCAGGTGCTTTTTACCCAGGTGGATTCCGGTCTGCCGGTTTCCCACATTGTGCTGATGGGCATCGGCGAGCCTCTTGATAACTTTGACAATGTGATGCGGTTTCTGGAGCTGGTGAACAGCCCCGACGGCATGAACATTTCCATGCGTCACATCAGCCTTTCCACCTGCGGTCTGGTGCCGAAGATCCGGGCCCTGGCGGAGAAGAAGCTGCAGCTGACCCTTTCCGTGTCCCTCCACGCCCCCAATGACCGGGTGCGGGACACCATTATGCCCGTGAACAAGGCCTATCCCACCGAGGAGCTTCTGCAGGCCTGCCGGGATTACTACGACATCACCGGACGGCGGATCTCCTTTGAATACGCCATGATCCAGGGTGTCAACGACCGGGAAGAGGATGCCCGGGAGCTGCTTCGGCGGCTGAAGGGCCTGCCGGCCCATATGAACCTGATCCCCCTGAACCACGTGGAGGAGAGTCCCCTGAAACCCAGCACCCGCAAGGCGGTGCAGCGGTTCCAGCAGATTCTGGAGGAGGGCGGCGTACCTGCCACCGTCCGCAGAACCCTGGGCGGCGACATCGATGCCTCCTGTGGTCAGCTCAGAAGAAAGTACACCAAACAGCAACAGCCCTGATCCCCTGGATTCGGGGATATTTCGGAAAGGAGCGTATGCCGTATGCAATGTTGGGGCCTTACGGATCCCGGCTGCGTCAGACCGCAGAATCAGGATGCCTACCAAATTGAACAACTGGACCGAAACACCGCCCTGTGCGTTATTTGCGACGGTATGGGCGGTGCCAAGAGCGGCAATGTGGCCAGCTCCCTGGCGGTGGATGTGTTTGTGCAGGAAATCAAACGCACCTGGACCTCCTCCATGAGCACGGCCAAAATGGACCAGATGCTCCGGGGCGCCGTAAAACTGGCCAATTTCACCGTCTTTGATCAGGCGGTGCAGTTTGAGGAATTTACCGGCATGGGTACCACCTTGGTGGCGGCCCTGATTTCCGGCCGGGATGTGACGGTGGTGAACGTGGGCGACAGCCGCTGTTACCACGTCAGCAAGAACGGTATCTGCCAGCTGACCCGGGACCATTCCCTGGTGCAGATGATGGTGGAGCGGGGCGAACTGACCCCGGAACTGGCCCGTTCTTACCCGGGCAAGAACTTTATTACCCGTGCCATCGGTACGGAAACGGTGGTGGAGTGCGATCTGTTCCGGCACCGTTTGGAGCGGGGGGATTGCCTGCTGCTTTGTACCGACGGCCTTTCCAACATGATGGATGATCAGGAGATCCTTTTTGAGGTGGTCCATGGCATCAACAAGCAGCAGTGCTGCCAGCGCCTTCTGACCATCGCCAAAAATCGGGGCGCGCCTGACAATGTGACCAGTATTCTGGTTCAGGTCTGACGCCGCGAAAGGAGTTACAACAAATGCAAATCGATAAGTATATTGGCAGATTGCTGGACAACCGATACGAAATTCAGGAAGTCATCGGTGTGGGCGGCATGGCCGTTGTATATAAAGCCCGGTGCCATCGGCTGAACCGGCTGGTGGCCGTGAAGATTTTGAAGGATGACTATTCCCAGGACGAGGATTTCCGCCGCCGCTTCCATGCGGAGGGCCAGGCCGTCGCCATGGTCAGCCATCCTAACATCGTTTCGGTGTATGACGTTTCCACCTCCAACGAGGCGGACTATATCGTCATGGAGCTCATCGAGGGCATCAGCCTGAAGCAGTACATGGAGAAAAAGGGCGTCCTCAACTGGAAGGAAACCCTCCATTTCTCCATCCAGATTGCCAAGGCTCTGGAACACGCCCACGGCAAGGGCATTGTCCACCGGGACATTAAGCCCCATAACGTGATGGTGCTGAAGGACGGCTCCGTGAAGGTGGCTGACTTCGGCATTGCCCGGGTCATGTCCGAGAGCAATACCCTGACCCGGGAGGCTTTGGGCAGCGTCCACTATATCTCTCCCGAGCAGGCCAAGGGTGGCCGGGTGGACAACCGCAGCGATATCTACTCCCTGGGCGTTGTGATGTACGAAATGATGACCGGCCGGCCTCCTTACAACGGGGAATCTCCCGTGGCCGTGGCCATTCAGCACATCAACGGCGGTGCCGTGATGCCCACCCTGCTGAATCCCGGAATCCCTGCCGGCCTGGAACAGATCATTATGAAGGCCATGGCTCTGGAGCCGGGCCAGCGCTACAATTCCGCCACCGCTATGCTCTATGACATGGACGAGTTCCGGAAAATGCCCACCATGATCTTCGGCTACGGTGCCGAAAGCGGTGTGGGTCAGGCTGCAGCCGTCAATTCGGTGGGCCTGGGCACTACCCCCAGAAGAACCCCCGGTACCGGGGAGCGGACCGGAGCCTCCGGCCAGCCCCCCCGCCGCCGCACCGATACCGGCAGCCGGGCAGCCGCCGCTGCCGCCGCCGGGCAGCCCCGCCGCCGTTCCGGATCTTCCGCCACTGCCCGGAAAAAGCAGCAGGAAGACAACAGCCGGGCTGCCACCGTGGCCATTATTGCCTGCGCCGCCGTGGCCCTGATTGCGGTGATTGTGTTTCTGGTGGTGCTCTTTGGCAGTGTGCTGGGGAACAATAAGGAACTGGTGAAGGTGCCCACTTTGCTGGGTCAGAATTATGAACAGCTGCGGGATCAGTATGAATTCAGTGAAAACTTCCGGATTCGCCTGAATTCCGAGCGGGATTACAACTATTCTTCCCAGTATGAGGCGGGCGAGATCATGGATCAGAACCCGGAGCCGGGCGAGGAAGTGGCCAAGGGCACCTATATCTATGTGACCGTCAGCATCGGCCCCGAGCCGGAAGTGAAGGAAATGATTGATGTGGCCGGCAAGACCCTGGAAGAAGCCAGGAGTATGCTGAAAGCCCTGGATATGAACCTGATCGTTATGGAAGAACCGGTTTTCGATGACGAGGTGGAGGCGGGGATCGTGGTTTCCTTCGATCCTGCCCTGGGCACCAAGCTCACCGAGGGCCAGACCATCAAACTGAAGGTCTCCGAAGGACCCGAAATTCAGGAAGGGGAAATGCCCGACCTGGTGGGGGACCGTGTGGAGGATGCCTCCAAAAAGCTGGACAATCAGGATCTGGAGCTGGATATCCAGGTGGAGGAAGAGGAAAATATGGACTATGAGGAAGGCACCGTCTTCCGCACCTCTCCCGCTGCCGGGGATACCATCCGCACCGGGGATACCGTCACCCTCTTTGTGGCCAAGGGCATGAAGAAGGAACTGATGCCCAGCCTCGCCGGAATGACTCAGGAGGATGCGGAAAAAGCCATCCAGACCCTGGTGGAGGATCTGAAGCTGGTGGTGGAAGTGGTGGAGGACTACAAGGACGGCGTTCAGGTAGGCACCGTGCTGAAAACCGAACCCTCCTTTAACCAGAACATCCAGACCGGTGATACCGTTAAAATCTTTGTCTGCGCCCAGAAGAAGGCCAAAATGCCCGACCTGGTGGGCAAAGACCTGCAGACTGCCAAGGATCTGTTGGATTACGCAGGCTTTACCAATGTGACCGTGACCCCCGGCGCTTCCGGCCCCAAGAAGGACGTGGTGCTGAGCCAGTCCCATGAAAAGAGTACGGATGTGGCCATTGACACGGAAATCGAAGTGGTGGTCTGCGTGGGTCCCGTCACCAAAGAAGGGGTTAGCTTTGAGCTGCCCGGCGGAGGTGGGGAAGATCCCGGTAAGGTGACCGTGGTGATCACCAACGTGACCACCGGTCAGGAGGTCTTCAACGGCCAGGTTTCCGCCGCCGACACAGAGCTGAAGGTGGACCTGACCGGCTACGGCAAGATGACCTATGAAGTGACGGTGGACGGCATGGTTTACTCCACAGGCCCGGACATCGTGGTGGATTTTGACGCTGCATGATGAAAAAAAGTACGGGGCGCATTGTGCGCTCACTCAGTGGATTTTATGATGTGCAGACCGAAAACGGTCTTGTGACCTGCCGGGGTAGGGGCCATCTGCGCCGTGGAAGCCTGACACCCCTCACCGGGGACCTGGTGGAAATCTCCGCAGAAAAGGGGAAGGGAATGGTGGAAGCTGTTCTGCCCCGGAAAAACAGCTTTGTGCGGCCTGCCGTGGCCAACATCGATGCTCTGGTGATTTTTGCCGCCAACGTCAACCCGGTGACGGAGCCCTTCCTCATTGACCGGGTGGCCGCCATCGCCGGTGACAAAGAGGTGCCGGTGTACCTGTGTGTCAACAAGTGCGATCTGGACCCGGCGGTAGATCTGATCCGGATCTACACCGCGGCCGGGTTCCCGGTGATCCGGGCCAGCGCCGAAACGGGAGAGGGTGTGGATGCCCTCCGGGAGCTGATCCGGGGAAAGCTGGTGGCCTTCACCGGAAACTCCGGCGTGGGCAAGAGCAGTATGCTGAACCGGCTGTGCCCGGAATTGGGTCTTGCCACCGGAGAGGTTTCCGAAAAGCTGGGGCGTGGCCGCCATACCACCCGCCATGTGGAGCTGTACGCCCTGGGCGATGACACCTTCGTGGTGGATACCCCCGGTTTTTCCTCTTTTGATACGGATCAGATGGAACTGATGCTGAAGGAGAACCTTCAGTATGCCTTCCCGGATTTTGGAGTGCATCTGCAAAACTGCCAGTTCCGGGACTGCTCCCACCGCGCTGAACCCGGCTGCGGCGTCCGCGCTGCGGTGGATGGGGGTCAGATTCAGATGACCCGGTACCAGAGCTATCTGCGGCTGTATGAAAAGGCCGCCCAGATCAAAGCCTGGGAAATAAAGTAAAGGTCGTAAGTTTATGAACGAAGCAAAAAAGAGGATTCTTTGGATCACCCGGACGGGTGTGCTGATTGCACTGCTGATTGCACTGCAGTGGGGTACTTCCTTTACCCAGGCCTTCGCGGGCCAGTTTATCACCGGCTCCTGTGTCAATGGGGTGCTGGCAGTGGCGGTGCTTTTCGGTGGCGTGTCCTGCGGCGCTGTGGTGGCCCTGGCGTCCCCCTTCCTGGCTTTCCTGGTGGGAGTGGGACCCAAGCTGATTCAGCTGATTCCCTGCATCGCCCTGGGCAACCTGACCTTCGTGCTGATCCTCAATGTGCTGAATCAGCAGCTGCTGCCCTTCTGGCGCCGGTGGATCAATGTGGCCGTGGCTGCAGCAGGGAAGTTTGTGTTCCTGAATATGGCGGTTGTTCGGGTGGTGATTCCCCTGATGGGGGACTTGCTGAAGCCCAAGCAGGTGGAAACCTTCACCGCCATGTTCTCCTGGCCCCAGCTGGTGACGGCCCTCATTGGAGGCACCCTGGCCCTGGTGATTGTGGACGCCCTGAAAAAGGCATTCAAAAAGTAATCTGAGAAAAGGTGCTGTCTCAAAATGCATATGTAGGGAATGACCTGTGTGTCATTCCCGGGAAAGTCTCTTAAATACGCAATCAGGAACGGCACACAGGCCGTTCCCTGGCTAAATATTCATCTCAGGGGCCGTCTCGTTCATTTTGAGACGGCCCCTTGATATTTGTCAGGGGGTGCCGTAAAGCTGCCGGAGCATTTCACCGAAGTTTTCCACCATCTGCTCTGCGGTGCCGCCCACATAGCGGGTGGTGTCTACGCTGTAGCCGCCGTTCCGGAAGCCAAGAGCAGGGAGCAGGAAAACTCTCAATAAAAAGACCTTCACTCTCATGTGATGGACGATTTGAGAACGGAAGGGGGATTCTCTTGGGAGTTATAATCATAAACGAAAAATAATTAACGATAAACGTTAAATAGTCCTTGACAAGGGTGCAAGTACCTGCTATACTGAATTTAACGATAAACGTTAAATATATGAAACGGAGGTACTTTTTATGAAACAGGATAAAATGGTGAAGGCGGCAAGGAGTCTCGACACGTTTGCCAAGGTGGCAGGGGAGATTTTCAAGGCCTTTGGGATCGTGTGCATCGTCTTTACGGTGCTGGTGGCGGTTTTCGGGGAGAAGGTTTATGTGCCCGGGTCCGTTTCCCTGGATCTGGATTATGTGAAGATTCACCTGGCGGAGGAGTATCAGGTGATCACCGACCTGATGAAGGTGTACACCATCCTGGGTCTGATGGCAGGCTGCGGCCTGTTCTTCCTGCTGCAGCACGTGATGGGCCTTGCCCGGGGGATTCTGGCTCCCATGAAGGAAGGCCGGCCCTTTGAAGCATCTGCTCCGGAGAATCTGCGGAAGATTGCCCTGTGGGTGATCATCGGCGGAGCGGCGCTGCAGGTGGTGGGGATCGTGGAGCGGGTGATCCTGGTAAAGGCCTTCCCCATGGATGCCATCTTCTCCTCCGCTGCGGTGGGCAAGGTGGAGTACGTGTTCGGCATGGACTTCGGATTTTTGGTGCTGGGAGCGGTGATTTTGCTCCTTTCCTATGTGTTCTCCTACGGCAGGGAGCTGCAGCGCCTTTCCGATGAGACCCTTTGAGGTGCGCCATGGCCATTGTGTTGCGGTTGGACCGGGTGATGGCGGACCGGAAAATGTCCCTCAATGAGCTGTCGGAGCGGGTGGGGGTTGCCAATGTGAACCTCTCCAAGCTGAAAAACGGCCATGTGAGCGCCATCCGGTTTTCCACTCTGGATGCCATTTGCCGGGAGCTGGGCTGCCAGCCCGGGGATATCCTGGAATACCGGGAAGAATAAGAGGTTATCGAAGAAAAGTCCCCGGCGTGCCCGAGGCGCCCGGGGGTCGGGGTTGTTTCCTCGTGCC
>JAZSLC010000104.1:0-3354 GCA_045535175.1 Faecousia sp. | reverse complement strand
CGTATCATCGCCAAGGGCACGCCCGAGCAGATCAAAAATGATCCCGCCGTTATCGAGGCGTACCTGGGCAAGAAGGAGGCGTAACACATGAGCACGATCCTGAAAGTTGAAGACATGCACGTGTACTACGGCGCCATCCACGCGGTCAAGGGCGTCTCCTTCGAAGTGGGCGAGGGCGAGATCGTGGCCCTGATCGGTGCCAACGGTGCCGGTAAGAGCACCATCCTGAAGACCGTCTCCGGTCTTCTCCACCCCCGCAGCGGCAGTATTACCTTTATGGACAAAAACATTGCCCATACCGATGCTCACAAGCTGGTCCGTCAGGGCCTGGCCCACGTGCCGGAAGGCAGACGTATTTTTCTGCAGATGACTGTCCAGGACAACCTGGAGATGGGTGCTTTCACCCGCAAGGAAGTATCCAAGGCCGATCTGGAGCGGATGTTTGAGCTCTTCCCCCGCCTGAAGGAGCGGCGCAACCAGATTGCCGGCACTCTGTCCGGCGGTGAGCAGCAGATGCTGGCTATGAGCCGCGCACTGATGAGCCATCCCAAGCTTCTGATGCTGGACGAGCCCTCCATGGGTCTTGCCCCCATTCTGGTGGATCAGATCTTTGTCATTATTAAGGAACTGCACGCAGCCGGTACCACCATTTTGTTGGTGGGGCAGAACGCCACCAAGGCGCTGAAGGTTGCTGACCGTGCCTACGTTCTGGAAACCGGCGCCATTACCCTCAGCGGTACCGGTGCCGATCTTGCCCGCTCTGACGAGGTCCGCAAGGCCTACCTGGGTGGTTAAAAACAACACACCTCCTGCATACATTGGTTGCAGGAGGTGTTTTTATGTGCAGGAGAAACCAGATTCTGAGCCTGCTGATGGTTGGCTTCGGGGTCGGATTGCTCATTGGCTGTCATCTGGAATCTTCTTTTTGGTGTACCATATTCGGAATCGGGTCCGTATTATTCGGACTTCTTGGTTTGCAAAAGGGAAAGTCATAATTCCTTTGTGCCGGGAATATAATGCAATAGTATCACCAAAAGGAGAGGATTGAGATGGAACTGGAATTTGTCAATAAACCCATTGATTGTCTCAGACAAGCCGTCTGGGAAATCAAAGACGAAGAACAAACTCAGGAACTGAAACTGACGGAGGGGATGAGCGATGTAGGCAGGGTTCTGGGGGCCTGGGGTCAACTGCTGATTCGCAGCAAGGAATGGCGTGGTTCCGGAATGAGCATCTCCGGGGGGACTTTGGTGTGGATTCTCTATGAACCGGAAGATGCAGGAGCGCTTCAAACCTTGGAAACCTGGGTGCCCTTTTCCATGCGGTGGGACTTTCCTCAAACAAAGCAGGACGGCTCCATTCTGGTAAATGCCCTGCTTCGAACAGTGGATGCCAGGTCCGTTTCTGCCAGGAAACTGATGATCCGTACGGTTGTCAGTGCTGCAGGCCAGGCCCTGGAGCCCTATAAACAGAGTGTCTATTATCCGGAGCAGATTCCGGAGGATGTGCAGCTTCTGAAGACCAGGTATCCCATTTGTATTCCTGCGGAAGCAGGGGAAAAGGCTTTTTCCCTGGACGATCAGTTGGTGCTGCCCTCCAATATGCCGGATATTCAAAAAATACTGGCTTGCAACGTTTATCCCGGTATTCGGGAACAAAAAATTGTTGCAGGGAAGGCGGTTATGCGGGGGATTGCGAAGGTTTACCTGGTATACTTAGGAGTGGATGGGATGGTTTGTACCCGCACCTTTGATCTGCCTTTCTCCCAATATGCAGACCTGGACCGGGAATACGAGGAAAACGCCAAGCTGCAGGTAAATATGATGGTCACCGACTTGGAACCGGAAATTCAGGGAGAGGGCAGGCTCCGTTTGAAATGCGGTCTGGTTGGGCAGTATGTGGTATACGATCATCCCCTGATGGAGGTGGTGGAAGATGCATACAGCACCACCCGAGAGGTTAAGGTCAAAACAGTATCCGAAGAGATCTTTCGGCTGCTGGACTATACAGAGCGGGAAGAGGATCCGGAGTACACCTTTCCGGATGCAGCAGGAAAAGGAATTCATGCAGCCATGCTGTGCGGACAACCGGTAATCAGCAGATCGGATAAGGGCTGCAGGCTCCTTACAGAGGGGAGTTTTCATCTGCTGTATTCCGATGCAGAGGGGGCATACCAGTCTGCAGCAAATTCGTGGCAGGATGAATGGGAACTGAGTGCTGCCCGGGATGCAAAGCTCCAAGGGATCAGTCGGGTTATTCCTCCCGAGCAGGCGGTTATGAACTCCGGCGGCATGACCGTTCGTGGCAGGCTTCATACGGATGTTCAAACGGTTACCAACCAGGGGATCCACATGGTTTGCGGCCTGGAACTGGGGCAGCTGCGGGATCCGGACCCTGGCAGGCCTGCGCTGATCCTCAGGCGGGCAGGGGAGGAGTCCCTTTGGGAACTGGCCAAGCGCTGCGGAACCACCAGGGAAGCGATTTGCTCTGCAAATGGGTTGGAAGAAGATCCGCCCAAAGGGAAAATGCTGCTGATTCCCGTTCCATAGAAAAGTCCGCCGCTGCGTGGGAGAGCGCAGCGGCGGTGGCGGTTTTGTCGCAGGGGGAATTGCACCGCCTGATTCTATTATAGCGGCAGGGCGGGCTGAAATGGACAGAAAACCGTCGAAAGCGGGAAAATTGGCTTGCCAATGGCGTTTTTCGGTGTTATAATAAACTGAAAAATTTTGTACAGAAGGTGCATATATATGACAAAGATTGATATTTATTCCGGTTTCCTGGGTGCCGGCAAAACCACCCTCATCAAAAAGATGATTGCTGAAGGCTATCAGGGCCAGAAGCTGGTGCTCATCGAGAATGAGTTTGGCGAAATCGGTATCGACGGCGGTTTTCTTCAGGACGCCGGCATCAACATCACCGAGATGAACTCCGGCTGTATTTGCTGCAGCCTGGTGGGTGACTTCGGCAAGGCCCTGGAGCAGGTGATTGCCGAATATCATCCCGACCGGGTGATCATCGAACCCTCCGGTGTGGGTAAGCTGTCCGACGTGATTGCTGCCGTTAACAAGGTCACCAATGAGGAGGTGACTCTGGGATATACTGTGGCGGTTGCAGACGCCAATAAGGTGAAGGTTTACCGCAAAAACTTTGGGGAGTTCTATGACAATCAGATTGAAACCGCTTCCACCATCATTTTGTCCCGTACCGGAACCATTGCCCCCGCGAAGCTGGATAGAGCCGTGGAACTGATCCGGGAGCTGAACGGCATTGCCACCATCGTTACCACTCCCTGGGACGAACTGACCGGAGCCCAGCTGCTGGCTGCTATGGAAGGCAAGGCTTCCCTGGCCAGTG
>JAZSLC010000207.1:0-13291 GCA_045535175.1 Faecousia sp. | reverse complement strand
TGTCCGTAATTCTCGACTCACAAAAAATACCCCCGTATCCCGGATAGTATATGCGACTCGCATATACTATCCGCTACTGTACGGGAGTATTGTTTCATACCAGCAAGCTCGCCGCAATCCGCTGCTAGATTTGACGCTTACACTTAATCTGTAGACAATGAAAAAAGAACAACCATAGACATTTTGAACACCTGGGTGTTAAATGCCTATGGTTGTCTTTCATTGCTAATGGATTTTTTCAAAGAAATGTAATTATTCGTATGATCCTTGTTTATGTCTATGGTGTAATACCGTTCGAATTAATGGAACCGCATATTATTTTTCCAACCAAAAAGCATTATTCTTCTTGACATAAAGAGACTGGCCATGACGATAGATTGAGATTTCTGATATACCGAAAAAAGTGTTCTCTAAAAAGGCGAATTTCTTCCGTGTCAATTCGGTCACGCCTAGTCAGCATATAACTAGTACGATCCGGAATCGGTTCACTACAGGCTCGGATTGCGACATTTTCGTTGTTCTGTAAAGTGTTTGCCACAGAAACAGGACACAAAGCCCAGCAACGGGGATCGTCCAAAAATCCTGCCAAAAGAGTGGCAGTATCTACCTGTGTGTAGGGATTTGCCCCGAGGCTCCACCAAGAGTCATGCCACAGAACAAGCTCATCGCTCCATCTGATATACACTTCATAACGTTTGTCTAACTGTGATGGATGAATTGGGCCGTCTGGCCAATTCCCCTTTGCAGAAACCAGCAGAACCATTTTTTCTTTGGCCGCTAGTTCTGTTACAACATTACTATATCTTGATTGGTGAAACACAAAGCCAACATCTGCTTCATATCTATCAAGCATAGAGTATATTTCTGGTGATTGTTGCGTGTGAATTGTTAGATGAAAGTGTGGCGTAGCATTAATTAACTGTTGATATAACGGCCTGAATAAATGAATATTCAAACTATCTGGACAAGCAATCGTTAATGAATAACTGATTTCATTGGATCGGAAATATGTAATCTCTCGATTTAATTGTAAGTAGCGCTGTGCAATAGGAAGAAAGTTCCTGCCATGTGCTGTAAGTTCAATATTACGAATCCCCTTCTTTCTCTCAATTAACTTGACCCCCAGTTCATTTTCCAGTTGCTGTAATCGAGCACTTACTGTGGATTGAGATAAGAATAATTCGTTTGCGGCTTTCGTAATGCTTTGGTTGTATATAACAGAAAGAAATGTTTCAATCAGAAATATATTCATAGGAATCCTCCGGACTTATCTATATTACAGATATTTTATCGAAGAATTATCAACTTGTCAAATATTCCGCAAAAGTCGAATAATCGAAATTTATGATTTAATAAAGTGAAATGTTTCATTATTGTATGTCTGGTGCTGTGTTATAATTAAACAAATATGTAAAAGACAGAAACTATTGCATGAATCGACAACAAAAAGCATGCTTTATGGAGGTTATACAATGCTGCTCACTCAAAAAGAACTGGTTGCCTTACGTCAACGCGGAGAAGAATTGTCAGAGCAAATTATCCAATGGCGACGCGCATTTCATGCTGAACCTGAACTACAGATGGAAACGCCAAAAACTGAAGCCAGAATTGTAAAAATCTTAAAAGAGATCGGCGTTGATCAGATTCGTTCCGGTGTTGGCGGTCACGGAGTCTGCGCTATCATTGAAGGTTCTCTGCCCGGGAAGTGCTTGGGAATTCGTGCCGATTGTGACGGTCTGCCTATTAAAGAAGAAACGGGGCTTCCTTTTGCCTCTCACAACGGAAATATGCACGCCTGTGGTCATGACGCACATACTGCAATGGCACTTGGCGCAGCGAAGCTTCTAGTAGAACACAAGCACCATCTGGTTGGTTCTGTTAAACTGATTTTTCAACCCTACGAAGAAGGCGACGGTGGTGCGAAACTGATGATTGCAGACCATGTTCTGGAGAATCCAAAGGTAGACGCCATCATCGCGCTTCATAATAACTGCACCCCGGACAGCGACTACCAACTTGGAGATGTACTGGTTCTGGATCAGCCTATGTCAGCCAATATTTACGCCTATGAAGCCACATTTCATGGACCAGGGGCGCATGTGTGCCTTTCTCGCAAGACTTCAAATGCTGTGTATATGGCCTGCAATGCTGTTTCACGTATTGCAGCGCTCCCTGAACCTGGGCCAGAAACGGTCAATGCTGTAACCATGGTCCATGGCGGTGTTCGTAATAATGTTATTCCTGAAACATGTACTATTGCTGGTTCGATTCGTGCCTTTGATTCTGCACTTCACCATCTTATGCAGAAGCAAGTTCACGAAATATTGGAACAATCTGCTGCAGAGAATGGTGGCCGTGTGGAAATTGTGAAAACCATTGATCTAATGGGTACGGAAATTGATCAAGACCTGTATCAGCGCTTCTGTGCCATATCGGATCAAATCTACCCGGAACGCAGTTGTCGTAGCCTTACTGAACGTGAGATGGTAGGAGAAGATTTTGCAAGGTTTGCAGCTCGTGTACCTGCCATGTTTTTCATGCTCCATACCAGGCCGCAAGGTTCTTACTACCCTTTACATCATCCTAAATTTGATGTTGATGAATCTGTCCTCCACAAAGCTAGCATCCTATTTTCCTCTTTTGCGCTTAACTGGCAGTCCCCATAAGCAAGACAAGGCCCCATCCATCGGGATGGGGCTTTGTCTTGTTTTGTCTTATTCTGTATCCAAAAGGATACGGTGTTCTTCCTGAATCTTAGCGATGAGGTCTGGATTGTAAATCAAACGTATTGTTTTAAATGTTGTATGTTACCGTGAGACTTACTTTATTTTATCCATCAATCCCAAAAGTTCTGCGGTGGTCTTTCCGGATGCAAACTGAGGACGGAGCACATCTTCCCGGGCTTTTTTGGTGCTGGCCAGTTCTAGAACTTTCTCGGCTTCGTTGGCCTTGACCACGATAACGCCATCGGCATCGCCCACGATTATATCACCCGCTTCAACCCACACACCGCCGCACAAGATCTTTCCATTAACCTCACCGCAGGTTTCCTTGATTGTGCCGGATGGATTTACACCGCGAGTGTATGTAGGAAATCTCATCTCGATTAGTTCAAGAGAGTCACGACAACTACCATCGATGACCACACCGGCAATTCCCTTTGCTTGGCAACAGAGTGCCAGCATCTCGCCAAATACACCGGCATTTAAGTAACCGCCGCAACTAATCACCAGCACATCTCCTGGTTTTGCCAGTAAGACAGCTTTGTGAATCGTCAAATTGTCGCCGGCGGCACAAGCACATGTCAATGCACGACCAACCAGTTGCATATGCCGATCCAACGGTTGAATCCCTGCATCCATAACACCGCAGAAACCTTGGCTGTCGGCAATGTTTCCGGTTGGGATACCTTGAAATGCTTTAACAATATCCATAGAAACTACAATCCTTTCTCAAAGAACCGCGCGCAATCGCTTCACGGCTTCTATAAGTTCTGTTTCTGATGCAGCGAAACACATTCTTACACAAGAATCACTACCCAATCCGTACCCGCTTCCTGCCACAGTCACAATCTGCGCGCGTTCCAGAAGATGTTCCGCAATTTGAACATCATTCATACCGTCTTTCTCGATCTTAACCCACGCATAGAATGCACCTTCAGGCATTCGGCAGGTGACCCCGGGCAGGAGCGTCAGGTTATCACAGAGCAGAGACCGGCGGTACTCATAGCTTTTTCTCATCTGTTCCATTTCAGCCTTGCAATCCAGAGCTGTAATAGCCGCGATCTGTGAAAACTCACTGATGCAAGTTAAGGTGTGTTGATAAAACAGATACATTGCGCTGACCAGTTCTTTGGCTGCACATAGGTAACCGACTCTCCAACCGGTCATTGCCGCGCATTTGGAAAACGAATTGACTGTAATTACTTTCTCGGCGATTGACGGTATGCTGCCAAGACTAATATGACGGCGACCATCGTATATAATCTCTTCGTATACCTCATCCGAGATTAAAAGAATGTTATGTGCCAGTAAGAACTGTTCTAACTCCGCAGCTTCCTGTAAGGTTAATACACGTCCCGTAGGATTATTGGGACTATTCAAGATAACAATTCTGGTTTTCTCTGTTACAGCCTCTTCCAATACTTCGCGGCGTATTGTGTAATTATCTTCAAAAGAAAGAGGAATTTTAACAGGAACACCGCCGGCCATCTCAACAATAGGCGCATAGGAAACCCAGGAAGGATCCAAAATCATAACTTCATCGCCTGGATTAAGGAATGTATTTATTGCTAGAAAAATAGCATATTTACCACCGGGAGTGATTAACACTTGTTCCGGTGTACATGAGATCCCGTTTTCATCACTTAGCTTCTGGCAAAGACGCTCTCGAAGGGGAAGAATTCCCCGGCCCATTGTGTAGTGGGTATGTCCATCCCGAATAGCTTTATAGCACGCTTCCACAATGGGAGTGGGCGTATCAAAGTCGGGTTCTCCGCCTGCCAGAGAGATGACATTCAACCCTTGGGCTTTCAACATGCGTGCCTTGTCCATCATTGCAATAGAGGCTGATGGACTAAGTCTTTGGACATTACGGTTCAAGTAATAATTTGTCATACCTACCTCCTGAGTATTTACTCTGGTTTTGTAAACTATCTGAATTATACCGATATATAGACATAGTTACCAACAAATGTTTTCTATTATATAAATCAGGTGTTTCGATATTTTTCTCCGTAGTGCTGATTAATAGTACATAACAACAAAATGTATGGGCAGGGTGATACTCAAGGAATCCCTGTTACGTGGATTTGTTCTAATCTACCAGTCTTTAATTTTCCTTTCTGCTGTAAATGTTCTTAAGCTGGTATTTTAGTTGGGGTGTCAGGATGGCAGAGGGCTACTGCCACCGTTTGGGCGGACTGCCCCCTTGGTTGGACGAAGATGAAAAATCAAAGCAAGTAATAGCGGTTGCTTGTGAAAGAGCCGTTTTCACGGTACGCATATTCCTTGCGGATCAGGCCGGCTTTCTCTAGGTCCTGGACGGCTCTGCGGGCGGTATTTTCGGAGATGCTGAGTTCCTTGGCAATCCGCTTTACGCTTGGCCAGGCCTTCCCTACCGCATCACGGTGGTCATAAAGATAGATATAGACGAGCTTCGCCCGCTGGGGAAGCTCGTCATTTCTATACAGTTTTTCAAAGTAGGACATTTAATCACCTCCTACACCGATGTGCGGACAGGCGTGCGCCGCTTCTGCTCTGACTCTTGACTATTATAGGGATCAGCAGGAGGGCGTGTACTGAGGAATGCACCATCAACTGCCGCAAGGATGGTTTCTTTACTGGCATAGTAAACGGTACGGGCAGCCTTGTCCGGGACAGTGAATACACCCTTGTCAAAGGCAATGCCCCACTGGGTGAACAGCTTCAGCTTGGAGATGAAGGGATGGGCGCCTGTTTTCATGACGATAAACGAACCGGGCTTCATAGATTTCAGCTCGTCAGGGCTCATCAGAGGCCGCTCAGTCATCTGTAAGCTCTGGGACTCATTCTCATGTCCCCGGCTGACAGAGCCGGTCATGACGGTCCTGGTACCCAATGCCTTGGAGATAATGTCTGCGGTTTCACTGGTAGGCGCGAAGCCACCTGCAATGGTAAGCTGACAGTTATCCTGAATGATGGAAGCACCTTCCTTGCCGTAGTTCTTTTCGAGCTGCTGGTAGAACTGGATGATAGAGACGATACTCAGCTTTCTGGATCGGGACGCACTGTACATGACTTCCGCGGAGCTGATGGGCGGCAGAGAGCCGAACTCGTCGCAGTAGAACATGACACGGTTCTCGAGGGAGCCGCCGTTCTCATCTGCCACGGTCAGAATCTCACGGTAGAGCTGCTGGATCAGCAGGGATACCATGAAGTATGTGTTGGGGTTTTCTTCCGGGAGAACGATAAACACAGCGCACTTGGACGAGCAGAACTTCTCAGCATCGATGGCGGTATCGAAGCACAGGATCTGTTCCAGCTCAGAGTCCAGGAACGCATTCAGCCGGGACATGGCGGTGGACATGACGGACTGCATTGCCTGTTCGGAGGTGTTCAGAGCGGAGCCTGCGAACCACCGGGCTTTGTGATCGGCAGGAAGCCGTTCCATAAGGAGCTGGAACTGGTTCTTGCCACGGACTCCGGAGGGGCCAAGCAAGTCCTGAATCAGCTTGAACACGGAGACGATGTGCCGTTCCTCCGGCTTGGCGAACTCCGCAATCAGCAGGATGGTGGCAGTCATCAAACCCTCGGCTGCATCGTAGAAGAATGCGTTTTGGCCGAAAGAGGAAGCGTCGCCGTCGCTGTAGATCAGGGTCTTGGCGATAATCTTGGCATACTTTTCTGCCTTGGCTTTGTCGGCTAGTTTGCCGCTGTCCTTGTAAAGATCCATGTATTTGTTCACGAGGTGGAGCAGGTTGTTGCCGTCTGACTTGGTGGGATTACGCAGGTCAATGACCGCTACATCGTAGCCATAGGCTTTGCATATATTGCCGTAGTTGCGGTACAGGTCGCCTTTGGTGTCTGATGTAAGGAAAGACATACCTGCTGCACAGGCATATTCCAGGTTCGGGTAAAGCCAGAATGCGGTCTTTCCACAGCCTGCAGCACCGATCATCATGGTATGCGCATCGGCGGTATCCACCAGTGCATAGGTCTGCTTGCGGATGCGGAAAGGCCACTTGCGCCCTGGCTGGAACACAAGACTGCTCTTGTTTTTACAGCCAACGATAACACCCTGGGGCAACTTCAACTCCGTTGATTTCGGCCCCAATTCCCGCCAATGGTCAGGGTTGTACGGCACTTTCTTGAAGGTGCGAAGCAGTTCCTGGCCGGTAGCGAACCGGGCGGCACCGTGCTGACCGTCGCCAACGGTTTTTGATTTGATGCCATTGAGGTTGTACATATGGGATGCGGCAGAGATCAGACCCAGG
This sequence comes from Faecousia sp., assembly GCA_045535175.1. Lineage (GTDB taxonomy): Bacteria > Bacillota > Clostridia > Oscillospirales > Oscillospiraceae > Faecousia. Next base: position 6,318 of record JAZSLC010000207.1, on the reverse strand, counting down.
ATTGCCAGCATAGAACCGCAGACGAGGATGAGCATAGTTGTTCCGTTCAGATAGTTTCCTCCCTTCATATAGTAAGATCCTCGTTCCAATCCTTTCCCATCGGAACGAGGATTTCATATTCTATATTTTGATTCTCAAGTTTCTCAGCGATCTTTTTCGTTGCTTCCTGGCCTGCGTTGTCGCTGTCGAAGCAGAGAAACACTCGCTTGATGTAGGGATAGTCGTGTAGCATCTGCCACAGGACTTTGTCCGACACACTGCACGAAGCCGCATAGCTGTGGTTTCGCCAGCCGGACTTGTTCATGGAGATGAACGACAGAAGATCCACCGGGGCTTCGAAGAGATAGAGTCGGTCTGAGGCTCCGACCCAGTGGAAGCTGTAACCGGGCAGACTGCCGGGTGCGTTGCCTTTGTAGGTGGACTGGGAGCCGCTTCCTCGCTTGTGTGCGTGCCGGGGCTTTCCATCTTTGTCCTTGCCTACGAAAACAACATTGTGGTATTTGGCGGACTCGTAGATCAGACCGCGATAGGTAAATGAATCCAGCACATCCTTATCGATCCCTCGCTGGCGAAGCAGATAGGCATAGACCCGGCGCATATTGTCATGCTTTTCAGGGAGCTTGAATTCTGCTGCCGGATAGGAAGTGTAGGACGGAACAGCGATGCCGCAGTTCATAGAAAGCATGAGGCAGACGGCATCCTGGTAGGAATAATCATAGAAATGCTGGGCAAAGGTTATGGCATCACCACCGAACTGTTCGTACTGGTTGTACCATACATTACCCCGGATGGTAATCTTCTGGCCGTCTTTGTTCCATTGGAACTCCGAGCCAGATGGTCTGACGAGCTCACCACACTGGCGGAGAAAGGCAACCAAATCAGTTTGCCGTGCCTGCTCCCGCTGCTGCTCAGTAAAGGGAATATAGTTTGCCATAGGTATCCTTTCTAGCCCATCTTGAGGCCCTGGGCTTGCTTCTTTTCTTCGATTTTCTGACGGAGTTTCCGGTCAATGAGGTTACTGTTTTGCTTCTGCTCCTGCTGGATTTTTTGCTGAAACATTCGTGCAAGGCTTACCATGAGCCGAAAGCCTGCCATCGCCACCGGCGTCTGAGCGCGATCAACTGAGATTCGCTGGACATTTTCATTGGTTTGAGTGGAAGCGTTTTGGGGTTGATATTCTTCCGGAGAAGATTTTTCCTGCGGAGAAACATTACGTGGTAACGCAGGAATGTTATCCGGCAACACTTCCGGCAAATCAACCTCTACTTTCGGCACGGATGCGGAGTCAGAAAGATACAGCGCTTCCCGGATGACTGCGTTCTTAATAGAACGGAAGGTTTCGTTTTGAGACAGCGGAACCCGGTCCGGAAGTCTGCTCTGGTAGGTGCGGATCACCGCATCCCGCTGGTCGTACCACAGGGAATACAGCTGAGATAACCGCTCGTCTTTGGCCAGTTCGTCGACGATGTTGTTGACTAGATTTCTGGCCGTCTGAGGCAGATAGCCATAGACTTTCTTGCCCTTTGCCTTTTGAAGCTGCAAAGACAGTTCCCGAAGCAGCAGCTCCAGCCTATCATTTTTGCAGACACCGGAGTTGACAGCCTGGACAATTCTTCGTACAAGGTCTGTCGTTTCCGCTTTCAGAGAATCACGCTGTGCGGTCTGCTCCTGGTAGATTGCTAGCAGATCCTGCCTGAAGATTTCGTGAGCAAAACTTTCCTTGAGTTTTATGAGACCGCGCTGGCTGATGTAAGGCTTTTTTCCCACGGAGTAGGCAACGATGTGGCAGTGGGGATGGTGGGATTCGTTGTGGAATGCGGCATACCACCGCAGATCTTCCAGAGGAATATTCATTGCCTGGGCCATGGCGGTGGTCTGGCTGCGGAGCATATCCCGCCAGACTTCACCTTTATCGAAGCCCAAACGAATGGCATCCTCACGGCGGATGGATAGAACCTCCGTCATGAGGATGCCGTTATGCTGCGCGACTTCCTCTGCCACGGCGTTGAGGTTGATGGGAATATTGGCGTCGGTAAAGAGACCGTGGGTTCCGAACCGTTCGGAACCGGGGCGGTGGGCAATGTAGCGGACATAGTTCTTTCGCTTACCGATCCGGTCGAAGTTATCTTCGATGGCCCGGGAGATAAACTCAGAGGCAGTGCCCTTATTGGGCATGGCAAGGTAGTCCTGGTACTCATGGCTGTCGGCTGTTTCCGGGAAGTCTTTCAGGATCTGGAAGATTAGTTCCTGCTGAGATTCCGATACAGGAAGTGCCTGCCATGTGTCATCGATCTTGTCCACATTGTGCCGCTGGGCAATGTATTTGACGAGATTGCTGTTGTGCTTTTTCGTTCCGGGTTTGATGTATCTCCATTTCAAAATCACTTTTGCCACAGGGAATCACCTTATCCTTTTTGAAACTTTACAGCATCGGAAAGCGTAATCGTGCCGTTGATTTTCTTTACATCGTCGATACACATTCTGCGAAGCTCACGCAAAGTATCATCGCTGATGTTATGGGTGGCAGCCAAGGTGTGAAGAACCATTGACAGCTCCACGGTGTTTTTGAAAAGAATATTCGCCATCCGATTCTCAAAAGAATCCAGCATTCCCTTGGTCGTTGAGACGATCACGTTGGGAAAATACTCCCGGTAGTCGTTGGCAGTGAGGTAGCCACAGTAGAAAAGAATTGCCTTTTCTATGAATTCTGATTTGCTTACACAGCCACTTTCTCTGTAGTTTTTCTCAACCATGTCAGCGGTTTCTGGTGCGATCCGTAAAGAAAATCGTTCTTTCGTGTCGGTCATATCCCACCTCCTTGTGTGTTGTGATACTACGATGTGTTTGACACCAGAATTGATATTGAGGCATAAACAGTACGTATTCAGGGTTGACCCCCTGACTTGTGCTTGCGGCTCTAAGCAATTCCTATTCTGTGACGCTTTTAGGCTTTTTGATACCCGATTTTGACGCCAGGTGGGAAAATGCACAAAAGCCCGAAAAACCCTTGTGCGGCCGGCGTTGCCGGACGCTGTGAAGTGGGCTGGCGGCGATTTTGACGCCAGCCCTTATTCCTGCACCTCGTTCGCAAAGCGGACGGGGTCCGGGCTTTGTGCAGAAAGCCTATCCCAAACGCCGCCCACAGCGGCTCACAGCGCCCCAAACCGCCCCTGGGGGCATCCCTGCCCCACCCCAGTGGAGAAAGGGGCACACAGGGCCGGGACGCCCCCAAAGGCGGCGAAGTCATCCACCAGCATCCGGCCTGGGTTTCCGGGACTTGGGTTCCTCCGCATCGGGAGGTGCGTCAGCATCCTTGCAGATGTAGCTTCTTACATTGGCAGGGACATTCTTCTGAAACAGCAAATCCAATGCCTGGATCAGTTCATCCTCCAGTTTGGCCTCTTTCTGGCTAAGATACCAGCGGATGGCTTTGACCTTTTCTTCCTCATAGGAAACGGTCAGGTTGATTTTTCTCATAGGGTTACCTCCTTCAATGGTACTGTGCAGGCAGTGTTCATTACATGCCTCCCATGACCCAGCCCTGGGCATCCTCTGTGGCACCGGACAAATCGATGCCACCGGTTTCAGAGCAAAGGAAACGGGCCCCTTCGATACAGCAACTGCCTAAATAGGCATTCCACAGATCGGTGTCCTGGAACTGGGCATTGGCAAAGTTGCTGTGGGTAAAGACGCCGTTTCGTATGGTACAGCCGGTGAAGGCGGCGCCGCTGAAGTCTGCTTCCTCGGCAGTGATATCCGTCAGATCGCAGTCCACAAACTGGGCACCCTTGAACACGCAGAAGCAGAGGCCTGCAGATTGCATTTTTACATTCTCCAGAAGAGCGCCGGCAAAGCAGGCACCGTTTAGCTGCATGTGCCGCATGTCCAAATCGGTCAGGCGGCAATTTGAGAAGTCAGCCTGCTCTCCACCCTCACCGTAATTGAAGAGAATGTGCCTCGCGTACATGACATCCAGTTCGTCCTGGGTCAGCACACGGTACTTAGAGCGGTCATAGGCCATGACCGCTTCCAGGGAAAGGGTGACCATGATGTCACCGCCCTCATCCACATCCATATCCAGGATCTCGGGGCGTTCTCGGAGCATGGCAGCAAACAGCGCTTCATCAAAACTGTCTTGGTCGTGGAGACTTCGCAACTCTGTCATAGAGAGGATGTAGGTGGATTGGTCATGGCCCATCAGCGCCCGCTTGACGGAAGCATCCACCAGCTTGCTCATTTTCTCACCGTAGGCCAGGAGTGCAGGTGATATCTGTTCAACAGCAGAGGAAGATTCTTGCTGCGCCTGACCTTGAGAGAGCAGGAAGCTCTTGGCATTGGGTAAGTAAGCTGCATAACGGGCATAGCTGCTTCCCTCGGAGTTGACCAGGATGCCATCCTCAAAGGTTTCACCAACCACCAGCAGGCAGTGGGTAATCCCGTTCTCCACACGCATCAGGTCAGCGTTATCCCGGAGGAAGTCGTAGTTATCCAGAAGGGTCTGCTGGAATTGGGCGAAGGCACTGTCAGAGAGGTGGATGACCTTATCGATCTCACACTCGCTGGGCTCAAAGCACGCTTCTTTTCTTTGAAAGATTGCTCTTACCTGCATCAGTACATTGCCCCTTTCATTACTTTCAGGATCTCACTGACATCACGCTCCTGGTCAGCTGCCGTAGCTAAAGTCTGTTCATCCATATCGATCTGGGACAGGTCTGTGCTGTAAGGGCTGACCGCTTCCATCCGACACTCCCGCATGGTCATGCCCAACACTGTGCAGGACTCAAAGATGGTCAGGGAAAAATCCGTCATATGAGCCTGGGCATGATCCAGCTCACAGTCGGTCATCCGACATTCGGTGAAGTCACATCCTACAAAGCTGGCCCCGGTGAAGTCCACGTTGTTGAACCGAGTGCCACGAAAGGAAGCACCGATAAATTTTACCCCGGAGAAGTTCTTGTCCAGGATGGTGCAATAGGAGAGGTCGATGCTCTCTAAGGATTTGATGGGTTCACTTTTGTTCAATTCATAACCTCCAATTCGTTTGATATGAAAGAAGCGGTGACCGTGGGTTCGGTTTCCTGTGCTTCTTCGATGTATTCGATGCTGGGGATCTTACCCCAGAGTTTCCAGCCCCGGCCTGCCACCTGGGTTTTTACCACACCGTGGTGCGTGCCCATGGCTTCGATGGCATAGCCATCCCCAATGTAGATGCCCACATGGCCGTTCATCCATAGGAGCAGTCCGGGGATCTCCGGCATGGTATCCATACTGCCTTTTTCATCACACCACTGGATCATCTGCTCGGTGCCGATGTCCGGCATGCCGTTGAGCCCGTATCCAATGCTCTGGGTTTCCGGATCGAACCAGCAGTAGCCCTTGACGAGACCCACACAGTCAGCGGTACGCTTGCCAATCCAGTTGGCCTGGATGAAGTCAGCATAGTCGCCAACGCCCTCCGGGTACTGCTCCAGCTTCATTTCGTAGTAGCTGCGGGTCAGCACATGACCGTAGGTACCCCAGACATAGCCCCAGCCGGAGCTGTGTGCTTCCATTGCCCACTGTACCAAGTCCAGATTGTTCTTGGTGGTGGGATCGCAGTAGTCGGAGTAGTCGATATAGGTGGTACGCATGTTCTGAGCAATGCGGGAGAATTCCTCCACGGCAATGCTGGTTCCAAACTCGCTGTTGACCGCATTGATGAGCTGGGTGTCCGTTTGGTTCTCCCGGAAGCAGGACACCAGCCGGGATACAAAGTTGGAGCTGCCGGAGTGGTTGTAAAGTGCCATGATGTACAGGGCTTGGGCTTCTCCCACCCGGCTTGGCATCTGCGCGTCTGTCAGAGCGGTGTCTATGGCTTCCATGGTGTCCTCGATTCGTGTGAGCATGATGATGTCGTTGGCAGTCAGATTGATCTCGATCTGCTCCTTGAGGGCATCGGTGTCCAGCTGAATGTCACCGCTGAGGATCGCCATCACGGCCATGAGGGGCAGTAACAGCGCCACAACAAGGACAAGGATCACCATGCCTATGGTTTTCAGAACATTCTTGTCCGTCAGAAGAGCGGCGCCGATTTTCTTCAGCGCCGCACCGATGGCAGCACTCATCAGCGACCGCCAGCCTTTCCAAACAGTTCCGCTTTGTAGTCGGGTGCAATAACCTGCAATAGATACCGTTCATTGCCGCAACGGTAGAGGCAGGTACCCCGCTCCGGGTAGCGGATGAGTTCGAATTCCGCGTCTTCCACCTGCAAGGCTTCCATGTACTCCCTGGGACCCAGCTGACCGGGATAGAACAGGAACTGGTGGGTGGGAATGGAGA
>JAZSLC010000064.1:0-14158 GCA_045535175.1 Faecousia sp. | reverse complement strand
CTGTTCGGTATGGGTGCTGTCAAGTCGGAAAATGAAATTAACCTTATTGTGAATATCGTACCCTGGAATACCCAAAAAGTCTATGACCGGCTGGGGGTCGAGGAGCATTATATGCAGATCCTGGATGTGAATATTCCCATGGTCACCATCCCCATCACCCCCGGCCGTAACCTGGCGGTGATTTTGGAGGTGGCGGCTATGAACAACCGTCAGAAGAAGATGGGCTATAACCCCGCCCAGGAGTTTACCCAGCAGATGGACAAGTATTTCCAGGATGCGGCATCAGAGGAACTGTAATGAAGGAATTTACCATTGGAGCCAATGATGCGAATCAGCGGCTGGACCGTTTTTTGGCCAAGGCCGTGCCGCTGCTGCCGGCCTCCCTGGCGCAGAAATACATCCGTATCAAGCGTATCAAGCGCAACGGCGGCCGGGTAGAGCGGGATACCCGCCTGCAGACAGGGGACGTGCTGCAGCTTTATATCAACGATGAGTTTTTCGATAAGCCCCGGGAGGACAATGCCTATCTGACAGTGGCCACCCCCAAGCTGAACATCGTCTACGAGGATGAACATATCCTCCTTGTGGATAAGCGGCCGGGTTTGGCGGTGCATCCCCATGACGGCGCGGAATACGGCCGCACCCTTATCGACCATATCCAGTCCTATCTTTACCAAAAGCGGGAATGGCGGCCCCGGGAGGAGAATGCCTTCACCCCGGCGCGGTGCAACCGCATCGACCGCAATACCGGCGGTATCGTCATCGCCGCCAAGACTGCCGAAGCCCTGCGGGTGATGAACCAGAAGATCAAGGACCGGGAGCTGGATAAGCGGTATCTTGCCATCGTGGAGGGCACACCCAAGCGCAAAGAGGGAAGTCTGAAAGGGTATCTGTTTAAGGATGCTAAGAAAAACCGGGTCTTCGTCACCGATACGCACCAGGCCGGCTCCAAAAGCTGTCAGACCAATTATAAAGTCCTGGCCAGCGCCAACGGCCTTTCCTTGGTGGAGTGCGAGCTGATCACCGGACGGACTCACCAGATCCGGGCCCAGTTTGCCCATGCGGGCCATCCGCTGCTGGGTGACGGCAAGTACGGCAAGCTGGACAAACGGTATTTGGCAGTGGTGGAGGGAACCCCCAGACCCCCCAGAGGGAGCCTGAGAGGATATTTATTCAAGGATGCCAAGAAGAACCGGGTCTTTGTGACGGATACGCCCCAGGCCGGCTCCAAAAGCTGTCAGACCAATTATATTACCCTGGCCAGCCGGCAGGGACTTTCCCTGGTGGAATGCGAGCTGATTACCGGCAGAACGCACCAGATTCGAGCCCAGTTTGCCCATGCGGGCCACCCGCTTCTGGGGGACGGAAAGTACGGAAAGCTGGACAAACGCTTTGACCGGACCTATCAGGCCCTGTATTCCTATAGACTGACCTTCCGGTTTACCACTGATGCCGGTGCTCTGGCCTACCTGAACGGCCGGTCCTTCCAGGTGGTCCGTGTGGACTTTGTGGAGGAATACTTCCCGGATTATAAACTGTAATAAACATTGGCGGATCGTGTTTTGCTGCACGGTCCGCCATTTTTTACAAATATGCTCTTGACAAAACGTTCTACAATGTGTAGAATATAGTTGTACTACAAAGAGTAGAACAGGAGGGATTTATATGTCTGATTTCAGAATGGGTGCGGGAGAGCTTCGGTTTGCGGATCTGATCTGGGAAAATGAACCGATTTCCTCCGGTGCCCTGGCAAAACTGGCGCTGGAACACATTGGCTGGAAGAAAACTACGGCATATACGGTGCTGAAACGTCTTTGCGACCGTGGGCTCTTTCAAAACAACGAGGGCGTCGTCACCTCGGTGATGAGTAAGGAAACCTATTATGCCCGCCACAGTCAGCTCTATGTGCAGGAGACGTTCCACGGTTCGCTCCCTGCGTTTTTGGCAGCCTTCGGGTCCCGGCAGAAGCTCAGTCAGGAGGAAATTGAACAACTGCAAAAACTCATCGACGATATGAGGGGGTAATGCTATGCTGGATTCGGTATTTATGTCCGTTCTGGATATGACAGCGAAAGGTTCCCTGGTGATCCTGGCTGTGCTGGCAGCGAGGCTTCTGCTGCGCCGTGCGCCGAAAGTGGTGTCTTACGGCTTGTGGCTGGTGGTTCTGGTGCGGCTTTTGTTTCCGCTGCAACTGACTTCATCGGTCAGTGTGCTGCCGGAACTTCCGCCTGTTTCTCAAAACTATGAACTGGAAAATGTGCCCGTTTCTCCCATCGATGTGGGTGCAGCCGCGGTGGAGGTTGTGGGGAATGTGATTTCAGGAGACAGCACCCAGGTGCAGATTCCTGTGGCGAAGCCCCAGGACCCTGTCCCGGGGGAGCCTGACATTTCCCAGGAAATCCAGTACATTTCGGTGTCCCCGAAGGACATCTGGATTCGCCTTGGGGCGTATTTGTGGGTTGCCGGTGTGGCAGCGATGGCCCTTTACAGCCTGGTTGGGCTGCTGCGGCTGAAAAAGAAGCTTCGGGAATCGGTGCTGCTGGAAAAGGGGATCTATGAAACAGAAGATATTCCGGGCCCCTTTGTGATGGGCCTTGTCGCGCCGAAGATTTATTTGCCTGTGGGTATGGAGCAGCGGGAAAGAGAATACATTCTCGCCCATGAGCGGCAGCATATCCGTCGGCTGGACCCGACTTGGAAAGCCCTCGGCTTCCTGGCCCTCAGCCTGCACTGGTTTAATCCTCTGGTGTGGGTGGCCTTTTTCCTGGGCTGCAGAGATATGGAAATGAGCTGCGATGAAGCGGTGCTGAAACAGCTGGGGCCGGAGATTCGGGGAGACTATGCGGCTTCTCTTCTTAAGATTTCCACAAACAGACCTATTTTTGCAGGTACGCCGCTGGCATTTGGCGAGGGCGACACCAAGGGCCGCATCAAAAACCTTGCCAAATGGAAGAAACCCGTCCTCTGGATCAGTGTAGTTGCGGTGGTGCTCTGCGCTGCGCTGGCGGTGGTGCTGCTGACCGATCCCCCACAGAATAACGATACCGTCAATGGAGTATCGTACTTCTTTGGGATCCTGGGGGATTACTCCCAGGGACACTTGAAACTGAACTGCGGTGAAAGTTATCAAATGGAATTCTTTGTGGAGGAAAACGTTACACTTGCGGACAATTTGAAGCCCGGGACCGCGGTGATGGTCCGCAGCCGCTGGGATGAGGGACGTAACCAATACAGGGCGGTTTCTGTATTTGAAACCGTGATTCCCTCCGGAACGGATTTGGATGCAGTGACAGAAGCTTTACTTGTGGACATTACACAGCCTAAAAACGAACAGGAAAAAGCTTTTGTAAGCTTCCGTGAGGTAGACAGGGCGTCTGCCCCGGATGGCTGTGTAACACTGTACGGCCTGGCCCTTTGCCAGACTTATGCTGACAATAACGGCACTTTGAATGAACGGAGTGGTACCCATATTCCAGTGGCGCTAACCTTTGCTGTGAATGAAGAGGGATATTACACCGCGGTGGAATACTGGATGCCTCGGGATGGAAGCTACTATCCTGTTGATATTCAAGCCAAATTCCCGGGAGGGCGGATTCCTGATACTCAGGTTTATGTGGAAGAACAGTCGCGGGAGTGTATGCAAAAAGCTGTCAGCTACTTTGAAGCCAACCGACAGGAGATTCCGGAAACCACAGCGCCCACAGAGCCGCCTGTGAAGAATCAGTACGGATTCAACATTTCCGTTGTGCCGGATGACGGAATGCAGCCCTTTGAGAAGCTATCCAGAGGGTACTATGAAATGTTGAATGTCATTCAGGACGGGGCTGTTGTTATGGAGTCTGAGAGTGGCTATGCCAATGTGGATGTATGGTATGCGTTTGTTCGGTCGGTGGAGGCTGAAATGCCCGCAAGGGTCCGGGTTGTCAATTACAGATTGGGATCCCTTATAAATGCAGAAGATATATTCTTTGACGGAAGAATCTTTATGGTTCGACAGCAGACTTTCTTGATCGATGGCACGCCTGGAGATGTTTTGGAACACTATTACTATCATCTGAAAAGTTTCCGGGGAGTATTGCAAGATAAAAGTGGAGATTTCTATGAATCCTATGTCCGTTATGGCTTGACGAAAAAACCGACAGGCAGTATCGAACCGGATTGGGAGGATTCTGGGGAGAATAATCGGATCGTGTTCCAGATCCGTCAGGAATATGCGAAGAATCCTCAATTGCCGGAGAATCTGGTCGGTGCAAAACTGATGCTTGAAGAAATGGTTTTCGGAACAGCAACGGATCAGAGGGTGCTGGCGAGTCTGGAAAATATGATTGATGCCTCGGAGTTGGTGCATGATAGCATACGTGAGTTTATCCTGGATGAACTGTATCTGCTTTTGCAGTTTGAGGATGGTACGGAACTACGTCTTTCCATGTCTCCGGAACTTGACTGGCTGCTGATTGGTGACTTTATTTACGACTACGGTCCTGGAACGGTACCCTATGAAAGCGGGGTCATTGGAAAGAACGGTTTGCTGGATCTGGTACGCCATTTTGGTTTAGAAGATTGGCCCGAGGAATTCGGAGAGTGGTGCAGGGCCCATGGAATGGAGCCTCCCGGACATTCGCTGAAAGTGCTTGTGGGAGAGGAACCGCATCATTAATCGGAATAACGTTAAAGGCCACCGGTGCATCCGGTGGCCTTCTGTTATGATTCGATGGAAGTGATGGTGCCGCCGCCTACGACCAGATCACCGTCGTAGAATACAACTGCCTGACCGGGCGTCATAGCCCGCTGGGGTTCATCAAAAACCACACGCACGGATCCGTCTGCTTCCGGATAAACGGTGGCGGGCTGCTCTGTCATCCTGGACCGGGTTTTGGCTTTTGCCCGAATGGGCTCGGTGAGGGCAGGGAAGGGGATCCAGTTCAGGTCGTTGGCCCGCAGCGCCCGGTGAAACAGCGCTTCGTTAGGACCAACGGTTACTGTGTTATCCTGCATATTCTTGCTGCATACATAAACCGGGGCGCCCATGGCAAGGCCCAGACCTTTCCGCTGTCCCAGGGTATATCCCACAGCACCGGTATGGGTGCCAACCACTTTGCCGTTTTGGTCCAGGAAGCTGCCATTGGGGTAGTGCTTGCCGGTATAGCTTTCCAGAAACGCTCGGTAGTCCCCGTCGGGAATAAAACAGATGTCCTGACTGTCTCGCTTCCGAGCGTTGAGAAAGCCCTGCTCCAGCGCAATCTGCCGCACCTGAGCCTTTGTCAGGGAACCCAAGGGAAGGATGGTGTGGGCCAGCTGATGCTGATTCAGGCAGTAGAGGAAATAGCTTTGGTCCTTGGGGGCATCCTGGGCTTTGTATAGCAGATACCGCCCGGTTTGCTCGTCTTTTCGGATCCGGGCATAGTGGCCGGTAACCACATAATCGTAGCCCATGGAAAGGGCCTGGTCCAGGAATTTTCCGAATTTCAGATGTCGGTTACATACGATACAGGGATTCGGTGTCAAACCGCACTCGTAACAGCTTACGAATTGGTCCATTACGTGGCCCCGGAAGTCATCGCAGAAATCAAAGATGTGAAAAGGAATCTCCATGCGTTCCGCCACGGCTCTGGCATCAGCCACATCGTCCGGCCGGTCGGTCGGAATTCCCTTGAGTTCCGGGCTGATGAGGCGCATAGTGGCGCCGCCACAGCGGAAACCCTGCTGTTTCATTAAATACACGGCTACGGAACTGTCCACACCGCCGCTCATGCCAATCAGGACCGAAGGGACCTGCATACATATCACTCCTTTGCCCGAAAGTATATCACAGGTTCTCACAAAAAGCAACAAAGGATGTTACAAAATGATCCGGCTGCTGTAGAAAGAACAACGTATTTTCTGGAAAACAGAGCGAAAATATCGTTATTGGCAACATTTTACAGGGTTAAAAAGTAACAAATGTGTAATTAATTTGCGAAAAGGACTTGAAATGCGGATCAGAATCTGGTATAATATGCCCATCTGTGATAGAGAAATACGGCTGATGCTCTTTGGCGTCAGCTTTTAACCTGTATTTACGAAAGGAGCAAAATCCTGTGAAGATTCGTATTCTTGGAATGGTGCTGATTGTGGCACTGATGTTGAGCCTGGTGGCTTTCAATCCTGTCACCGCTGAAGCGGCCTCTGAATATCAGGTCAGCCCTGAGATGGTGGAGATGATCAAAAAGTGGGAAGGCTTCTGCTTCAAGCCCATTTGGGATTATGGCCAGTGGACCGTCGGTTATGGTACCCGGGCTCCTGCGGAGCATCTGGACCGCTACCGTGCAGAGGGAATCTCCAAAGAAGAGGCTGAGTCCTTGCTTGTTATGTATGTCAACAACATGGGTAAGAGCGTCAACAGCTTCATTGATAAGTATGGCCTGAAGGTTAATCAGGCGCAGTTCGATGCGTTGCTGTCCTTTACATATAATGTTGGCGCCGGCTGGATGTTCCAGGCCTGTACACTGCGTAATGCGGTGGTGGAAGGCTGGACCGGCAGCGACTTCATGTTTGCCCTTGGTGAATGGAGCAATGCCGGCGGTGTGATTCTGCCCGGTCTGGTTCGCCGGCGTTTGAGTGAGGCCAACATTTTCCTGAACGGTGTATATGATATCAATGTATCTTCCAATCACAGCTATGTGGTTTTCAACGGAAACGGCGGTGAGTCCGATGTGTCCGTTCAGTGCTATGTGATTGACGAGAATCCTGAGATCCGTGCCGTTGCTACATATGAAAATTACACCTTCCAGGGCTGGTATACCGATCCCAGTGGTGGCGAGAAGGTGGAAAAGCTGGATGCCGGTGTCCAGGGCTATACCCTCTATGCCCACTGGGGCGCTGGAGACGGTATGGATCAGCCTCAGGATACCCCCGAGGTTATTATTACCGGTAGCCCCGTTTCTTATGTAAGGGAAGTGGCTGCCGAGCGGCTCAACGCCTTCAAACAGCCTGTGAAGGGTGCTCTGGTTGTGGATTCCTTCTACCAGCACGATTTGCTGGAGATCACTGCTGAGTATACCGACAACACCGGTGTTAAGTGGGGCCAGGTCAAAAATGTGGGCTGGGTCAATCTGGAGTTTACTCAGGAGCCTACCGAAGACGATGAAGCAGATGGCGTCACCGTTACTGTCACCGGTACCGATGTGAACCTTCGCAGAGGTCCCGGCACGGCTTATGCCCGTGTGGGTACTGCCAACATCGGTGATGAACTGGTGATTACCCGCACCACCACCGCCGGCGGTTATACCTGGGGTAAGAGCAGCAAAGGCTGGATTGCCCTGAAGTACACCAATTATGATGATGTGATCAACGGCACTGTGGAAGATAACACCGGAAACGACGATAACTCCGGTAACCACGAAAATACCGGCGGCGATGCTACCGAGCCTACAACACCCAATACCGGCTCTGATCAGACCGGGAATACCGAGCAGAAGAATTCCGTTATGGGCACCGTGAAGGTCAGCGACTTCCTGTATATTCGTGCAGGGGCTGGCACTTCCAACCCTGTGGTTGGTCACCTGACCGGCGGTACCCGCGTAGAGATTTTGGAAAAGAAGGCAAACGGCGGCACCATTTGGGGCCGTATTGAGCAGGGCTGGATTAGTCTGACCTATGTGGTTTTGGATAAGACCGAATCCGATTCCGACCAGGGCGGCGATTCCAAGCCTCAGGATCCTGCGGTGAAGCCTGAAGAGCCTAAGGTTACCGGAAAGGTAAAGTTGAATTCCGGTCGCCTGAATATCCGCACCGGTCCCAGCACAGGATATGCGGCTGTGAACAGCTATGGCAACGGGGATGCAGTGACCATTCTGGAGCAGCAGAAGGTTGGCAATACTGTTTGGGGCAAAACCGACAAGGGCTGGATCAGCATGGATTATGTGGTCCTGGACAAGGCCGAATCGGAACCCGACAATACTCCCCCTGAAACCAAGCCTGAAGAAAACATGCCTGAGGTTACCGAGCCTGAGGAATCCGAACCTGAGGTTACCGAGCCTGAGGAAACGGAGCCTGAAGAAACTGTTCCTGAGGTCACAGTGCCTGAAACCAACCCTGAGGACAACGACAAGGTGCCTGTTTCTTCCGTTACCGGCACGGTTACTCTGAATTCCGGCGCTCTGACCATCCGGTCCGGTGCAGGTACGCACAACGGTGTGGTAGGTTACCTTTACAACGGGACCAAGGTTACCATCCTTGAACAGAAGACCGTTACCGGCACTGTTTGGGGCAGGATCGAAAAGGGTTGGATCTCTATGAAGTATGTCCGGCTGGATAATACACAGGCCGTTCTTGGAAAGACCGGAACTATCAATTCTGAGGGCTATTTGTGGGTCCGCAGTGGCCCTGGTACGGGCTACTCCGTGTCCGGCAGCTATTACCGAGGTGACAAAGTTGTGATCACTGAGGTTCAGGAAAACACCGGTACTCTTTGGGGTAAGACCGAAAAAGGCTGGGTTTCTCTGAAATATGTGTCCTTTGATACCGCTGTTCCCGAGGACTCCGCTCCTGAAAATCCTTCCCAGAAACCTGATGATAACCAGCAGACACAGCAGGGGATGTCCGGTACTGTAACCGGATCCGACCTGCGGATCCGCAGCGGCGCCGGGACCAATCACACCATTGTCGGCGTTCTGCAGAAGGGCGACCAGGTGACCATTCTGGAAACTAAGGAAGTTAATGGTATGATCTGGGGTAAAATCAGCAGAGGCTGGATTTCCATGGACTATGTAAAGACCAATTGATACGTATAGACCGCTCCGATCTTCGGGGCGGTCTTTTTTTGCACTGGAGTCCCAGGACTACTGTGCTTTTGGTGGGAAATTATTGTTTTATTATAATTTCCTATTGACAACGAAGGTGTCCTGTGTTATCTTTTTGTTAGAAATTATTGAAAAACAATAATTGGAGGGAACGTTATGAAAAGAAGGCATTTATCCGGACTCGTATGGACGGCGTTTGCGCTGCTCTTGTTTGTTGGGCTTGCTTACGGAGCCGTCACGGATCGTTATTCCGTTTTTGCTACGCCGTTTGTATTGGTCGGAAGGGGACTTCGTCGGTTGAGTCTTTCCGGTGAAGCCGGGAATGTGGTTGCTGTGGCACTCTATGCGGTCCTTTCACTGCTGCCGCTTTTGCTGAACATCAAACGAAAGTGGCTTATAGAGGATGTCCTACCGGTTGTTTGCAGCCTGCTGATGTTCTTCGTTCTATATTACATGATCAATCCTTCTCTCAGGCCCACGATGCTCAGCGGGGAGATTGGAGATGTGATTCTTTCGTTCAGCATTTACAGTGTGCTTCTCAGTTGGGGTATTGTGAAACTGATGCGCAGCTACGACAGCTTTGGTGCTGCAAATGTTTTCGGAGCCCTTCGGATGCTGCTCGTGCTTTGTATCGGCGTGTTTCTTGTATTGGCTGCTGCAGAATCTCGCGAGTGCTTTGGGAAGCTTTGCCGGGTGGCAGAGTCCAATGCACTGCAGGGAGCAAGCCTGATTCCTACCTTTCTTGTGATTGGCGGCTCCTGCCTCGTTGCGCTGGTGGAATATGGATTTGATATTCTGACGATGCTTCTTGCGGTAAAGCTGCTGAAAGAACTTGAGGCTGATCCCTATAGCCAGGCAGCTTGTGCTGCAGCGGGAAAGGTGTCTTCCTGGTGTAAGCGGACGCTTCTTGTGATTTGCCTTTCCGGTACGGCGCTGAATCTGGTTCAAATCCTGTTGGCTCCTGTTCTTTACGATCTTCATGTGACGCTGCGGATCCCGGTTTTGAGTATTGCGGTGGTCTTTGCGCTGATGCTGCTGACACGGCTGCTGAATCAGGGAAAACAGATCAAGGAAGACAATGACCTCTTCATTTAAGGGAGGTATAATATGGCTATTTTAACCCATTTGGATGAACTGCTGCGAATGCGAAACATGACATCCAAGGAACTATGCCAGAAGATTGGCATTACAGAAGCGAATCTTTCCATCCTCCGAAGCGGAAAGGCTAAGGGCATCCGGTTCGGTACCATCAATAAGATTTGCTATTATCTGCAGTGCGATGTAGGGGATATTCTGAAATTTGACGGAAATTTGGATCAGGAGGATCACGATGAATAAAAAATTATTTGCTGCAATTCTGGTAATTACCTTGATGCTTTGTCTTTGCGGCTGCCAGCTTGCAAAGCCTGAGGAAGAAGCTCCCGAATTAGGGCAGCTGGTAGGTGTGTTTGTGACCACTGAGCCTTTGGGTGCCCTGGATGCAGAGACTGTGCTGAATGAATATCTTTCAGGTGGCGCCAAGCAGGATGAAATCCCGCAGGATCATCCGGGCCGTGTTTATGCCATCAAAACGGAAAAGACAATTACAGGTCCCGACGGAAAAGAACGCAAGGAGTATTCCTATGAATTTCCCGGGCTCAAAGGAATGTTGCTGGCTCGTTTTGTGATGGAAAGTCCCCAGGGGAATTATGTTACATCCCAGGTCTCTGAGGGGATCAGTGATGTGAATTCCAGGGTGGGCGGATCCGAAGAAGGCATCAGCGGCACCATTTGGATGGCCAAAGGCTCCGGGGAAGCGATTTACTATATGCATCCGGTATACCAGAACGAGGCCGGTGTGATTTCCCTGCTGCCGGGCCAGGGGATTCATGTCAGTGCCGATGATGGCATCCAGGCAAAGCAGAGCTTTCATGAAACCACTTCTGTGACAGAAGGCGGTGAAGAGCAGAACCGCACCTTTGAAGTAGAGATCACGATTGACTTTGCAAATCCGGCAGAAACGTTGAAAATCATACAGATGAGTGAAGACCACAAGATCATCGATACCGCGGCATTTAAGAGCGGGGATGTGCCTGCAGAATTTGCAAAAGACCGGTCCTGTGAATACATGATTCTGGAAATCACCGGTGAGGAAGCGGTGGAACGATCCATTCCCGGTGAGGGAGAGAATCTCAGATTCTTTGTGATGCTTACGGACCAGATTTGCGTGCGTAAGAGTATTAAAATCCAATAAAGTAAAATCGGCAGGGAACACGCCCTGCCGATTTTTGATATATAAGAAGCTTATACTCAAAGGTCGGGACTATTTCATGTTCTGATGGAATGAAACTGTTGACAAATGTAAACAGATGCGATATGATGTGTTTACAGACGTAAACAGTATATGGGAGCGTGATGGAAATGAATGAACAGAGTATTGCATTAACGGAAGCAGAGTGGACGGTGATGGAGTGCCTTTGGGAGAAATCCCCGCGGACAGGCCGGGAGACCGTAGCGTGGTTGGATCAGAAGATGGGCTGGACAAGAAGCACTACACTGACTATGCTGCGCCGTCTGGAAACGAAGGGCGCTGTGGAGGGGAACACAGAAGGGGAGCTGAAGACTTTCCGGCCGCTGGTTACCCGGGAGGAAGTGGCCGTTCAGGAGACAGCGCATTTGCTGGACCGGGTGTATAAAGGCAGTTTGAGTCTGCTGGTCAGCAGTTTGACCCGGAAACAGAGTTTGCCGCAGAGGGAAATAGATGAGTTATACGCCATATTAAGAGAATTGGAGGGGAAAAACCATGACTGAATGGATCGTATCATCCTGTATTCTGATTTTGATTGTGATCGGTTTGCGTGCTGTATTGAAGGGAAGAATCAGTCTGAGATTACAGTATGCCATGTGGGGATTGGTGCTTTTGCGCTTGTTGATTCCCTTCAGCATAGGTAGTACGGCTTTCAGCGTTGCGAATTTTACCAGCCAAGCGAAAGTGCCCGATGCTTTCATTCAGGTTGTAAAACCACAGGAAAACATACAGACGGATCATCCTGCACAGCATCCTCCGGTACAATCAGAGGACCTGCCGGGTCAAAATGATATACAGAATGTGCCGGTGACCGATGAGGTGCGTTTCGAGCTGCGGTCCAATGTGATTTTCACAATCTGGGCTGTTGGTGTTGCTGCAGTTTCGGGTCTGTTCCTGGTTACAAACTTTCGCTTTCGCAGCAAACTCATGG
This sequence comes from Faecousia sp., assembly GCA_045535175.1. Taxonomy (GTDB): domain Bacteria; phylum Bacillota; class Clostridia; order Oscillospirales; family Oscillospiraceae; genus Faecousia. Next base: position 2,160 of record JAZSLC010000064.1, on the reverse strand, counting down.
GTTCCAGGTATAAACTCGATGTCCGGAAGGCAGCTCTGGATGTATATGCCTCCGGAGAGATCGACACGCCCTGTCTGTTCGGTATTAAGAATCCGGCCATCTATGTGACCCGCGAAGTTGCGGACAATCAGACGATGCTTTGGCACACTCTGGAGCATGAGGCAACCCATTACCGCCATGGCGATCAGATCTGGGCTGTTCTTCGCTGCGTTTGTCTTGCGATTCATTGGTATAATCCGCTGGTGTGGTGGGCAGCCTTCCTGTCCCAGCGGGATGCGGAGCTTGCCTGCGACGAAGCCACGATCCAGCGTTTAGGAGAAGCGGAGCGGGCGGAATATGGGCGGACGCTCATTGGCATGACCTGCAGAAAGCGGACCAATATCCTGGTGACAGCCACGACAATGACTACCGGCAAGAGCGGGATCAAGGAGCGCATTATGCTGATTGCAAAAAAACCAAAAACAGCAATTTATACACTGGTGATAATGATCCTGGTTGCAGTCATTGCGGTGGGCTGTACCTTCACCGGTGCAAGAGAAGAAAAGGATGAAGAAGAAACACTGCCTACGGTTACGGAACCGGAGCAAACACTCGGTCTGGAAGAGGGTGAGGGGAGCACCACAGCACCGCCTGCGACTGAACCTGTACAGACAACCCCGAATCAACAGGGGCCTGAAAGCACCCAAAAGCCTCCTGTAAAAGATCCTCCACCTGAAAAAGATCCGCCGAAGGTTCCCGAGCCGGTTAATCCGATGGGGATTACAAAAATAAAATCCGCTACCCTGGAGTGGAACGGTGTGCATACCGTTGTTGATACATACGCCCTGAACTGTATTGAGAAATGGCTGGTAAATTCGAGAGAATTAATAGGAGGTGCGGCGTGCCCCTTCTCTGCACAGTTGACCCTGGAACTGGAAGATGGGCAGACGAAGATCCTCCAGATGGCTACGGACGACTGCGCAGCCTGCATATACGAAGGGATAGCATACAGTTATGCGGAATTGACAGAAGATGGGTACACCGATAATGTACCGTTCTATTCACTGTTTGCCCCTGCAGTGATTCGTGAAAAATCACAGGAAGGTTTTGAAGGGACACTGGGTTATTTGCACTATCTGAACTGGATGATGTATTACAACCAGTACGGCCCGGAAGAAACCTTAGAATTACTGGACGAGTATGAAAAGTGGGTTATGGAAGATCCGAAAAAAAGAGTTGGCAGCATAATCGAATGCGGTAAAGGTCTGGACGGTGCGATTTCTGAAGGATATGGGCATAAGCTGGCAAAGCTGTATGAGCTTGCACCCAGGGAATTCGCCTGGGCATGTCTGGGCAATGCAACGGATGAAGCTGAAGAACGAACCATAGAATACCTGGCCTTCGAATGGAATATGACATACGAAGAGGTTCGCGCTAAGCTTGAGGCGGCCATTCCTAAGAACGGATGAAGTGCAGAATGCCACAAAAGCAGCACCCAAAAGGAGTATAGAATATAAAGAAAACCCAGAAACCATTGCGGTTTCTGGGTTTTTGATGCTCTGAATGAGAAACAGATTATCTCTTGGAGAACTGGGGAGCGCGGCGGGCTGCCTTCAGACCGTACTTCTTTCTCTCCTTCATTCTGGGGTCGCGGGTCATGAAGCCGGCGGCCTTCAGAGAAGGACGATACTCGGGGTTCAGGGTCACCAGGGCGCGGGAAATGCCGTGACGGATAGCGCCGGCCTGGCCGGAAACGCCGCCGCCGGCGACGGTGACGACGACGTCAACCTTGCCAACCAGGTCAGTGGTGACCAGGGGCTGACGGACGATCAGCTTCAGGGTCTCCAGACCGAAGTAGTCGTCGATGTCGCGGCCGTTGATGATGATGGAGCCGGTGCCGTTCTCGTAGACGCGGACGCGTGCAACGGAGGACTTACGACGGCCGGTGCCGTAAAAATACTTCTTCTTGCTCTCGTACATTCTAAGTTACCTCCAAATTAGTCCAGAGTCCAGGCTTCGGGCTTCTGTGCAGCGTGGGGATGCTCAGCACCCTTGTACAGGAACAGACGACCCATAGCGTGCTTGCCCAGAGTGTTCTTGGGCAGCATGCCCTTGACAGCCAGCTCCATAGCGTAGTCGGAGCGGTTTTCCATCATGGTGCGTGCCTTGGTTTCCTTCAGA
>JAZSLC010000133.1:0-29421 GCA_045535175.1 Faecousia sp. | reverse complement strand
AGAATCGGTTTAGATATCCTGTTTTTTTGCCGGCTTCATAAACGGTACGAATACCGCACCAAATCAAATAGAGCGCAACGGTGATCGAACCAAAAAAATCCAGGCGCACGGATAAGAGGGAACCCGGGGCAAGGACAACGGAAAGCAGCGCGGCAGTTACGCAGCTGTCCACCAGACTTTTCGCCCGGTACAGCCGCGCCTGAACGGCCAGGATCGGGTTGGGATCTGCTTTGTTCGCAGGAGACCGTGGATGAGCCGCTTCCCAAAGAACCGCGGATCACAAAAGTGATCTGCGGTTCTTTGCGAAAGAGCGACTAAAAGGTGTATAATTGGGGGTAAGAACGATCAAAAGTAGTGTGGATTACCATTCCCGATCCAGACGAAGATCATTCCAAAAGAAAGTTGCTTCCGTTTCCGGCAAGTGCAGTTGGCATTCCCTATAATAAGGCTTTTTCTTAGAATGAATTACACAATGCCACATTTGTTCATCATGACTTCTGTATTGCGTGATAAACTCCAAGGTGCATTTTCCACTGTTTATAGCAGAAATGAGTTGTTCCATATCCCAAAGTTCTACACTTGTATTTCGGAACCCTAGCCATCTATGTCTTGTGAACACACGTACTATGATGTCATCAACATCTTCTATAGAAAAATCGACTACTGAAGCATCCGTTCGTATTACCTTTTCAGAAGCGTTTTCTATATGATGGGATGTTACCCAAAAACCATCGGGCAAGTAAAAACGAAGTGTATAATTTTCAAATGAAATCTTATCTGATATACAATCGTGAAGAGTGAGTTCCTTGCCGTGAAACTCATCTGGATCAATATGTTTGAAATTATCATTTATCACTGGAAATCGCCTCCTTTTAAGAAAATTATACTACTTTTTCGCAAACAAATCAAGGCGAAGCCTTGTATATTATCCGCAACTTGTTGCGGTATATCATCAACACGCAGTGTTGTATCTCATCAAGCCGCAGGAAAAATACACGCTGACGCGTGATGAGATACAGCCCCAAAGGGGCTGATGATATGCACCACGCTTCGCGCGGTGATGATATGCCAAGCCTGCGGCTTGGATAAAAAAAGAAGTAACTTTTGGTAGACAAAAGTTACTTCTTTTTTGGAGCAGGGTACGGGAATCGAACCCGCCTTCACGGCTTGGGAAGCCGTTGTATTACCGATATACGAACCCTGCATTTCGTATGTGGGTATTATAGCAGAGGGTTTCAAAAAAAGCAAGGGTATTTTGTCGTCCTCTTTCAAGTATCGAACAGAAGGCGCACCACCCGGTGGCGGTGCGCCTGTCCACACTTCTTTACCGGGTGCCGGAAAGCCGGTACAAATAGTAATCCGCGGAAAGGGAGGTTCCGTAGACCACCGTACAAATGGCTACCGTATCTGCGCTGAACCAGTAAGCGGATTCCGAAACGCCCCCGTTATTCTCCCGGTGAAACTGCAAAACCGTTTCCTCCTCAAAATCCAGAACCGCAATAAATCCAATATCCGGCCTGCCATCTTCCCGGCAGGTCATCAGCAGTTTTCTTCCGTCACTGCTGGGGATTTTGCTCATACCATGCTGCCATACCAGTCCCTCCAGTCTGGAAGTTTCTCCGGTTTCCAGATCGATCACATATCCATTCTGCTCCTCGTCCACCGCCACGGCAAAGGGGCTTCCTGTGTAATTGTTTCCCCAATGGCTTCGGCCGTCAAAGCCCTCCAGGAACACAATCCCCGCATCCTCGGTCTTTGTTTGCGCAGCATTTCTGACCCCGTCAAACAACTCCGTCTTTTGGAAAGACGTCAGATCGATGTTCCAGATCCGGTACTCATCTGCCCCGAAAGGATGCTCTGTTATGGACCAGCAGATCAACTTCTTTTCGGTAAGGGCACAGGCATCCACCCGTTCCCCGGCCAGTTCATCCAGCTTGTGAACTGCCCCGGTTGTCAGATCCACATAGTACAGGAAAGATTCCTTCAGATCCTCCTGATGCATCACCAGTTTTGTATGGTCCCGGGAAATCGCCATCATATCCAGATTGGGGAGTGACTCCGCTTCTGTGCCCGCCAGAAGATCGGTCATTTCCCCTGTATACAGATTGATCAGCACCGGATACCCTCCATCGGGGAGTTTCAGACAAGCCAACATCGCCTCTGCCGAGGGCTGCTCTCCAAAGAACCGGAACTGCGCCTTCGGGTCCACGTAGGTAAGGTGGGCTTTTCCTTTGTACTCCACCCAATCAAAGCAGACCCGGATCCGGTCGCCCCTTATTTCATAGATATGATCAAAGGAACGTTCCTGCAGCTGTTCAAAGGCCCCTTTTTCCACATAGTAAGCATCGTAATGATTCCCCGATTTCATGGAGACTTCATCTCTGCAAACCAAAAACACATCATCCCGGGCAAGGGTCGCAACGGGCGTATGAACATAGACACCGGTAACCGATTGGGTGTCGTATACACCCGAACCTTCCAAAGGTGATCCCGTAATGGATACCGTAGGCTCCACAATCATATTATCTGCGGAGATTTCGGATTCAACAGGGGACGTGGGCACAATCACGTCCTGCTCCACCAGGAAAAAGCGGAATACCGCTTCCCGGAATTCCTCGCTGATAGCCATCGCCGTCCCAACGGACAGAATCAGCATCAACACCGCCGCCGCAAAGGCAATCAACCTTCTGCGCCAGGGAATCACAGGTGTTTTCCTTTCGGTTTCCAAATACCGGTCGTCCAGCAGGCCGATCGCATCCAGCAGTTTCTCAGAATTCAACAGTATCCCTCCTTTTCCAGATACAGCCGCAATTTCCCCCGGGTTCTATGCAGCATTGATTTTACTTTCCCGGGGCTCATACGCAGTTCTTCAGCAATATCCTGAATACTTGCCAGATAATAATACCGCTTCAGAAATACACTTTTGTCTGCGAAGGGCAGCGTGTCCAGAAACCGCCCGACTGCCTTCGCCAGTTCCTTCGCTTCCACTTCCGCCTCAGGGTCCGACTTGTCCGGGATGCACTCCGCCAATTCATCCAGCGCAACCGGAACCGTACTGCCGCCCCGTTTTTCTGCGCTTAAACACCGCCAGCGGTCGATGGAGATTCGCCGGGTAATCTTTCCGAGGAAGGTCCCCAAATTCCCGGGGCGATTGGGCGGTATGATGTTCCAGGCCGTCAGATAAGTATCGTTCACGCTTTCTTCGGCATCCTCCCGAAAGGGCAGGATATTCTTTGCAATTGACAGACAGTAAGGTCCGTACTTGCGCTGGGTTTCATGGATTGCCTGTTCCACCCGCGCCCAGTACAGCTCAACAATTTTTCTGTCTTCCATTGGGATCACCTCCTGCCCTTATACTCGAAAAACATCGGCTTTGGTTCCATGTAAAATCATATTTTTTTGCAAAAAACGCCAATTTCCCAACGGAAGCTGGCGTTTCTATCGGTTCTCTTCTCTTTTTTATTCTTCGTTTTCTCTTTGAGCAAGTCGTTTCAGAGAATAAAAAGTGAGAAGATGAAGAAAAGCAGTATCCCCTTTAGGGAGGATTTTATAGTTGTGCAAGCGTTTTTGCCTTCTTTTCTTCACTTTATTCACTGCCGTTTTTAGCAGTCTCTTCCATATCGTGGATTTCAGGAAGCAGATCCAGTTTCAGCACATACTCAATCAGAGCCTTACTTAAATACTCCTTTGTCACAAACGCGCTCTCGACGGAGGCGCCTTGTCGGTAATGCTCACAAACCGTTTCATCCGGCCGCTTCATTTTGGCCCTCAAATATGTGCAGTGCCCACAACAGACCCGAAAGATCTTGCGATGATCAAAGGCATAATGCTGCAGGTAATAGGCACAGCCGCTGCAGGTCTTTTCGCTCATAATACACCACCCCGCCTTCAGTCTAACCTATTTCAGGTTAAAAGTCAACAATCTGTTTCGGGTTAATGTAAGATATATCCGAGGTGATGTTATGTACAAGCGCATCCGTGATTTGCGGGAGGACCGCGATCTGACTCAGACGCAGGTTGCCCAGATGTTGGGTATGTCGCAAACCGGCTATTCCAAATACGAAACCGGAGAAAACGATATTCCCACCGCCGTTTTAATCAAGCTTGCAGATTTTTACCATACCACCACAGACTATATTCTGGGCCGAACCGACAAAAAGTGATTGCTGTAAAGCGAAAAATGATCGCCCAAAGGCCGGCATCCATAAACTTGCCACGAAAAAACGACCATCCGGGGATGGTCGTTTTTTCTTATTATTTTACCAGCAGTTCCGCGATCTGGATGGCGTTGGTGGCAGCGCCTTTGCGGACCTGGTCACCGCAGCACCACAGGCAGATGCCGCAGTCATCGGTCAGGTCGGGACGAATCCGGCCCACAAACACCAGATCCTGGTCGGTGGTGTCCAGAGGCATGGGGTACTGCTTCTGCTGCAGATCGTCCACCAGCCGGCAGCCGGGAGCCTTGGCAATGGCCTGGCGCACCTGCTCCACGGTCACGGGAACATCAAAGTGGCAGCTGACGGAAATGGAGTGGCTGCGGACCACGGGCACCCGGATGCAGGTACAGCTGACCTTCAGCTCCGGCAGGTGCATGATCTTGCGGCCCTCGTTCTGCATCTTCATTTCTTCGCTGGTATAGCCCTCAAAGGCCTCGCCGCCAATCTGGGGAATCAGATTGTAGGCAATCTGGTAGGGGAAAATCCTGGGCTCATAGTGTTCGCCCTTGCTCAGGGCCTCCACTTCGCCCATCAGCTCCACAGGGCCGCCTGCGCCGGCACCGGATACTGCCTGATAAGTAGAAGCGGTCATGGTGCGGATGGGGGCAATGGCGTTCAGGGCATTGACGGCGGTAACGGTGATGATGGTGGAGCAGTTGGGGTTGGAGATGATGCCGTTATGCCAGGCCACATCCTCCGGGTTCACTTCCGGAACCACCAGGGGCACCTTGGGGTCCATGCGGAATGCGGAAGAATTGTCCACAAAGACGGCGCCGGCAGCCACAATGGCAGGTGCAAACCGCTTGGCAATATCATTCTCAGCGGCACCCAGAACGATGTCCACACCCTGGAAAGCCTCGTCACAGGCTTCCTGGATCACCACATCTTCTCCCCGGAACTTCAGAGTCTTACCGGCACTTCTGGCGCTGGCAAGGGGAATCAACTTTCCCACAGGGAAGCTGCGCTCCTGCAGAATCCGGATCATTTCCTGTCCCACAGCGCCGGTGGCGCCCAGAACGGCTACAGTATACATTTTCATAAAGGAATCCCTCCTGAATCCAAACCGTCGAAAACTCGTCGGCGGTCAAAATAAATTATTGAGCGAAGCTGTCGTAAAGGACCTGAATGGCCTGGGCAAAGCTCTTATTGTCCACGCCGAAGATGATGTTCAGCTCATCGGGGCCCTGGCAGATCATACGGATATTGATACCGGCCTTGCCAAGCGCTGCAAAAATCTGTCCGGAAATGCCGGGACGGCTGGCCATCCGGTGGCCGACGGCAGCAACGATGGCGATCCGGTCGATGACTTCCAACCGCTCGGGCTTCACATCCCTCTGGATTTCCGCCAATACGGTATACAGGTGGGGCATGATGGTCTCGGTGGGCATGACCAGAGAAACGTTGTCAATGCCGTTGGGCACAAAGTCCACGGAAATGTTGTGGCGCTCCAGAACCGTCAGCACACTCTTCAGCACACCAACCTGGTTGGTCATGCCGCGCTTGAACATGGTGATGATGGAAAAATCCTTCTTGCCGGTGATGCCGGTAATGACCCGGTGGGGCTCACTGTCAGTTTCAAACTTCTCGCGGATCAGGGTGCCGGGGTGATCCGGCTCATTGGTATTGCGGATATTCACGGGAATACCCTTTTCCCGGACAGGGGCAATGGTACCCTCATGGAGCACCTGGGCGCCGGCATAGCTCTGCTCCCGAAGCTCGTCATAGGTCACTTCCGCAATGGGCAGGGGATCCTTCACGATCCGGGGGTCCGCCATCAGAATGCCGGAAACATCCGTCCAGTTTTCATAGACCTTTGCATCCAGCGCCGCTGCAGCCAGGGCACCGGTGATGTCACTGCCGCCACGGGAGAAGGTGCGGATCCGGCCGTCGGGCATGGCGCCGTAGAAACCGGGGATGACCACGCCGTTGCCCTGGACCATGGACCGCAGAATGCCGTAGGACCGTTCCTTATCCACCGTACCATCCAGATTGAAGGTGATCCAATCGGCGGCATCCACAAACTCAAAGCCAAGGAAGGCGGCCATCAGTTTGGCGGAGTAGTATTCACCCCGGCTCGCCAGTTCGTCCTGAGAAACACGCTTCTTATCCAGGCGCTTTTTCAGCTCCTGAAAATCCGTTTCCAGATCCACATCCAGACCCAATTCGTCCCGGATTTCCAGATAACGGGAGGTGATCTTCTCAAAAATCTGTCCGCAGTCCACACCGTAAAGGGTATGGGCGTGGCACAGGTACAGCAGGTCGGTGATCTTATGGTCATCGCCGCTGCGCTTGCCGGCGGCGGAAACCACCACCACCCGGCGGCCGGGGTCCGCCAGAACGATGTCCCGGACCTTCCGGTATTGGCCGGCGTCTGCCATGGAGGAGCCGCCGAATTTGGTTACTTTCAGCATTTGTAATCCTTCTTTCTCAGGCGAATGCGGCAATAAATGCCTCAGGGTGCTGCTTCAGCCAGCTGTGCATCTGGCTGACACAAATGGGTTCGGTGACCACGGCGTCACCCCACTGCTGCTCTTTCTTCTCCAGCAGCCATACATCGGCCTGACCCCGGACATAGAACCGCAGCTGATCTGCGTTGGTAACGGACACCTTGCTGCCGTAGCCGCAGTAGAACCCCTTGCCGCTCATCACATCCACACAGTCCTGCACCACATTGTGGGCGGTGGGATAGCGGCCGGCGCCCTGACCGTAGAAGCTCATACGGCCGGAAGCCTCACCCTCCAGGGTGATCAGGTTGAAATTGGCGGGAACCGCTGCTTCCAGGGCTCCGGCAGGGAACAGCGTCGGCTGCACATAGGCGCTGTAGCTGCCGTTCTCCTGCTTGCCGGTGGAAACCAGTTTGCAGCAAAGACCGTGCTCATGGAAGATGGCCACATCTTCGCCGGTGATCCGGCTGATGCCCGCCACGGGAACCTCTTCGGTCTTCAGGCTGACGCCGAAGGCAATATTGGCGGAGAGGATCACCTTATGCCAGGTGTCAATGCCCTCCACATCGGTGGTGGGATTGGCTTCCGCATAGCCCAGCTTCTGGGCCTGGGACAGGGCCTCCCCGTAACCCAGATTCAGCCGGGTCATGGAGTCGAGAATATAGTTGCAGGTACCGTTCATAATGCCGCCCACCTTGGTGATGGTCTGGGTCCGGCGGGAACGCTCCAGCTCGCTGAGCCAGCCGATGCCGCCGCCCACGGCTGCGGTACAGCGGAAGCACAGGCCCTTCTCCTCTGCCAGGGGCAGCAGGGTATCATAGAAGGTGGCCACCAAGGCCTTATTGGAAGTGACGATGTGCTTGCCGGCCTCCATGGCAGCACGCACAAACTCATAGGCCGGATGCAAGCCGCCCATGGCCTCCACTACCAGGTCCACATCATCAGAAAGTACATCCTGAAAATTCTTGGTTACCATGGCATCGGGAAGAGTCACATCCTCCAGGCAAACCACTTTGGTCACGTTGAGCCCGGGAATCTGCTTGCTCAGGTCGTAAACACCTCTGCCCACAACGCCAAAACCGAGAAGCGCAATATTCATATCTATGCCTCCGAAATCTTTCTCTGAAAATCATTTGTCTTTTTAGGAAAAACACTTGCTTTTTTGGTGAAAACAGTATATCATACGGTTACCCAAAATGCAATAGTATCAAAATCCAAGTATTTTACGGATTCTGCTTGGAATTTGTGCAGATATTCTAAGAATTAAGGAGTAAATTGACCTATGAGATACCACTCTACCCGCAGTACTTCCCAAACCGTGGACAGCGCCCAGGCTGTGATCGCCGGTCTGGCCCCCGACGGCGGCCTTTATATGCCCCAGCAGCTGCCGTCCTTCGATGCAGCCGCCTGCCTGAAGCAGGATGTGCTGGGTATGGCCACCCAGATTCTCACCGCTTTCCTGCCGGACATTCCCAACATGGAGGAGCTGGTGGTCAAGGCCTACACCGGCAAGTTCACCGCCAAGGACCTGACCCCCACCGTTCCCGTTGGCCCCTTTACGGTGCTGGAACTATTCCACGGCCCCACCTCTGCCTTTAAGGACGTGGCTCTTTCCATGCTGCCCCAGCTTTTGACCGCAGCCCGGAAGGCCAAGGGCATGAACGAGGACCTGATGATCCTCACCGCCACCTCCGGCGATACGGGCAAAGCTGCGCTGGAGGGTTTCAAGGATGTGGAGGGTATTTCCATCTGCGTTTTCTACCCCCACGGCGGTGTTTCCAAGGTGCAGCGGGCCCAGATGGTGACCCAGGAGGGCGCCAATGTGAGTGTATGCGCCGTTCAGGGCAATTTTGACGATGCCCAAACCGGCGTCAAGAGAATTTTTGCCGCCTGCCAGAGCCGGGAGGATGTGCATCTTTCCTCTGCCAACTCCATCAACATCGGCCGTCTGGCTCCCCAGGTTACTTACTATTTCAAAGCCTACCGGGATCTTCTGGACCGGGGTGCCATCCAAATGGGTGATGAGGTCAACTTCTCCGTTCCCACCGGCAATTTCGGTGACATTCTGGCCGGTTATCTGGCCAAGGCCATGGGCCTGCCTGTGGGCAAGCTGATCTGTGCCTCCAATGCCAACAACGTCCTCACGGACTTTATCCGCACCGGTACCTACGACCGCCGCCGGGAACTGCTGAAGACCCAGTCCCCCTCCATGGACATTCTGGTGTCTTCCAACCTGGAGCGGCTGCTGTATTTGCTCAGCGGTGACACTGCCCTGGTGGCAAAGCTCATGCAGCAGCTGAACGAACAGGGCGTCTACACCGTCCCCGAAGCTTTGCTCGGCACCATTCAGGAGCTTTTCTGGGCCGGCTGCTGTGATGATGCCGGCGCAGGCCGGGCCATTCAGGCTGTCTGGGAGGACCATCACTACCTCTGCGACCCCCATACTGCCACAGGCTGGGCGGTGGCACAGGATTATGTAAACCAGACCGGTGACAACCGCCCCATGGTAGTCCTCTCCACCGCTTCCGCCTACAAGTTCCCCACCGCCGTGCTGGAAGCCCTGCAGGCGGAAACCGAGTGCGACGAATTTGACCAGATGCTGCAGCTGAGCCGTCTGACCGGCACTGCCATTCCCGAAAACCTGCGGACCCTCCGGGAAAAGACCGAGCGGCACACCGGCGTCATTGAGAAAGAGGAAATGCTTTCCTTCGTTCTGGACCGGTGCAAATAACCTCTGAAAGGGACATTTTCTATGAAACGAGTAACCATCCGGGTGCCTGCCACCACCGCCAATCTGGGCCCCGGTTTTGACGCCTTCGGCTGTGCCCTGAGCCTTTATACCGATGTGACCTTTGAAGAAACCCAGTTTGGTTTGGAAATCACCGGCTGCGACGAGGCCTATGCCGGCCCCGACAACATGGCATATACCGCCTACTGCGCCGTTCTGGCCTCCCTCAGCGAAGAGGTTCGGGGCGTAAAGATCCACATCGACACCAATATTCCCATCTGCCGGGGTCTCGGTTCCTCCGCAGCGCTGCTGGTTGCCGGTGCCATGGGTGCCAACATCCTCCACGGAAACAAACTGTCCACCCAAGGCCTGCTGAATATTACCAACGCCATGGAAGGCCATCCGGACAACCTGGCCCCCGCCCTCTACGGCGGTCTTACCGCATCCATGGTGGACAACGGCCTGCCGGTGACCGTGAATTTCCCCCTCCATCCCGATTGGCAAATCCTGGCGCTGGTGCCGGATTTCCACCTGCCCACCCCCCTGGCCCGTTCGGTGCTGCCCAAGGATGTCCACCGGGAAGATGCCATCTATAATGTGGCCCACGGTGCCATGGTGCTGAAGGCTCTGGAACTGGGGGATGAAAAGCTGCTGCGCAACGCCATGCAGGACCGGATCCACCAGAATTACCGGCGGAAACTGATTCCGGATTACGACAAGATTGAGGCCTTTATCCGCACCACCGGTGCAGCCTTCTGCCTCAGCGGTGCCGGCCCCACCCTGCTGTGCTTCACCAGAAACAAGCAGATCCCCGGTTTGCTGGCAGAAAAGCTTCCTGCCCTCACCCAGGAAAACTGGGAGATTCTCCCCCTCCACGTGGAGTTCCAGGGTGCCCACATTCTCAGCTGCGACCAATAAACGAAGCCCCCTTCATCGGAAGGGGGCTTTTTTTACAATTCAGGGTCCAGACCCAGCAGCCGCAGGGCAGCTTCCCGGTCCGGCGCTGCGCACAGGTACAGAGGCACACAGCTGAGTTCTTCCAGCAGGGTATCCATTCGGTACAGAAGGTCCCGGTTCCCGTCCATCATGGGTTCCAGGATCTTTCGCTCCATCACCACATCCAGGGTATCCTCCCACAGTTCCTGTTCCTGAAGGCAATGGTCCATCAGCTGCTGCAGCCAATGCTCCTCACCGCAATCCACCAAATGCTGGACTCTCGTAATGAAGCAAACCGCCAGATCCAGCAGATCCGTCCGCTTCAAATATTCCACATTGGCTTCATCATCTGCCGTAGCCCGGTCCGTCAGCAGGGCCGTGCGGCGGAGCCGGTCCATACCCCGCCAGCGGGGCAGACTCTTCTCCCCGGGGGCCGGAAGTCCCGTGCCGTCGGCATTCAGCAGTTTATGGAGCTGTGCCAGTTCCGGATAGCCGTCGGCTTCGTCAAAGTTATAGGGATCGTCGTAGAATCCGCAGGCAATGGCCAGATATTTGCTCAGCCGCAGCACCAGTTTCGCCTGGGTTACGGAGAAGCCCGGCAGGAACCGCAGCTTGTGGTCAATGATCAGACCCGCAAACTCATTGCGGTGATGCTGCAGCATCTCCCCGATCTCTTTCAGTGCCCGGGTTCTGGACATTCCTTCAAAGTAACCGGGAATATCCTGCATTTCCTGGGTGGCACCTTCGGTCATGGGTTCGGAAGTGCCCCAGCGCTGGCGCTCCAGCCGCTGCAGCCACTCCGTCAGTCGTTCCACGTCCCGCCAGGCGGGCTTCTTGCTGCGGCTTTGGAGGAACAGGCAAATTACGGAAAGGGGGTTTTGAGTGGATTTGACCTTGTCGGTCCGTTCCCCCTGCCAGGGGGCCCCCAGAGGACGGCCATAGACCGCCATAAGATGGTCCGTCTGATCCCGATCCAGCTCCATGGCAAAGGCCAGCTGGTACAGGTGTTCCCGCTTGGTAATCCGATCCTCGCCCATAAGCCAGCGGTAGGGCTGCTTGTCAGGAAACTGGAAGCCCTGTCTGGTGGCCCGCTTACGCAAAGTGGAAGCCACAGCCCGCACCTTTTTGGCATCCCAGCCGTCGGTGCCGTCGAAGGTTCGCTGCAGTTCCAGATGGGCGTCTTTCTTTGCCTTTCCGCCGCCGTTGAGCTTGTCGGAAAGCTTGACCCCCATGAGAAAGTCCATCAGACACTGCTCCGCCGTTTCCTGAGGGCCTTCCAGGGCCTTGTGCAGCAGCCGGGCAGCATCTTCGCTTTTCAGATAGCGCACCTTATGAATCTGGTTTTTCAGAGTGCTGATCAGGAACCAGTTAAAGAGCTCCGGCACCGACTGGCAGCACAGAATGGTAAATTCCATGGGGTCCCGGATGCTGTAAGGTGCCTCGCCGCAAAGCAGCAGCAGCCGAGCCGTTTCCCGGGCATCCATCTGCAGCGTCACGGCAATCTGGAAAATCCGCTCCCGGGAGGGCACCGTTCCCGTCAGATATTCCACCCAATCCCGGGATCGGATATCCGCCTGACGGCTGCTGAGGGATACCTTTTCCAGCTGCTCCGGCAAGCACTGCTCTGCCAGGTAGTCAATGAGCTTCATGGGCCATTCCCGGTTCAGGTGGCCCATCTGCTCCACAGGTTTCTCCTCGCTGCCCACCAGATCCGGCACATTGTTTGCACCGGAAGCGGCGATCCACTGGGGAAACTTCAGCTGAATATGCCGGCGGATATAGAAATCCGGCGTTGCAATGGTGGTGGGGTCCCCCACGAAATCCCGGACCTTCTCCCGGGTCTGTACCGCTCCGTGTCCGGACCGGATCAGTTCCTGCACAATTTCCTGCATGGTCAGGCCGGCAGCCTTGGTCAGTTCCATAAATCGTTCCTCCGCCGTGTGATAGATATGGTTTATTGTACACAGGATGCGTCCCCCCTGTCAAGGTTCATCCGGCATTCCTCCCTGATTTTTCGATTTTCTCCCCGGGTTTTCGCAGACATACAGGTCCTTTATCGACAATATACACAAATCTTCCCGTTCTTTTTTGTGATAATCCCCCCATTGATTTTTGGGGCTAAATAAGGTAGGATAAACTCCCACTATTTTGGAGAAGTATACCCCGGTGAAAGGAGTTGACCCGCTGATGCTGCTGGAAGATCCCCGTAAATCCCAATCCCTGGTTCCCGGAGACCTGGTCTGTACCCGGGCCCACACATACCGCATCACCGAGGTCCGCAGCTTCGGCGGCAGCGGCATCATTTATGCTGCCACCCGGGACGGTAGTCAGGCCCAGTATGTGCTGAAGGAGTTTTTCCCTGCCGGAGCCTTTTATCGCAAGGGTGTGCGCATTTACTGCACCCACAGCAAGGAATTGCTGGCCGAATATGCTGCCCGGTTCCAAAAAGAAAACGACCTGAGCGCCATTCTCCACAACCATTCCAGACGCATCATCCGGCTGGAACTGATCCATGTAACCCGCATTGTCCACGACGGGCAGCTTTACCGGGGCCGCAGCGTCCAGGGCTGCCTCTTTGGACTGATGGACGACCTGGCAGGAGCCGGTCAGTTCCTCTCCTCCCTCTGGGATGGGCGCCACCCCATGAACGCGGAACTTGCCCTGAAAGTGACCATTGAGGTGCTTCGGGCCTTGAATGTGTGCCACGAAAACCACTACCGTCACGGCGACTTGAGTCTGGGGAACCTCTATTTCACCGAATGCGGCCCCAACACCGCAGGCCACGCCAGCCTTCTGGATTTCACCCTCACCACCCACGTGGGGCAAGACGGCTTCGACGACGAACCCTCCACCAACCGGGGCACCCCGCCCTTTATCCCCCCCGAAGTCCGGGGTGGCAATCAGGGTGGCCTGCACAGCGACGTGTGGTCCGCCGCCCGGCTGCTGCTTCTGCTGCTGAACTGCTCCGAACGGGAGCCCGCCCCCTTTGGGGATTTGATCCGTCCGGAGGATTGCCGCTACAACGGCTGCAGCGAAGCCCTCCGCAGGAGCCTCAACCGGGTTCTTTTCCAGGCGCTGCACCCTGTCCCCCAGCAGCGCAGGGAGCATTATCCCGATGCCATGGCCCTGTGCCTGGCTCTGGAAGAACTGCTGCCCCTGGCAAAGACCCCTGATTACCGGCTGACCTCCCGCCGGTTCTCCACCGAAGGTTTCCGGAACCGGGAACAGGAACTTTCCCGGCTGGAACAGGCCCTGGACCGGGGCGAACGGCCCATCATCAGCGGCATCGGTGGTCTGGGCAAGACCACCCTCTGCGTCAAGCTGGGCCAGCGGCTGAAAAAGAAATACAAAACCTATGTGATTCCCTTCGTTCCCTCCGATACCTACGATTCCATGGAGGAAACGGTGCTGCGTATGCAGCTGGATCCCTATGAATATGTGCCTGCCCACTCCAAAATGACCCTTGCTGCCATGCGGCGGCAGGAGTTCCAGGAGCGGCTGGAGATTCTGCGCTGCCATTTTTCCGATGCCCTCTTTATCATCGACAATGTGCGCCACAACACCAAATCCCCGGAAGAACTGCTGAATGAGCCCTGTTTCCTGGCTTTTGCCGAGGATCTGGACAATCCCATCCTCTACACCACCCGGATGGAGCTGCCCCAGTACTCCCGCTGGGCACTGAGACCTCTGGACAAGGAAGACCTGCTGGAGCTGATGCGCTATCACCTGCAGGGCACAGCGGTAAAAGAGTCCCTGCTGCTGGACCTGATTGAGGAAGCAGGGGGTCACACCCTGACCCTGATTCTCATTGCCACCACCCTCCATGCCCGGGAAGGCCGCATCAGCCCGGAAGAAATCCTGGAGCGGCTAAAAACCAGTTCCCTGTCGGACCACGACTTTGCCGACCGGGATTACGCCAAGATTTTCGCCCATTTGCGGGCACTGTTCGACCTGTCGCTGCTGGATGACAATCAGAAAGCGGTGCTGCGGCTGGTACTGCAGTTTGGCGAAGAAGGTCTTGACTATGACCTGTTCCGCCGCAGCCTTACCGAACCCCAGCAAATTGCCCTGAAGCGTCTGGAGGAGACCGGCTGGATTGGCCGCCGGGGCATCCAGACCCGTATGGCCCCCCTTCGCCTGAAAACCAAGGTCAACCGCATGACCGGAACGCCGCTACAGCTGCATCCCATGATCTGGGATATGTGTGTGGAGCAGCTGAAGGATCTGAAGCCGGACCCGGCTTTTGGACTCCGTCTTTGGGAAGCAGCCCAAACCGCCCGTCTGCAGGCGGATACCTGCACCCGTCTGGCTGCTTTCTTCCGAAACACCCCGGATCCCGACCCCCGGGAGGGACTCCATCACAGTGCCCGGCTGTATCAGCGGCTGCAGCAGCCTGCCCTGACCCAGGAGTGCTGCCGGGCCTACCTGCAGATTACCGACGCGGATCCCGATCCGTGCCGGAGAGCCCAGATTCTATGTATGCAGGGCGATATTGACCGGCGATTCGGCAACATCCAAAAGGCCGAGTCCACCCTCCGTGCTGCCATTGACCTGACCGACCACAGCCCCACCCAAGCGGAAGCCCTCTTCACCCTGGGCAAGGTCCGGGCCCATTACCAAAGCCGTCTGCAAGCCCTGTTTCTCTACGATGCGGCCCTGGAGCGGTACGAAAGTGCCGGTATGCAGGATTCCAAAGAAGCGGGCCTTATTTGGGTGGAAAAGGCCATCTCCTTTGACATTCTGGGCCGGGAAGAAGCGGCCCAGGCCCAGGCAGAAGCCGCCCGGATTCTGCAGCACTACGCCCCCGACGACTTTCTGGTACGTACCGCTCTGACGGAAGGTGAAGGACTTTGGCAGCTGAACCAAGGGCAGTATGAGCAGGCTCTGGAAACCTTCGAAAAATTCCGCCACCAGCTGGCCCAGGAATACTCCTCCAGCCATGTGCGCATGGCCCTGGCCCTCAACTACATCGGCCTGGCCCAAATCGGTCTGAGCCGTCCCCGCCAGGCACTGAAATGCTTTGAAGAAAGCCTGCAGATCCGCCGTCAGACTTACAGTGAAAGTGCAGTGCCGGTAATCAAGGCCCTGCGCAATGTGGCGCTGCTGGAATCCCACCTGGGGGACCACCGCTCCGCCATGGAGCATCAGCGGCAGGCCATCGAACTGCTGCGCAGCCGGATGGGTGACAGCCACCACTGGCTCAGCAACTACCGGCTGTGGATGGCCCGGTTCTGCCGCCGGGCAGCCCAGGAAGATCAGGAGCGCAAAGAGGACCTTCTGGAACTGGCCCGCTACTGGGAGCAGGAAGCCGCCGCCATCCCCACCCCAGAGGACGAAAACGACGAACTTTTCAACCGCCTGCGGGAGCTTTTAGCCTAAAAACAGGAGCATTTCAAACAATGCTCCTGTTTTTCTTATTGTTCTTTATATCCCGGCAGCAACCGAACCATCAAAATCAGCGTCAGCGGGAAGATCATAGCCGCCAAAAGGCCTGCCTTCATGCCGAAGGATCCCTCCGCCAAAGAGCCCACCACCGCAGGGCCGGATGCGCAGCCAATGTCCCCCGCCAGGGCCAGGAGCCCGAACATGGCCGTACCGCCCCGGGGGCATCTATCTGCCGCGATGCTGAAAACTCCGGGCCACAGAATTCCCACGGACAGGCCGCACAGCCCGCAGCCCACCAGGGAAATCAAGGGGCTCGGCACAAACACGGCAATCAGGTAGCTGGCCACGCACAGCACACCGCTGATCACAATATACCGCTTCAGGGGGATTTTATCCCCCATTTTCCCGTAAAACCACCGGGAAAGACCCATCAAAATTGCAAACATACAAGGCCCCAGCAGGTCGCCGGTGGTTTTGTCCACCCGAAGGCCTTTCTCTGCGAAGAAGGAAGCCCACTGGCTCATGGCCTGCTCAGAAGCACCGGCGCATATCATCAGAATTACAAAGACCCAAAAGAGCTTCATCCCGAAAAGCTGCCGGAAGGTATGCCCTTCTCCCGCCTCCGACAGCATACGGATGGGGGAAGCGGCAAACAAAAATGCATTGAGTGCCGGCACCAGCGCCCAAATTGCCGGAAGCAGACGCCACTGATCGGTCCCTGCAACCCGGAAAAAGAGGGTGGACAGCACCACAACCAGCCCGTGGCCCCAGCAATAGAAGGAGTGGAGCAAGCTCATGGACGCGGACTTTCCCTCGGTGGGAAGGGCCTCCACAATGGGGCTCACCAGCACTTCCAGCAATCCGCCGCCTACGGCATAAACCGTCACCGATACTAAAAGCCCCACATAGGGCTGCCCCAGAATGTCCGGCAGGACACCCAGCCCCACCAAGCCCAGCGCACTCAATACATGGGCCGCCACAATGCACTTTTTATAGCCGATCCGCTCCGCATAGCGGGCACCCAGGAAGTCCGTCAGGATCTGAATTGCAAAATTATAGGTCACCAGCAAGCCAATCTGACCCACGGAGATGCCGAATTCCTGCTGGAACAGCACGAACAGCAGCGGCGCCAGATTGTTGATGATGGCCTGCGTAATGTAGCCAATATAACTGGCATACAGGGTTCTTTTATATTTCGGTTCCATAGTTGCCACCGGTTTTCTCATTTTTCGCATCCATTATATCGCAGGAGAGATGTTTGTCAATCCATTCTTCCCAAAAGAAGGCCATCCCCCTTGCATTGGTCGTAAAAAACAGTATAATAACCTTAGAACCCCAATCACCCCATGAAAGGAAGATTATTATGAGCAAGAATATTCTGGAACAGATTCTGGATCCCGAGGACGATTCTCCCATCACACTGTTCTCCGAAACCGGCGAAATGGTCCAGTTTGAGCAGATCGCCCTGATTTATCTGGGGGAAGACCCCTATCTGCTGGCCCGTCCCCTGTCTGATGTGGGTCTGGCCGAGGACGAAGCCCTGGTGTTCGGTATTTTCCAGGACGAAACCGGTGATTTCGGTCTGGAAGTGGTGGACGATGACGACATCGTGGATCAGGTTTTCGAGGAGTATTACGCACTTCTGCGGGAATCCGGTGTAGACCCGGACGAAGAATAAACGACAGCCGGGAGCAATGCTCCCGGCTGGTTTCTGTAAAAATCAGGGATCTGCAGTTTGCGGATCCCTGATGATTTTTTATGCGGATTACAGTCCGGCCTGCTCCAGCAGCATGGGAACCTTGGATTCCCAGCCCAGGGCCATGATATGCACGCCCTGGCAGTAGGGCTTGCACTCTTTGATGATCTTGGCGGCGATCTCCACACCGGTGATGCCGGCCTTGGCTCTTTCCTTGTCGGCAGCCAGAGCGTCGATCATTTCCTGAGGAACGTGGACACCGGCCACGTTCTTGTTCATGAACTTGGCCATGCCGGCAGACTTGGGGATGATGATACCCAGCTGCACGGGCTTGCCAAACTGCTTGGCCTGCTCCATGAACTTGATGAACTTCTCGGAATCAAACACAGCCTGAGTCTGGAAGTACTCAGCACCGGCCATGACCTTGCGCTCCATCTTGGCCAGCTGAGCGTCCACGCTGTCGCTGCAGGGGGACACAACGGCGCCCTTGGCAAACTTGGGGGGCTCGCCCACCAGAGCAGTGCCGCCCAGGTCCACGCCCTTCTCCAGCTGGCAAACGGTGTGCAGCAGAGAAACGGAATCCAGGTCAAACACGGGCTTGGCACCGGGATGGTCGCCCATCTTGGTGTGGTCGCCGGTGAGGCACAGGATGTTGTCAATGCCCAGCATGGCAGCGCCCAGCAGCTCGGACTGCAGAGCAATACGGTTGCGGTCCCGGCAGGTCAGCTGCAGGATGGGGGTCAGACCGGCGTTCTTCAGGGCCACGCAAGCGGGCAGGCTGCCCATACGCATGACGGAAGACTGGTTATCGGTCACATTGACGGCGGTAATGCCGCTCAGGTATTCCTTGGCTTCCTCAACCACGTGCTCGATGTGAATGCCTTTGGGAGGGCCAACTTCTGCGGTGACAACAAATTCACCGTTATCAAACAGTTCAGTAATTCTCATAATGCATTACTCCTATCTATGTAGTTAATGGGTGACTTTGTCGTCGGTGGCGTAATTGCGAACCTGGATGGGTCCCTTCAGCAGGTCCAGACGGCCCAGCTGAGCCAGTCTGCGCTGGATCCGCTCCCAGCCGCATTCCATACCGGGATCCACTTCGCACTTGCCGTCCTTGCAGCCGCCGCACTGGCCGTTAACCAGGCTCTTGGAGCAGGCGGTCAGGGGGCAGATGCCGCCGGTAATGTTCAGATAGCACTCGCCGCACTGCTTGCAGTCATATTCCAGAGGGGTCACGCCCTGGAAGCCGGGCAGTGCATAGGTGTCACAGGCAGCACAGACCTTCTTCTGGGGATACAGATCAGAAACGGTCTGAACGCCCACGCCGCAGGAGAACACCAGGATCATATCCGCCTCTTCGATCTGAGCAGCAAATCTTTCCAGACGCAGCTTCAGATGCTCAGGGTTGCAGATGTAATCGGTGGTGTAGATACCGGTCACATTGGGCAGTTCCTTCTGCAGTTCATTGGCTTCTTCCTCGGGGAAGTGGACTTCCTTACAGCCGTGGCAGTTGATGATGAAAACCTTACCGCTCAGCAGGGCGGTGATGGCTTCTTTGGATTTCAGTTCCGTAATCAGCATCTTACTTCATCCCCCTTACTGCGGCCTTACCGGCTCTGATCTTGGTGATAAGCGGAATCTTGGAAGGACAGATGTACTCGCAGCATCTGCATTCCATGCAGTCCATAACCTTCTCGGTCTTGAAGCCTTCCCAGTTCTCGGTATCGGCGTACTTGGCAAAGCGCAGAGGCTTCAGCTCCATGGGACACACATCCACGCAGCGGCCGCACTTGATGCAGGGCTTGGCCTCGGTGATGTCGGTGTCGATGGCGATGATGCCGTTGGAGCCCTTCATAATGGGAGCATCCAGGGTCTTCTGGACAAAACCCATCATGGGACCGCCGGCCTTCACGGTAACGCCTTCGGCAGTGATGCCGCCGCAGGCATCCACAAGAGCCTGTGCAGGGGTACCGATGCGCACGATGAAGTTGCCGGGCTTGGCGATATACTCGCCGGTGACGGAGGTCACACGCTCAATGAGGGGCATGCCGGTCTTGATGGCATCGGCAATGGCCTTGGTGGTGCTGACGTTGCCCACCACACAGCCCACATCGGCAGGCAGGCCGCCGCTGGGAACCATACGGCCGGTAACCCGCTTGATGAGCATCTTTTCAGCGCCCTGGGGATACTTGGTCTTGGCCACGCAAACCTCGATGCCGGGGAGATCCGCCACCTTGGCCTGCAGCAGAGCGATGGCATCGGGCTTGTTGTCCTCGATGACGATGACGCCCTTCTCGGCGCTGACGGTCTTCATCATGGCCTGCAGGCCGAAGATTACATCGTCGGCAAAGGTCAGCAGCAGATGATGGTCAGCGGTCAGATAAGGCTCACACTCACAGCCGTTCAGCAGCACATACTCGATGGGCTTATTGGGCTTCAGCTTCACGTAAGTGGGGAAGCCTGCGCCGCCCATACCCACGATACCGGCTTCCTTGACGATCTGCACGATCTCGTCGGGAGTCAGGTCTTCCAGCGCGCCCTTGGGCTGCACGGATTCATGGACGGTATTCTTGTGGTCGTTTTCGATCACAACCGCCAGGCAGGTGCCCCGGTTGGCATGAGGACGCTCCTCAATGGCCACAACGGTACCGCTGACGGATGCATGGACGGGGGCGCTGATGAAGCCGGCAGCCTCGCCGATCTTCTGGCCCACCTTCACGGTGTCGCCCACTGCCACAATGGGATTTGCAGGGGCACCCAGGTGCATGGACATGGGGATCACCACGGTGTCGGGCTGGGGGAAACGAACCAGGGCAGCGTGCTCGCTGAGTTCCTTCTTCTCAGAGGGATGGACACCGCCGTAGTAGCCGGCAAAGCGGCTCTCCCGGATGGCCCGGACGTATTCGCTGATGACTTTCACGTTGACCTTGGAGTAGTCACGAACCTGAACAGGCTGCGCAGCCAGTTCCGCCAGACGGCCCTGAGCAGCCAGACGCTGCTGGATCTTCTCCCAGGCGCAGTCCTTGTTGGGGTCCACTTCGCACTTGCCGTTCTTGGCGCCGCCGCACTGGCCGTTGACCAGGCTCTTGGAGCAGTCCACGATGGGGCAAATGCCGCCGGTGATGTTCAGATAGCACTGAGCGCAGGCGTCGCAGGCCTTCTTGGTCAGAGCCATACCGTGATGACCGGTATAGTTCAGAGAATCACAGGCAGCGATGATGGGCAGGTCGATCACATCCGCCACAGTCTGAGCGCCCAGACCGCAGGAAAGCACCACCACATACTCGGTGCCCTCGGGGATCATGGAGGCCAGCTTTCCCTGGACCTTGGTCTTGTTGCAAAGGAAATCGGGTCTTGCGGTGCCGGTAATGGTCTTGCCCAGACCTTCGGCAATTTTCAGGAACGCTTCCAGATCCGGTTCCTGATCGGTTTCAAATTCCTTGAAACACTTGTTGCAGGCAATGACGAACAGATTGTCTGCGCCGGTCAGAACCGACACCAGTTCCTCTTCTGCCTTGAGCGCATACTTGGTATAGTTTTCCAATTGCTCACCTTCCTTACAGAATCATAAACAATGCGAGATCTTCGGCATCCTCCCGGGGAAGCCGTACAGAGTCAGTATAGCACAGATTCCTCCGCAAATCTAGTCCAAGGAAGCGATAATTTGATAATTTTTTATCAAATAACCGTCAATCGGTCAGGAAAATCCACTCTTTTCGCCTGTTTGCTCCGTCAGCCCATAAAAAAGAGGAGCGACCGCATCGCTCCTCTTTTATTCAATCAGTAATCGGCATCTTCGGCCAGTTCCGCGATTTCCGCCAGGGCGTCTTCCAGGGTCATCAGTTCCTCGGTATAAAGCCCCTCCTCGATCTCCACCTGCCGGTCCAGAGGGCAGCCCACCACACACAGGTTGTTGAAGGGCAGATTCTTCAGCGTCTGCAGGGAAACATTCGCCGGGAAGTCAAAGTAGAGATTCCAGCCTTTGAGCTTGCTCAGGTTGCGAAGGTCCAGATCAGGATTACCCAGCACCACAAGCTGCTTGTATGTACAGGTTTCGGGCAGCACTGCCTTCTGCAGCCGGTTGTAGCTCAGGTCCATCATCAGGTAGCCGCCCTCTTCGATCACCAGGTCCCCCTGTTCAATACCCGTCAGGAGATTGTTCGCCAGATTCAAATACCGCAAGTTGCTTCCGAATTGCAGGCCGGGAACGGAATCGATGCGGTTTCCGGAGGCTGACAGGATCCGAAGCTCCCGGCTTCCCTTCAGCCAATCCAGACTCGTCAGTTCGTTACCGTCCACATAGACCTTCTGCAGCTGCGAAGCACCGGACAGACAGCTCAAATCCGCCAGATGGTTGTTTTCCAGGTGCAGCACCGACAGGCTCGCCACACTGCGGCCCAGCACCGACACATCCGTCAGGTCATTGTTGCTCAGATCCACCTCCGACAGCTTGGAGGTATTCTTCAGACCCTCCAGGGAGTTAATGCCGTTGCCGCTGAGGCTCAGTTCCTCCAGGTAGATCATGGCTTCCAGAGGGGCAGTGTCCGCAAATCCCGTCCGGTCCGCCCGGAACGTTCTCAGCTTGGTCAGCTGCTTCAGCCAGTCAAAGCTGCGGATGCCGGTATCGCTGATTTCCAGCCGGGTCAGATCCCCGGCACAAACACCCACGGAAGAAATGTCCGTCAGGTCCGGATTTCCGCTGACATTCAGATCCGTAAAGCGCCGCATCACCGTAAAGTCAATACTGGCAAACTGATGATCGGTAATGCCGCAGTCGACCAGTTCCAGCGTTGTCAGATCATCGGACACCATGGGGGCCAGACTCCAGGGCTGAATGTTGCACCGCACCAGACGAATCACCGACAAGTTTTCAAACTTTGAAAACTTAGCAAGATCCGCTGCAGTCAAAGTGGCATCCTCGATTCGGAGGATGTAATCGTCCTCCTCGAAGGTTACTCCGCCGATGGTCAAAGATCTGGGCTGGCAGAGAAGAACGATAACCACCAGCACCAATGCTGCCGCACCCAGAATCCAAAGCAGCCGCTTCTTCCCTGCAGGTTTCTTTCCTGCAGGCTTCTTTTCTTTTTTGGGCTTGGGAGGAGCAGGCGCCACTTCCGGCCCTGCAGGCGGCTGCTCCACAGGCGCAGGAGTTTCTACTTTCGGAGGGGGCGTGATGCCCAGCAGCTTCTGAATGTCCTGGGTCATGCGCTGCATGGTCCCCTCCATATCCCGGAAGGCATCATAGCGCTGCACATTGGTCAGGTAAAAACTGAAATCACTGCGCAGAGGACAATCCTCCAGCATAAAGGGCATGATCTCCTTGTTGCAGTTGATGGCCTGGTCCAATTCCCGGGGGACCCATTTGGACTCCTGGGCTTTCCGGGACAATAGCAGCACAAAAACACTGCTGTCCCGGATGGCCGGGGGAATCTCCTGGGCATAGCTCAAGCCACCCCGAATGGACAAGGGGGCCATCCAGCAGGGAATCCCGCCCTCTTCCAGGTGCTCCTTGACCCACAGCGCCTGATCATATTCTTCCGCCTTATAGCTGATAAACACATATTTACCGTCCAAAGCGTTTCCTCCTTTGAAAGACCTTTCGGTCATTATACCACGGCCATTCCCGCCCCGCAAGGGCTGCAGCCGTCAAAAATCGGCTTCCATTTCCGCCAGCAGGTCAAAGACCATATTGGTCAGCCTGATCCGGCAGTCCGTAAAGGTGTGGGTGGTATCCAGCTCCTGGTAGGATACCTGCATTCCCCGCTTTTTCAGCAGTTCATAAACGGGAACCGTATGCAGTTCCGGAGGCACCGCCGTGTCCCGGCCGGCACCAATAAAATGCATGGGCATCTCCTGAGGAATCCGGTCCGCCAGCCGGTCAAAACGCCATTTGGCGCAGTTTTCCTCCAGTTCTCCCCACAGGTAGTCCTGATCCGGCAGACGGAAAACACTGCTCTGGGCGGTTTTTCGCATTCTTTCGTATTTCTGCGGTTCCTCCATGCAGCGCATTCCCATGTCGCAGGGCGCCACAACGATGGCACCGCGCACCTTCAGCCCATCGGCGATAGCATTGAGGGCCGTAAAGCCGCCCATGCTGTGGCCCAGAAGATAGATCCGATCCGGGTCCAGCCGATACTGCTCTGCCTGTCGGCGCAGCATCTCCACCACGGCAAAGGTATCTTCCATCAGGTGCGAAAACCGGTAATATCCGTGACTGCCCCAAATGCCCCGGTAAGAGAAATAAGCGGTGGCCACTCCCGTCCGGCGCATAGCCGGGGGAATATCCTGGTTCTGCTCCCTTCCGGGATAGCCGTGGAGCATCACCAGAACAGGCGCCCGGTCACTTTCCGATTTCAGAGCCGGCAGCAGGATCCGGCCAAAAATATCCTCCCCATGGCTTTGCACCGTAAATCCCACATTTTTGGAGGGCACCGCCATAAATTGCTCGTCCACATCCGCATACAACCGGGTTTTGTCCAACATAGAATCCGCCCCTTTTCAGCTATTTGTTTTACAATATCATTTCACACGATGCTGCATATACTCACCGAGTGTTGCATTCATTAAGCGACTAATCCAAGAGGGCAGCAGAACAAACCGGTCCCCTATCCCCGGGTAAAAAACCAAAAAAGTACGTAAGGCATTTATTGGCACTGATCCAACCGATCCAATATGCGGTTCAGCCTCTCAATGTGAATTCTGCTTTTTTTGCCCTCCAGCATAATCGTCATATTTCTGCGGGTAAAAATATCCTTAGCTGCTTCCATGATGTAGGTTTTCTCTACGGAGTCAAATCTGGCTAATTTATCAGAGGAAAACTGAATAGGCGTTGTATTCAAAATATGGTTATTATAAGCTAACCCCCAATTAAGGCCCTCCGGTTTATCAAGCAGTTCAATCCAACTGGCCAATTCATAATTGAGACTTGCTTCAAAATTAAATCTCCCTTGTTTCAGGTCACATAGCACATCCACGACCCGGGATATACTTTCCTCAATCCTATCCACAGAAATCTCATAATCAAAGCAAATGCATCCAACATTATCGTATTGCTCATGTACACTGTCATAAGAATAGATTAATGGGTCATGTTCAGAAAGGCGCTGGAAAAGCAACGCATTGTCCCCAGTAAACAATACTTTGTAAATCAAATCATATATTCCTCCGCCATATTTCCGGGTATCTGTGTCAAACCCTATGTGTACAGAGTAATATGCACTATCCTTGACCGAAACCATACCATCCCGGCAGAAAAAGAAACCTGTTCGTTGTATCGTATTGCTACGGAACAAGGAAGTGTGCGTAATATCCAATTCTTTTATTTTTTCTGCCAGGTACAGCACATCTTCTTCGTTTACTCCACCCGTTACATAAAAGAAGCAATTTCTTCCGCCGAATATCTCGCGGCGGTATGCTTCCAGAGCTTTACGAGAGGTTCGATCCAACATTCTGCAAGAACCGAGAACTGTTTTATTTCCATCAGTTTCATTCCATATTCTCTTTGAGAACAGGTATCGCATGGAATGTCGTTCATCTTTTTCGCGAATCTCAGCCTTAATGCGTCTTTTTTCGTAGTTAAAGTCATCTAAATCAATAGAGATTATGTCAAAAATACTGCATAACACTTCACAGGCAAAAAGAAACCCAAAACAAGGACCCTCTACAGAAAATCGCAGCAATTCTTTATATGTCTCCCCAGAGAACGATAGTCCATTCAAAGCTAAAAGATCATATAGTTTTCCATCATATTTCTTATTGATGTTTCTGAAGATGGTATGTTCCAACAAATGCGTAATACCATTACTGCAATCTGGTTCATATATACTTCCGGCTCTTACATAAAAAGCAATACAAAAACTGTGAAGATGCTTGTTTGTGAACGAGTAAACAGTCGTTCCGTTTACCTGTATAGCTTGTTCTGTCATAGTTTTTCTCCTGTGCACATCTTATGATTTTAGTATAGCATAGCACCATTTTTATGTAAAGAAAAAGTCTCCCTTGTCTTGGCAGACAAAAAGATACCCGTTTAGGTACTCCGGCAACGGTCATCGATTTGCATTTTCGCTTTGGCGATAATTAAGGTAGCCACCAGTGTTTGCACTGGTGGCAGCAGATGTCCACCGGACATCTGCTTTTAGGATTGGTTCGATTCCGGTTCTGGCACATAAAAAATGGGGCTGTCTCACTAAAAAAGTGAGGCAGCCCCTTCTTATGCTCATTTTTTGCTGTTCATGTAGTCAATCATATCGCTGACCATCTGCAATTCCTCTGCGGTCAGCTGGAGCAGCTTTTCCGCAACGGCATCAACGGCAGATTTGGTATTGCTGCCCGTCAAAACAAAGTCGGCGCTTAGTTCCAGCACTTCACAGACCTTTGCAAGATTATCTGGTCGGATTGCCTTTTTGCCCAGTTCGAGATTGGAAATCATCTGTGTGGAAACACCCAGCTTTTCTGCCAGTTCTTCCTGGGTCATCCGCAGGGCTTTTCTGCGTACCATAATTCTTTGTCCCATTGCTTTCAGAAATTCAGTATCACCCACGGCAAACACCCCCAGATGGTTTAAGACACTCCAATTATAATAACCATAGGCGATGTATTTAATATTTCATGGTTATAGAATAATTGACTTTTATCATCTATAGAGTATAATTATATGGAACACATTACCGAGGGGGCAGATATCATGGCTGAATTTTGCCTTAAGTGCTTCAATGAATTGAACGGCACCAATTACCAGGCCAGCGAGGTATGGCTGGAGGAGGACTTCTGCGAGGGCTGCGCAGACTGGCGGCCCTGTGTTGTAGAATTGTCACCGAAACCGCTGCTCCGGCGACTGATGGACTGGGTTCGCGGTCGGTTCCGGAAATAGGAAAATCCCGACTCTCAATAAACAGACCTGGCAAATTCAGAAAGCAGGTGGAATCTCCCTGATGCAGGGTAACTACAAAGATGTCCACCGGACATCTGCTTTTAGGATTGGTTCGATTCCATTGCCGCACAAAATAACCCCCCAGACCCCTAAGGGGTCTGGTGGGTTATTGGTGCCGGCAACCGGAATCGAACCGGTACGGATTTTACTCCGAGGGATTTTAAGTCCCTTGTGTCTACCTATTCCACCATGCCGGCGTGTTGTGCCACCTATGGTAGCACATTTTGCAGCAAAGGTCAAGTAAACCTTGCCGAATCAAAGCTGATCCAGGTTTTTTGCAAAGGGTTCCAGGCAGTGATCGATGAACCAGTCCAGCTCCGGCAGATGCATGGCCTTCATACTCTCCATGGTGGCCACTGCGGCGCTGTCAAACTCGGTGTTGCCCGCCTTCTGTTCTTCGATGCACTTGATGTAGGCAGAGAGCTTATCCGCAGCCTTCACGGTGGGAAGCACCTCTTCATCGTCCTCCAGCACCAGATGCTCATAGCTTTCCACCAGCTCCGGAGGCAGCATCTGCAGCAGCCGTTCCCCGGCCACCCGCTCCACCTGCTTATAGGCAGCCTTAATGTCCGGATTATAGTATTTGATAGGCGTGGGCAGATCACCGGTGAGAATTTCAGAGGCATCATGGTAAAGGGCCGCCACGGCACACCGGTCCGGGTCCGCACCCGGCAGTTTCAGAATATCCCGGCGAATCAGGGCCAGGGCATGGGCCAGCACCGCCACCTGATGGCTGTGCTCCTGGATATTCTCAGAAAAGGTATTGCGCATCAGACCCCAGCGGGTAATGTAGCGCATTCTGCCCATCAGGGCGTAAAACTCATTGGCCATACAGTTCTCCCAGGATCTGCTCCATGAGCTTCGGCAGATCCGCAGCATTTTCACAGTAGTATTTTGCGCCGGCCCGGTCCAGTTGGTCCCGGTCCCGGAAGCCCCAAAGGACACACAGGCAGGGCGCCCCGGCATTTTGGGCGGTTTCCAGGTCCACTTCCGTGTCTCCCACATAGATGCACCGGTCTGCGCCCAGCTCCGTCAGGGCTTTGCGCACCATATCCGGCGCAGGCTTCTTGGGCAGGTCCGGGCTTTCGCCCAGGGCGTAGATCCCCGGGAAAAACCGGGCAGCCAGGTCCGTCACCACCGGATGGGGCTTGTTGGACACAATGGCAACGGGGTATTGTTCCTGAATCCGGTGAAGGGCCTCCACCACCCCCGGGTAGGGGCCTGTTTTCACACAGGAATGGGCATCATAGTAAGCCCGGTATCGGCACATCACCTGCTCCATGTCCAGTTCCCGGTCCGCCCCGGCCAAAGCACCCACCAGCAGGGCCATGGTGCCGTTGCCGATCATATAGCGAAGCTCCCCCTGGGTCCGTTCCGGTTTACCCAGCCGGCGGAGGGTGTGGTTGACGGCATCAGAAAGATCTCCCAGAGTATCCAGCATGGTGCCGTCCAAATCAAAGACAATGGCGGTTTTCATGTCAGATCCCCCGGTTCTTCAGCACCCGGATGTCAGTTCCCACAAAGGTCAGCCGCTGGAACTCCCCGTAGATCCGGGATGCAATCTGGGGCGAGTAGCGCTTCGCCAGTTCATCCACGTTCAGGTTGGTGGTAACGATCATGGGTCTTCTGGCCATCAGCCGCTCGTTCAGCAGACCGTACAGGGCCGCCGTGGTAAACTGGCCCGGCATTTCCGTGCCCAGATCGTCCACAATCAGCAGATCGCACTGCTCCAGCTTTTCTGCCCGGGCCCGGTTCTCTTCAGTGGGGTTAAAGCGGGCCTGCTCCAGCTTGTTAAACAGGGAAAGGGCCGTTTCGTAGCAAACGGTGTAGCCCATCTCCCCCACTGCCCGGCCGACAGCCAGGGCCAAATGGGTCTTGCCCAGGCCGGTGAAGCCGTTGAACAGCAGATTCCCGGACTCGGCACTGAAGGTACGGGCATACTTGCGCACATTTTCCAGCACCCGTTCCATCACGGTCCGGTGGGATTTTCCCAGCTGGGAAACGGTAACATCGGAATAATAGTCCAGGCGGAAGTTTTCAAAACTCTCTCCGCCTCCGAACACGGCGCCCAGTTCCCGGCGCTGCTCTTCCACGCATAGCTTTTTCAGGCAGCTGCACATGGCACTGCCCACATAGCCGGTGCCGCCGCAGCCGGCGCAGAATTCCTGTTCGTCCTGAAAGCCTGCCCCATAGCGCGCTTCCAGCAGAGCCCGGCGCTCTGCCTGCAGGGTCTGGTTCTTTTCCCGCACTTCCTCCATGGCATTGGGATTCCCCCCAAAGGCAGCCCGGGCTGCCAGCACCATGGAGTGGCGCAGCTCCATATCGATCTGCCGCACCCGGGGAATTTCCCGGTAGACCCGTTCTCTGCGGGCATTGTTCTGAGAAATATGGTCCTCCCGCTGCTGGGCGAGTTTCGCTCTGGCCCGCTTCAACACATCAATGCTGTATCCCATTTACTCATCCTCCTGAAACATCCTGCGGATGGCTTCCAGCTCCGCTTCACCCAACTGACCGCTGGCGCCCTGAGGCACTGCCTTGTGGGTGTCTCCCTTCTTCACAGCCTGACCGGTATGGAGCCCGGCCTCATGCCAGCGGCAAAGAATCCGGTTCATGTAGGCCCAGCTTAAGCCACCGGTATTGAGGCAGGTGCGCTCATAGGCCATGGACAGGGCTTCTTCGTCAAAGCCCATTTCCAGCCAGCTGTCGGCATATTTTTCCTCTCCTGCAGTCAGGTTCCGTCCCCGAATCTGCAGCAGGGCCTTCAGTTTCTCCAGCCGGGTATTGCGCAGATTCCGGGTGCGGATAAAGGCTGCCGCCTCTTCCAGGGTGTCGATGCCCTGCTCCGCCCAGAAATAGGCTTCTTTTTCAATGGTCCGCAGGCTGGGGCTGCGCAGATTGCCCCGCTGACGGGCCCGTTCCCGGCAATAGCTCACCAGCACACTGATGACCTCATTGGGAAGCCCCAGATACCGATTAAAGCCCAGAAGGATCTTCAGTTCCTCGGTATTCAGGGTTTTCCCCAGAATCCGCTGAATTTCCCCATACAAAATCTTAAACTCTTTGTCATGGTTCACCGCCTGCAG
>JAZSLC010000023.1:0-27851 GCA_045535175.1 Faecousia sp. | reverse complement strand
CCTGAACAGCGTGATGCTGGGCCGTCCTCTGGAGCTGGAGGAGCCTGAGGCCACTACCCCTACCACCACCGGTAAATAATTCTGTATAGTTAGGAAAATACCCCGAAACCGAGGTTTCGGGGGATTTTTACGTTTGTTACGTTTTACTTCAGGCCCATTTCGTCCCGGACTTCCTTGAAGCAGCGCAGGGCGAAATCCAGATCTTCCCGGCTGTGGGCGGCGGAAACCTGGGTGCGGATCCGGGCCTTGCCCTGGGGCACCACGGGGTAGCAGAAGCCCACCACATAGACGCCCTTTTCCAGCATCCGGGCGGCGAATTCCTGGGCCACCTTGGCATCGTAGAGCATCACGGGGACAATGGGGTGGACGCCCTCGGCAATGTCAAAGCCGGCCTTTTTCAATTCGGAGCGGAAGTAGAGGGTGTTTTCGTTCAGCTTGTCCAGCTGGTCGGAGGATTCGGTCAGCAGGTCGAAGGTACGGATGGCACCGGCGCAGATGCTGGGTGCCAGGGTGTTGGAGAACAGGTAGGGGCGGGTGCGCTGGCGCAGCAGGTCCACGATCTCCTGACGGGCACAGGTGTAGCCGCCGGAAGCACCGCCCAGGGCCTTGCCCAGGGTGCCGGTGATGATGTCCACGCGGCCTTCCACGCCGCAGTACTCGGCGGTGCCGCGGCCGGTCTTGCCCACAAAGCCCACGGCATGGCTGTCGTCCACCATCACCAGGGCGTCAAATTCGTCGGCCAGGTCGCAGATGCTCTTCAGGTCGGCAATGTAGCCGTCCATGGAGAAAACACCGTCGGTGGCGATCAGCAGGGTGCGGCAGCCGGCTTCTCTGGCAGCCACCAGCTGGGCGCGCAGGTCTTCCATGTTGTTGTTTTTGTAACGGAAGCGCTTTGCCTTGCACAGGCGGACACCGTCGATGATGGAGGCGTGGTTCAGCTCGTCGGAGATCACCGCATCCTCCGGTCCCAGCAGAGTCTCAAACAGACCGCCGTTGGCGTCGAAGCAGGAGGAGTAGAGAATGGTATCGTCCAGCCCCAGGAAGGCGGCGATCTTCTGCTCCAGAACCCGGTGCTGCTCCTGGGTGCCGCAGATAAAGCGGACCGAGGACAGGCCGTAGCCCCACTGGTCGTAGCTTGCCTTGGCGGCTTCGATGATCCGGGGATCATTGGCCAGGCCCAGGTAGTTGTTGGCGCACATATTCAGCACACCTTCCACCCGGGTGGTATCGATCCGGGCAGACTGGGGAGTGGTGATCAGACGCTCGTCCTTATAAGTGCCGGCAGCGCGGATTTCTTCCAGCTGGGCGGCATAACGTTTCAGTGCGGATTTCATGGCAGTTCCTCCTTATTTCTTGGTCCAGTCCAGGACCACCTTGCCGGACTTGCCGGAATTCATGGCTTCAAAGCCCTTGTCGAACTCGGTGTAGTGGAACCGGTGGGTGATGATGGGGGTCAGGTCCAGGCCACCCTCCACCATGGTCATCATCTTGTACCAGGTTTCGTACATCTTGCGGCCGTAGATCCCCTGGAGGGTCAGACCCTTGAAGATGATCTGGTTGAAGTCCAGGACGGTTCCGGGAGGCTGGATGCCCAGCAGGGCGATCTGGCCGCCGTTACGCATATTGGCGATCATGGTGTTCAGGGCGCTGGGGGAGCCGCTCATTTCCAGACCCACGTCAAAGCCTTCCACCATGTTCTGCTCGCCGAAAATATCCTCCAGCTTTTCCCGGGATACGTTGACGGTGCGGGTGGCGCCCATCTTCCTGCACAGGTCCAGCCGGTAGTCGTTGATGTCGGTGACCACCACACTCCGGGCGCCGTTCTTCTTGCAGATGGCCACGGCCATCATACCGATGGGGCCCGCACCGGTGATCAGCACATCTTCGCCGATGACGTCAAACATCAGTGCCGTATGGGTGGCGTTGCCCAGGGCGTCAAAGAAGGACACCACGTCCTCGTCGATGCCCTTGGAGATGGGCACCACATTGGAAGCGGGGATTACCAGATACTCCGCAAAGCAGCCGTCCCGGTTGACACCCACACCCTTGGTGTGGACGCACCACTGGCCGTTGCCGGCCCGGCAGTTGCGGCAGTGGCCGCAGACAATATGGCCCTCGCCGGAGACGATCTGGCCGATTTGGTAGGCGGAGACACCGGGGCCCAGGGCGTCGATTTCGCCCACATATTCGTGGCCCACAATGTAGGGGGGCTTTACGTTGGCCTGGCTCCAGGCGTCCCAGTTGTAAATGTGTACATCAGTTCCGCAGATGGCGGTTTTATGAATCTTAATACGAACTTCGCCCAGGCCGGGTTCCGGAACGGGCATTTTCATCAGGGTCAGGCCCTTGTGGGGGCCGGTTTTTACCAGAGCATCCATCATGCGCTCAGCCATAAAAAACACATCCTTGATTCTGTTTTGGTGTCCTCAGGCGGAAGACAGTACCCCTATTATCCATCAAAGAGGCCTGTTTTGCAAGGGGTTTCCGGGGATTTTTGCAGATATTTTTTATATTTGTCCGTAAGTCCGCAAAGGGCGGACACTGCGTTTTCCCGGGCGGACGAAGGGCCTTACCAGTCCGCCTGAAGGGCCGGGGCCAGGGGGAGGGTATGGAGGATCCGGGCAGTGACGGCCCGAAATTCCTGGTAATCGGTGGTCTTTCGCAGCTTCCTGGTGAGCTTTTCGCTGCCCTCAAAGCGGCAGCAGAGCAAATGCCAGCTTTCCTTCAGCCGGAACATGGCGTTGCGGCGGCTGCCGAAGACTTCTGAATACTGCTCCAGAAGCTCCTCCATAAAGGGTTCCAGGGCCGCTATGGTGGTGCCGCCGGGGGTCAGCATACCCGGGTCGCCGATGAGGCCGCGGCCCAGCATTACCGACTGCACCTGGGGGTACCGGCTGCGGAAGGCTTCGATTTGGTCCAGGGTGGTCAGATTGCCGTTGAAGCACACCGGGGCCTTGCTGTGGGCCAGGCAGTATTCAAAGGACTCCATGCGCACCGGGCCCTTGTAGAAGTCGCTGCGGACCCGGGGGTGGAGGGTTAGTTCCCTGATGGGATAGCGGTTGAAGATTTCCAGCAGTTGGGCAAATTCCTCCGGGTCCGTATAGCCCAGCCTGGTTTTGACCGAAATGGGCAGCTCCGTTTTGGAGAAAATGGCCTCCAGAAATGCATCCAGAGCCGCCGGGTCCCGGAGCATTCCGGAGCCCTTTCCCTTGGCGGTGACGGTGCCGGAGGGGCAGCCCAGGTTCAGGTTTACCTCGTCATAGCCCAGGGCTTTGCACTGGCCGGCGGCCCAGAGAAAGTCCTCGGGCACCTTGGTCAGCAGCTGGGGCACCGCCCGGAAGGGCACCGAATCCGCCGCTGGGAGCTCCCGAGCCTCCCTGGGGGTCAGGGCCCGGTGGACCGTGGGGGACATGAAGGGCATATAATAGGCAGTAATGCCGGAGAAGTATTTGTGATGAAGGGAGCGGTAGACGCTGTCCGTCAGCCCTTCCATGGGGGCAAAGTAGTAGTTCATGGTATGTTCTTCCCTTTGGATTTCAAAAAACAGGGTGCAAAGGGCACCCTGTTTCGGTTTACAGTTCCATGATGACCGGCAGGATCATGGGGTTGCGCCGGGTGGTCTTGTACAGATACCCGGAAAGATCGTTCTTGATGGCGGTTTTGATGGCGTTCCAGTCCCGGATGCGCTTGCGGCGGCAGCGTTCCAGTGCTTCCAGCACCACAGCTTCCAGTTCCGTCATCAGATCCTCGGATTCCTTCACGTAGATGAAGCCCCGGGTGATGATGTCGGGGCCGGTCAGGACGGAGCCGTCTTCAGCGCTCAGATTCACGCAGACCACGATCATGCCGTCCTCGGCCAGGTGCTTCCGGTCCCGGAGCACCACACTGCCCACGTCACCCACACCGGAGCCGTCCACCATCACCATGCCGGCGGGGACGGAGGTCTGCTGCTTGCAGGTCTTGCCGGTGAGCTCGAAAACAGTGCCGATTTCGCCGATGCAGATGTTCTTGGGGCTCATGCCCATGGCTTTGGCCAGCCGTGCGTGAAGCTGCAGGTGGCGCTGCTCGCCGTGGACGGGGATGAAGAACTTGGGCTTGCAGAGACCATGAATGATCTTCAGCTCTTCCTGGCAGGCATGGCCGGAAACGTGGAGGCCTTCGCTCTTTTCGTAGATCACGTCGGCACCCTTGCGGTAGAGCTCGTTGATGATCTTGCTGACGGCCTTTTCGTTGCCGGGAATGGCGGAGGCGGAAATAATGATCCGGTCGCCGGCCACAATGTCCACCTGCTTGTGGGTGGAGAAGGCCATCCGGTACAGGGCGGACATATTTTCACCCTGAGAGCCGGTGGAAACAATGACGATCTTGTTCTTGGGCAGGTTCTTGATGGTGTTCAGGTCCACGATGGTGCCGGGCTTCACCTTCAGGTAGCCCAGTTCCTGGGCCACCTTCAGCATATTCTCCATGCTGCGGCCCGTGACGGCCACCTTGCGGCCGTGGCGCTGGGCGGTGGTGAGAATGGCCTGAATCCTGTGCATATTGGAGGCGAAGGTGGTGACGATGATCCGCTGGTCGCAGTTTTTGAACTGCCGGTCCAGGCTTTCGGCCACCAGAGTCTCGCTGGGGGTGTAGCCGGCCCGTTCCACGTTGGTGGAGTCCGCCAGCAGGGCCAGAACGCCCTGGTTGCCCAGCTCGCCCAGACGGGCCAGGTCGATCATGCCGTCTTCGGCGGTGGGATCGATCTTAAAGTCGCCGGTCATAATAACGGTGCCCACAGGGGTGTGGATGGCAAAGGCACAGGCATCTGCGATGGAATGGTTTACGTGGATGAATTCCACGGTGAAGCAGCCGGCCTTGACCACGTCACCGGGCTTGTGGGTAATGAGCTTCACCTTATCGGCGATCCGGTGCTCTTCCAGCTTCAGCTTGATGAGGCCGTTGGTCATGGCGGTGCCATGGATGGGGCAGGACACTTCCTTCATGCAGTAGGGGATGGAACCGATGTGGTCCTCATGGCCGTGGGTAATGAACATACCCCGCAGCTTCTTGGCGTTGGCCACCAGATAGGAAAAATCGGGAATCACCAGGTCGATACCGTACATATCTTCATCGGGGAAGCCCACACCGCAGTCCACCACGATCATGTCTTTGCCATACTCCAGGACGGTGATGTTCTTGCCGATTTCATCCAGACCGCCCAGGGGAATGATTTTCAGTTTTTCAGCCAATTGATAATAACTCCTTTCGATGGTGCGCTAAATCGGGAAAACGATGACATAATCGGCAAGCGTGGATGGCGAGAGCTTTTGACACAAATCAAAGTCTGGAAGACCCGGGAATACTTTGTGTATTTCGGGTCTTTCAAATTGAAGAGTTGGGACAAAAGATCCGTCATCCGCCGCAGAGGATTGTGTCGGCGTTTGACCATAAAAGCGCACGAAAAACAAGCAACCGTCTTCACAATCCTCCGGCCCCGTATCGCCTTCGGAGAGAAAAACGCCTGCAATCGTATGTGTTTGGGGTCCCGCAGAGGCGGCGGGACGTTGGATCGGGGCTGCCTACCCGGTCCGTCAACCATAGTATAACACATTTGTCACCAAAAGTATACCAAAATTTTTCACGTTCCTTCGACAAGGTCAAATCGCAATCAAATGGGCAAAAGAGGAATATTTAAGGTTGATTCTTTCAGCAATTGATGCTATAATGTGCTAGATTAGGATACTGTGGGTATTATACCCGTTTTCAGGGAGGCGACGGTTATGGCAAATCAGAAAAAGCGCGAAAAGAGACTTGCAAGGCTGCTGCGACCCGGTATGGACCTGTATTTTGTGTTCCTGCTGGGCTTCTGTCTGTTCACGTTTGTGGCACGGCAGTATATTCTGGGTGCCATTCAGATTGCCGTTGCCCTGCTGCTGCTGGCGGCCTATGTGCTGGACCGGAGAGAGCGGAAGCGGAAAATGCAGCGCTTTGTGAAAAAGCTCACCAACATGGAGTCCGGCGTCAGAAACGGCCAGAATCCCTTCCCCCTTTTGGTGGTGAGGATGGATGATGATGCGGTGATTTACGCCAACGAAGCCTTTGTTGAGGCCATTGAAGTGGAAGACGGGTTCCAGGAACGGGCCATTGAGGACATTGTTCCCGGCTTTGATACCGGCTGGCTGCTGGAAGGCAAAAAGACCTATCCCATGGACGTGCGGCTCAACGGCCGCCGCTACCGGATCCACGGCACCACCGTCCGGGCGGACGACACCAGGAAAACCGTTCTGGCCCTGCTGTATTTTGTGGACCTGACGGAGCTTTACCAAGTGCGGGACGAATATATCCGGTCCCGGCCCATTGTTTCCATCATTCTGGTGGACAATTATGATGCCCTGACCCGGGGCCTGACGGAATCTGCCATTTCCACCCTGGATGCAAAGATCAACGGCGCCATCCTTTCCTGGACCGAAAATTACCACGGCCTGCTGCGCCGCCTGGAGAAAAACCGCTTCATTTTCGTCTTTGAAAAGCGGGATTTGAAGGATGCCAGGGAGGGCAAGTTCTCCCTGTTGGAGGATATGCATGAAATCCGGGGCGCCGGTGATGTGTCTGTGTCCATTTCCTTCGGCCTGGGCGTGGACGGCGAGACCTTTGAAGAAAACTACAACTTCGCCTCCCAGGCGCTGGATATGGCCCTGAGCCGGGGCGGTGACCAGGCGGTGGTGAAAGACCGCCACAACTATGAGTTCTTCGGTGGCAGTACCCGTGAAAACGAGAACCGCAGCCGGGTCAGCTCCCGGGTGGAGGCAAAGCATCTGGTGCAGCTGCTAAGCACCGCAGAAACGGTGTTCATCATGGGCCACAAGAACGCGGATCTGGACTCTGTGGGCGCCGCCATGGGCGTTTGCTGCCTGTGCCGGAAGCTGGAAAAGGAATTCCATGTGGTGCTGGACCTGAAGCGCAACGCCTCCCAGCTGCTGATTGAGCAGATTCGCTCCACAGAGGAGTATAAGAACCTGTTTATCTCCGGCGAAGAGGCCATGATGCGCTGCGATACCAACAGTGTGCTGGTGATCGTGGACACCAACCGTCCTGACCAGGTGGAGTACAGACCCCTTCTGGACTCCATCACCCATGTGTGTGTCATTGACCATCACCGCAGAGCGGCTGACTATATTAACCCCGTGGCTGTGGAAAACCACGATCCTTCCGCTTCCTCCGCTGCGGAGCTGATTACCGAAATGCTTCAGTATGTGGTGGATCCCACCGACCTGCTGCCCATTGAGGCCAAGGCACTGCTGGCAGGCATTTTCCTGGACACCAAGAGCTTCCAGATCCGCACCAGAAGCCGCACCTTTGATGCGGTGGCCTTCCTGAGAAAGCTGGGGGCCAGCCCGGTGGACGTAAAGCTGCTGATGCGTACGGATTTTGATGAAACACTGCAGAAATATGCCATCATCCGTACCGCTCAGATTCACGCCGGTGAACACGCCGTTGCGGTGATGGATGAAGCCACCACCCGGGTGCTGGCGGCTTCCGCTGCAGACGAGCTGCTGAACATTTCCGGCATTACCTCTTCCTACGTGATCTACCCCGACGGTGACCAGGTGATTGTATCTGCCCGGTCCATCGGCAAGGTCAACGTGCAGGTGATCCTGGAGCCTTTGGGCGGCGGCGGCAACGCGGCTACCGCCGGTGCCCAGATCCGGGGCAAGACCGCTCAGGAAGTGGGCGAGCTGATCCGGAAGGGAATTGACCAGTTTATTCAATCTTATTAAGGAGAAAATACTATGAAAGTGATTTTGCTGCAGGATGTAAAGGGCAAGGGCAAGAAGGGCCAGATGAGCGAGGTTTCCGACGGCTACGCCAGAAACTTCATGCTGCCCAGAAAGCTGGCTGTGGAGGCCACTGCCGACGCCGTCAACACCATGCGTATGAACGACAAGGCCGCCGCCGAGAAGGCAGCCCGGGAACGGGCCGAGGCCAATGAAATTGCAAAGAAGCTGAAGGAGCTGACTCTGGTGGTCACCGCCAAGGGCGGCGGTGCCGGCCGTCTCTTTGGCAGCGTAACCAACCAGGAAATGGCCGATGCCCTGAAGGCCAAGACCGGCATCGCCCTGGATAAGCGGAAGATCGTCATCAGCGACCCCATCAAGAACGTGGGTACCTACACCGTTACCTGCAAGCTGGGCTATGAGATCACCGCCAAGCTGACGGTGAAGATCGAAGAGGCTTAAGTCCTGTAAAACCCAATCACCATTCGAAGGGAGAGAGAAACACGTGGAGGATGAACTGCTGACGCGGCAGGTGCCCCATTCGCTGGAGGCGGAGCAGGCGGTGCTGGGTTCCATTCTGATCGACAGCCGCTGTGTGGCGGATGTGATCAATGTGATCGCCCCCGATGACTTCTACCTGCAGCAAAACCGGGAGATCTTTGAAGCAATCTATACCATGTTCAATTACTCCCAGACCATTGACCCGGTGACCGTGCTGGAAAAGCTGCGGGAACTGGGCACCTATACGGACCAGTCCCGGGACTATGTGATGCAGCTGATGGAGATTACCCCCACGGCTGCCAATGCGGTCCGGTATGCAAATATTGTCCGGGACAAAGCCATGCTCCGGAGCCTTGGACAGGCGGCGGTGGACATCAGCGAAACCGTCCAAAACCAGGTGGGCACCCCCGGCGAGATTCTGGAAGTGGCCGAAAAGAAGATCTATGCCCTGCGCAAGGGCGAGCGGGGAGACTCCCTGGAGCACATCGGCAGCATTCTGCACAAGGTCTTTGACCGGCTGACGGAGCTGAGCCAATCGGAGTCTGCCATTCCCGGTATGTCTTCGGGCCTGGTGGACCTGGATGCCAAGATCAACGGCCTCAACGATTCCGACCTGCTCCTGGTGGCTGCCCGTCCTGCCATGGGTAAGTCCGCCTTCGCACTGAACATTGCCCTGAACGTGGCAAAGAAGTACAACAAAACCGTGGCCATCTTCAACCTGGAAATGTCCCGGGAGCAGCTGGTGATGCGTCTGCTGGCCAATGAGAGCCTGGTGGACAGCAAGAAGCTGGCTACCGGCAAGCTGGATGATGAAGAATGGACCAAGCTGGGCATGGCGGCGGCTTCTCTGAGCCAGACCGACATCCGGATTGACGACAACCCTTCTATTACCGTGGCCCAGATGAACGCCAAGTGCCGCCGTCTGGAAAACCTGGGTCTGGTGGTCATTGACTACCTGCAGCTGATGTCCGGCTCCGGTACTGGGCGGCCCAGCGACAACCGTGTGACGGAAGTGGGCGCCATTTCCCGTGCCCTGAAGGTGATGGCCAAGGAACTGAATGTGCCGGTGGTGTGTCTGAGCCAGCTGTCCCGTGCGGTGGAAAGCCGCAGCGACAAGCGGCCCATTCTGTCGGATCTGCGTGAATCCGGCGCCATTGAGCAGGACGCCGACTCGGTGATGTTCCTGTACCGGGATGAATACTATAACGAAAATACAGAAGACAAGGGCGTTGCCGAGTGCATCGTGGCAAAAAACCGTCACGGTGAAACCGGCA
Source organism: Faecousia sp. (assembly GCA_045535175.1). GTDB lineage: Bacteria > Bacillota > Clostridia > Oscillospirales > Oscillospiraceae > Faecousia. Next base: position 18,322 of record JAZSLC010000023.1, on the reverse strand, counting down.
CCGTGAAGCTTCAGTGGGTGCCCCAGTATCAGATCTTCGCGGACCGGGAGTGGAAGCATGCTGAGTAAGCTGCTGGCCATGATCCGGCGCTATGAAATGGTGCAGCCGGGGGATACGGTGGTTTGTGCCGTGTCCGGTGGTGCCGATTCTGTGGCGCTGCTGTGGGGAATGTACCTGCTGAAGGAGAAACTGCAGATTTCGCTGCAGGCGGCCCATTTCAATCACCACCTCCGGGGCGCGGAGTCGGATCGGGATCAGGCCTTTGTGAAAGACCTCTGTGACCGGTTTGACATTCCCCTTACTGTGGGGTCCGGTCAGGTGGTTCCCGGCGAAAAGGGGCTGGAAGCGGCGGCACGGGAGGCCAGATACGGCTTTTTGGAGCAGCTGTCCGGGAAAATCGCCACGGCCCACACCGCCGATGACAACGCCGAAACGGTGCTGATGCACCTGGTTCGGGGCACCGGCCTGAAGGGGCTGGGGGGCATTGCCCCGGTGCGGGGGAAACTGATCCGGCCTATGCTGGAAATCACCCGGGAGGAAGTTCTGGCCTTTCTTGGGGAGTATCATCTGACCTTTGTGGAGGACAGCTCCAATGCCGGGGATGCTTTTCTCAGGAATCGGCTGCGGCATCGGGTGATGCCCCTTCTGAAGGCGGAAAACCCCAGATTTGCCGAAAATACATCGGAAATGGCCCAGCGGCTGCGGCTGGATGAACAGGCGCTGACGGAGCAGCGGGACTTTTCCCGGGGGCTGGACCTTTCTGTGCTGGAAGCCTTGCCCGAAGCCCGGCAGAACCGGGTGGTGGGGGCGTTTCTGCGATACTGCGGTGTACGGGAGCCGGAAGGTGCCCATATTGCCCTGGCCCTTTCCCTGGCCCGGTCGGACCGGCCCTCTGCTGCGGGAGATTTCCCCGGGGGCGTGCGGATCTGCCGCCGGTATGGGTATCTGGTGCGAAGCAGCGAAATGCCTTTGGAGCCGGTGCGGCTGCAGATTCCCGGGGTCACGGAGCTTCCCGGCTGGCGGATCACCTGTTTGCCGGTGGAAGAACCGGAAAACACGCCGGAGGTCTTTACGGTGGAGCCCTGTGGGGAAGTGTGGGTGCGCAGCCGCCAAAGCGGTGATGCCATCCGTTTAAGCGGCGGAAGCCGAACCTTAAAGAAGCTCTTCATTGACCGGAAAATCCCCCGGGATCTGAGAGATCAGCTGCCGGTGGTGGCCGACGGGAAGGGAATTGTGGGGGTTTGGGGCATCGGTGCCCATGAAGACAGAAAAATACGGATGGGTTCCGGCCTGCAAATCCGTTTTGAAAAGAGATAGAATAAACGGAGGTTTATACATGATTCACGATATCGAGAAGATTCTGCTGACCGAGGAGCAGATCAAAACCAGAATCAAAGAGCTTGGCGAAGAACTTTCCCGGGAGTATGCAGGGAAGAATCCTCTGATTGTGGGTGTGCTGAAGGGCGTGGTGGTGTTCTATGCGGACATGATCCGCTCCATTGAGGTGCCCTGCCAACTGGACTTTATGTGGATTTCCTCTTACCGGGGCACCAGCTCCACCGGCACCATGAAGGTACGCTGCGACCTGTCTGCCCAGGTGAAGGGCCGCCATGTGCTGATTCTGGAGGATATTTTCGACACCGGTAACTCTCTGCAGTTTACCTATGACTACCTGATGGCCCAGGAGCCTGCCAGCCTGAAGATCTGCACCCTGCTGGACAAGCCCGAGCGCCGCAATCCCGCCGTTACCGTGAAGGCGGATTATACCGGTTTTGTGATTCCCAACGAGTTCGTGGTGGGCTACGGCCTGGACTACAATGAACTGTACCGGAATCTGCCCTTTGTGGGCGTGCTGAAGCCGGAAGCCTATCAATAAGGAGATCCGATTTTGAAAAAACGTAGTGCCTTAAGCGTAATTGTATACATTTTGATTCTGGCCCTGGCAATCGGCTGGATCATTACCTTCTTCGGCCTGGGGAACAATGGTCTGCCCTACTCCCAGGTGGTGGATCTGTTCCGCAAGGAGCAGGTGCGTACCTTCTATGTGGCGGACGGGCATATCTATATGGAGCTCTATGAGCCTCTGGATGGAGAACTGAAGGTCACCGCGGAAATCGCCGACGTGGGCTTATTCCGTCAGGAGATGGGGGACCTGATCTCCCGGCAGTCAGAAGCCGGTGTGCTGGTTTCCTACAATTTTGCTGCGGAACCCCAGGTGAAGCCCATTGACTATGTGCTGCCGGCCCTGATTGTGGGCGGCGTGCTGCTGTTTGTGTGGTTCATTCTGATGGTTCAGATGAACAACCGGAGCGGTGCCAATACCTTCGGCAAAGCCCGTACGGTGCTGGGCCTTCCCGACGACCGGAAGGTGACCTTCCAGGACGTGGCCGGTGCTGACGAGGAAAAGGCCGAACTCCAGGAAGTGGTGGACTTCCTCCGGGATCCGGAGAAATATACCCGTATTGGTGCCCGGATTCCCCACGGCATTTTGCTGGTGGGCCCTCCCGGTACCGGTAAAACCCTGCTGGCCCGGGCAGTGGCCGGCGAGTCCGATGTGCAGTTCCTGTCCATTTCCGGTTCTGACTTTGTGGAAATGTACGTGGGCGTGGGCGCCAGCCGCGTCCGTGACCTGTTTGACCAGGCCAAGAAGATTGCCCCTGCCATTATTTTCATCGACGAAATCGATGCCGTGGGCCGCAAGCGCGGATCCGGCCTGGGCGGCGGTCACGATGAAAAGGAACAGACCCTGAACCAGCTGCTGGTGGAAATGGACGGCTTCGGCCGCACCGAGGGAGTCATTGTCCTGGCAGCCACCAACCGTCCCGACATTCTGGACCCCGCGCTGCTCCGTCCCGGCCGTTTTGACCGGCAGATCTATGTGGGTGCCCCCGATGTGAAGGGCCGTGAGGAGATCCTCCGGGTCCATGCCCGGGGCAAGAACCTGGACGATACCGTGGATCTGAAGACCGTGGCCCGGGTCACCACAGGCTTTACGGGTGCGGACCTCAGCAACCTGATGAACGAAGCGGCCATTATGGCAGCCCGGGACAACCGGCCGGCCCTGAGTATGCAGGACCTGAACGATGCCATGATGAAGATTACCGCCGGTCCCGAGAAGCGCAGCCGTGTCAAGCAGCGCAAGGACCTGCGGGAGACCGCCATCCATGAGGCCGGTCACGCCGTTGCCATGTACCATCTGCCCACCCAGGAGGATGTGCTGCAGGTGACCATTGTGCCCCGGGGCCGCTCCCTGGGCGCCACCTGGTATATTCCCAGGGATGATTCCGACTCCCTGACCCGCAACCAGATGTTTGAAACGCTTGTGACCCTGCTGGGCGGCCGTGTGGCGGAGGCCCTGTTCCTGGGAGATATTTCCGTGGGTGCATCCAACGACATCGACCGGGCATCCAAGATTGCCCGGGATATGGTGGCCCGGTACGGTATGTGCGAGAACCTGGGTACCGTGTCCTATATCGGCGGTGACGAGATCTTTGTGGGCCGGGATTACCAGGTCACCAAGAGCTACTCCGAGAAATTTGCCGGCACCATCGATGATGAGGTGAAGGCCCTGATGGACCGGGCCTATGACCGCTGTGCCCGGATTCTGAAGGAGAACGAAGGGAAGATCATGGAGATCGTGGAGTTCCTGCTGGAGCATGAAACCATGTCCGGTGCCCAGTTCCGGGCCTGCATGGAAGGAAAGCCCATCCCCGAGGAAGGCAGCACCATGGTGTTCTTCGAAAACCCTGAGGATTCTCAGGAAGATGCATAAAGCATACCCGGCAGGGTTTACCTGCCGGGTGTTTTATTCATAATGCATCGTTTGCTTTCAAAAGGTTCTCCGGAGCCTTTGCGCATAAAAACCCACCGGTTTTTATTGTGCAAATAATGTGTAGTGAAAACCCACCGGTTTTTGTGGGCGTAATATGCGTAATGTAAAACCGGTGGCCCCCAAAGAAAGAGAAAAAGAAAACGAAAAAGAGAAAGATAAAGATAAAGAGAGAGAGAAAGAGAAACACACTATATATATCATATATGTGTGTATTTTCTCTTTCTATTTATTTTTTATATTACAAAGAATGCTACGGTAATCCATTGGAGCATGGATCCCAGGATGACAAACAGGTGGAAGATGCTGTGCATCCATTTTACCTTCTTACCGATCCCGAAGAGGATGGCGCCAATGGTATAGGCAATTCCTCCTGCCAGTAAAAATCCGAATCCGGCAGGGGAGAGGACTTCCATAGTCTGGGGCAGGAAGAAGATGATGCTCCAGCCCATGAAAAGATAGCAGACCATGGAAAAGGCCTTGTACTTTTTCAGATCAATGGCTGTCAGGGTCACCGCCAGGGCACACAGACCCCACTGCCAGACAAAGAGTCCCCAGCCGATTCCCGGATACTGGGGCCGAAGGGCACACAGGACAATGGGGGTGTAGGTGCCGGCAATCAGCAGATAGATGGTGCAGTGGTCCATGACCTGCATCACCTTCTTGGCGGTGCCTGAGCGGAGCCCGTGGTAAATGCTGGACATGGTATACACCGCCACCATGGAGCAGCCGTAAAAGCTGCAGCTGGCGATGGCCCAGAGATTTTCGGTGCGGACCGCCAGCAGGATACACACCGCCGCAGCAATTACCGCCAGGCCGCCTCCCACAATATGGGTGACCATGTTCATGGTTTCTTCTCCCCGGGAATAGAGAGGCAGTGCCCGGTCCCGGAGCTTGGTTCGTTTCATAAGGATCCCTCCTGCGCTTGTTTTAGGGAAGTATAGCACAGGCCCTGCTCCAAAGCACCCTACACCTGCCTTTTGGGGGCTCTACCGGTGGGGGAGTGGCTTCTCTACCGTAGAATCCGCCGGTAGAGTTGCATAATTTGTAAATTTCTGGCGAATGAAGAATGTTTGTGCTGTGCAAAGTGTACAAAAAATGGCGGGATTTTTCGTTGCGAAAAAACCGTGTTTACAAAAACTTTGCGTGATTCTTTGGCCCGGGTGTGCTATAATAGCTATGGGGAAACAACCCAATGTCACCAGCAAAAGGAGCCGTTATGAACAACATTTTATTTTTTCTGACACCCAAGGCCATGTGTGCCTACTTATATGACGATTACACCATCCGTCAGGCCCTGGAGAAGATGGAAGCCGCAGGTTTCTCGGCACTGCCCATTCTCAACAAGCGGGGAGAGTACCGGGGAACCCTCACCGAGGGGGATTTGCTCTGGGCCATGAAGAATATGTGCTTCATGGATATGCGGCAGGCGGAAGCCCACCGGATTCTGGCCATCAGCAGACGAAAGGATTACATTCCGGTGCGGGTCAACACCAATATGCACGACCTGGTGGAGCGGGCAAAGAGCCAGAATTTTGTACCCGTGGTGGACGACAAGGATACCTTCATCGGCCTGGTTACCAGAAGCGCCATCGTCAAATACTGCGTGCAGAAGCTGTTTCCGGAAGATTGATACATATAAGCAGAGCGGGGCGTGAAAAGACCCCGCTCTGCTTTTATTTGTGTGAACTTTCTGTTTGCATCTTGCGGCTTCCTGTGATATGATATAAAGAGGATTACTGTGAACTGAGGTACGGATATGGATTATATCGTATTGGATATGGAGTGGAATCAGCCCTGGCCCGGCTCTCCCTCCAGCAAGAAGGTTCTTCCCGTGGCCATCCGGGGAGAGATCATTCAGATCGGTGCCGTCCGGGTGACGGAGGACCGGCAGGTGGCTGACGAATTTCAGGTAATGGTGCGGCCCAAGTACTACCGCCGCTTAAACCGCAGGGTCAGCAAGCTCACCGGCATCAAGGACTCCCGGCTCCGGGAAGAGGGCGTACCTTTTCCTCAGGCCATGGAGCAGTTCCGGGCCTGGTGCGGCGAGGACATTGTGTTCCTGACCTGGGGATTTGACGATATTACCATCCTCCGGGAAAACCTCCGGCTATTTGGCCTGGACGAAAGCTGGACCGACAGATGGTACAACGCCCAGATGATGTTCAACGCCCAGACCGACGGCTCCAATGCCCAGAAGGCCCTGAAGACCGCCATGGAGATCTTCGGGATCGAGGCCAGCCGTCCCGCCCACGATGCCCTGGGGGATGCCTACCACACGGCCCTGATCTGCGCCCGGCTGGATCTGCAGCGGGGGGCGGAAGAATATGACGAGGCCCTGAAAAGCCACGAAAACGGCTTCCACGGAGCCCAGATCCCCGGCTGCATCGACCGGAAGGTGTTCCATGACTACCCGGACAAGCGCGCTGCCCTCAGCGCCATGGCCGGTTCCGAGAACAAATGCCCCGTATGCGGCCGCCAGATGCTGGGTTCCCGGTGGTTTGCCCAGCCGGGCCGCCGGTATATGGACCTGGCCAGCTGCCCCACAGACGGAAAATTCCTGATCCGGGTCCGGCTGTCCGACCAGCCCGACGGAACCGTCCGGGTGAGCCGGCTGACCTATGAGGCCACCTCCGAAGCGGCGGAGGCCTACGCCCGCCGGGCCGAAAAGGCGGACCCCGAGGAGCGCAGAACCGCCCCCCGCCGCCGCCACAGAAGATCCAGACTGCCCTCGGCGGAATAACCCAACCGAAATCAGCACGCCATCCCAGCCCCCTGGGATGGCGCTTTTTTCGTGGTTGCAAAGTGAAGATTTTTTTGATAGAATATACTGGACTATGTGTAACCGGAGGCAAATATGGATAGCGAGAAACTGAAAATCCAGATTGGAGCCAATATTGCCGCCTACCGCAAACGGGTGAATCTGACCCAGGCGGGTCTGGCTGCGCAACTGAATTATTCCGACAAGGCCGTTTCCAAATGGGAGCGGGGGGAGTCCATGCCCGATGTGGTGACGCTGGTGCAGCTGGCGGAGCTGTTCGGCACGACGGTCCAGGACCTGCTGGTGGACCCCAATGCGCTGCCCTCCGAAACCGGCACCGTCCAGAAGACCATGGGCAAAGTGGTGGAGAAGACCCTGAAGCGCAAGGCCGACAAGAAGATCATCCTGATGCTTTCGTCCCTGCTGGTGTGGTTTGTGGCCCTGCTGATTTTTGTGGTGGTGTCCTCCTGTGACCTGCCCTACAGCTGGCTGGCCTTTTTCTATGGGGTGCCGGTGGATGCCATTGTGATGCTGAGCCTGCGCTCTGCCTGGCGGGATTTCCGGTGGAACCGGGCGCTGATTTCCATTATTATGTGGGGTACTTTGGTGGCCTTTTACATGACACTCCTGGTGCCCTTTGGCCTGAATATCTGGAAAATGTTCCTGCTGGGCATTCCCGGCCAGGCGGCCATTTTCCTGTGGTTCAGAATGTTCCGTACGCCCAAGGAGGATGAAAATGGATAAAAAAGCACTGCGCGATCAGATTCGCCGTCAGAAACGGGCCATGACCCCGGAGCAAATCGAAGCCAAAAGCCGGGTTCTCTGCGAAAGTTTCCTGGAAACCGAAGAATACCGGAATACCCGGACCCTCTTTGCTTACCTGCCCTATAACCAGGAGGTACGCACCTGGGCCATTGTGGAGCAGGCCTTCCGGGATGGAAAGAAGGTCTGCCTGCCCAAGATCTACGGCCCGGATATGCTGTTTATTATGGTGGACAGCCTGGACCAGGTGGCCAAGGGCTACTGCGGCATTCCGGAGCCCATTGCCGACGGCCCTCTGGCCGACGATCCCACGGGCCTGGTGCTGATGCCCGGTATGGTCTTTGACCCCAAGGGACACCGGATCGGCTACGGCGGCGGTTTTTACGATAAGTTCCTGGAACGGGAGCCCAACCACCCCAAGGTGGCCCTGTGCTACGATTTTCAGGTGGTGGACCATCTGGAAACCGAGGAATTTGACATCCCCGTGGACAAAGTGATCTGGGCATAGGAGCAAATTATGGAACTGGCACTCATGATTCTGGTGGCAGCCCTGACCCTCGGGGTGTGCTACCTGGTGGATAAAGGCTATACCAAGAAATTCCGCAGCGCTCCCCAGCATTTATCGGGCCTTTCGGTGCGGCTGAACCGCCGTTACGGGGTCATCGGCCTGGCCCTGACGGTGCTGGGCGTGGCCGGCATGATGGCCGGGGTCCGGGAGGGCTGGCCCATGGTGGCCGGCGGCGGCTTTTTGGTGGCAACGGGCCTGGCTTTTGTGGCATATTACTTAAGCTGGGGCATCTATTATGATGAGGATACCTTTCTGGTGTGCGGATTCGGCCGCAAAAGCCGCACCTATTCCTACCGGGACATTCAGAGCCAGGGGCTTTTCAACGCCTCCGGCAATATCGTCATCGAGCTTTACATGAAGGACGGCAGCGCCGTGCAGCTGCAGACGGCCATGGAAGGGGCCTATGCCTTCATGGACAAGGCCTTCTCGGCCTGGTGCCGTCAGAAGGGCATCCGGGAAGAAGATTGTGACTTCCACAACAGTCAGCAGTGTCGCTGGTTTCCGGCGGCGGAGGAATGAGTATGCATATTCCCAAAGGAACCACGGCAGAACTGGATATTCTGACCTTCCGGGAGGCTTTGGCGGCGGCCAACACCCCTTCGGAGGAATACGACATCGAAAAATGGCTCTATGCTCCCAATTTCTACTCGGAATATCGGTATATTCTGGGTACCCGGGGCAAGAATCCCCTGATTTGCATCGGCATCAACCCCTCCACCGCCAAACCCGGGGACCTGGACAACACCCTCAAATCCGTGGAGCGAATCGCCCTGGGCAACGGCTTTGACAGTTTCATCATGTTCAACGTCTACGCCCAGCGGGCCACCAATCTCGATGCCATGGAGCGCCGGTGTAACCACCTGCTCCACCGGGAAAACCTGGAGGCCTTCCGGTATGTGCTGTCCATCGCCCGGCAGCCGGCGGTCTGGGCCGCGTGGGGGACCATCATCGAAAAGCGGGACTATTTGCCCCGGTGCCTGGAGGATATGCTGGCGGTGGGTCAGGAACTGGGGGCCCGGTGGTACTGCGCCGGTGCCGTCAGCAAGAAGGGCCATCCCCACCATCCCCTGTATTTGCGAAAAGACGAGAAACTGAAACCCTTTGACATTGCGCAGTACCTTTCGGCGCTGCAGGAGGACTTATGACGGCTTGCGAATGTGATACCTGCTGGTATTATGATTACGACGAGGAGTACGAGGAGTACTACTGTATGATGGATCTGGACGAGGACGAGTACTATCGGATCATCGCCACCAACCAGATCCGCTGTCCCTACTACCGACAGGGGGACGATTACACTTTGGCAAGGAGACAGTAATATGAAACGACTTGTGGTGCTTCTTCTGGCGGTGCTGCTGCTTTGCGGCTGCAGCGCAGAACCGGTACCTACTACCGAGCCTTCCACGGCCCCTACCCAGCCTCCCAAGGCCCTTCCGGGCATTTATGAGGCCGGCAGTGCGGTGGAAGAGGAAACCGCAGGTGCGGTCCGCACCTATCTTCCCAAAGTCAACGGCTTTCCGGAGATTGCCTTCATGGGCAGCCGGATGCTGCTGCTGGAGGAGGATTCCAAGCTGGAGCGCACCCGGATCACCCTGCTGGAAGGGGAGAACCTGAGCCTGGGCCGGTCGGTGGTTATTGACAGCTGCGTCAGCGTTACGGACCCAACTGTGTGGTTTGGAAGCCGGGAACTGGCCTACTACGACAGCAGAAACAACCGGGTGGTGTGGCTGGACGAGAACCTGACGGAAACCCGCCAGGCGAATCTTCCCGACGGGGCCGCTTCCCCCATGCTCAGCAGCGACCTGAAAATGGTCTACTACTGCCTGGACAACGAAATTCACGTGCTGGAAGTGGATCCGGGTATCCACCGGCTGCTGAAGCAGCATAGCTGCCTGTACCAGAACCTGCTGGGTATCCACCTGGGGGACAAGGTGCTGGAAGTGTTCCTCACCGGGGAAACGGCTGGGAAAGTGGTGTTTGTATCCACCGAAACCGGCGAAACCCTGGGGGAGGATTCCTATACCTCCCTGGTCCGTTCCCATGGGGACAACTACCTGGTTCTTCGCAACGATGGCTTCATGGATGAAATCCTGCTGGGTACCGGCACCGAAAAGCTCCGGAACCTGGAGCCCCAGGGGGAGAATCTGCGGATTACGCCTCTGCTGCCCATGAGTACCGTCCTGGTTACCGAAGGAACTGCTTTGACTCTTTATAACATTCACACAGGCCGCCGGGTGTCCACGGTTTCCTTCCAGGAGGCGGGGAGCATTTACTGTGCCACTCCCGACCCGGACGGAAAGACCCTATGGATGCTCCGAAACGACCTGCAGACGGGCCGGACCTCCCTCTACCGGTGGGACAGCTCTATGACGGCCCTTCAGGAGGACCGGGTGTACACCCATCCCCGGTACACCGCCGATGATCCCGATGTGGAGGGCCTAGCCCGGTGTGAACAGCGGGCAAAGACCCTGTCAGAGACTTATGGGGTGCAGATTTTGCTGAGAAATGCGCCCCAGGCCCCTGCCGATTACCGGTTCCGGTATGAATATGATGTGACCGCCTTCGAAAAGGCCCTGGATGCCCTGGAAGAGAAGCTGGCCCTGTTCCCGGATGGGTTCCTCAAGGAACTGGGAACCGCCAGCCGCAACGGACAGCTCACCATCGGCCTGGTGCGCAGCATGGAAGGCACCGCCGCCAACACGGTGGACGAAGGGGCCGGTGTCCAGTATTATCTGGACGGCGATGTGTGGATTGCCCTGGCGGTGGGAGAGCAGACGGGGCAGATGTTCTGCCATGAGCTGATGCACGTGCTGGATACTTACGTGATGAACCGCAGCGATGCCTATGACGATTGGGATGACCTCAATCCCCGGAAGTTCAGCTATTTCGAAAACTACACCGACTACCGGGGTGTTTCGGAGTTTGACAGCCGCCTGCTGGGGGAGGACCGGGCCTTTGTGGATGCTTACTCCATGTGCTATTCCAAGGAGGACCGGGCCAGAATCTTCCAGTATGCCCTCCAGGAGGGCCAGGAGGAGCTGTTTGCTTCCGACACGATGCAGAAAAAGCTGCGCCAGATCGGCATCGGCATCCGAAACGCCTTCGGCTGGAAGAAGGAAAGCACCGTCTTCCCCTGGGAAGTGTACCTGGAAAAGCCCCTGGCCAAGAAATAAATGATAAAACCGACCTGCGGATTCACAGGTCGGTTTTTCTTACCTCTTGGGGATCATGGTGCCGCACTTGGGGCAGGGTTCGCTGTTGCGGTAGTCGGTACTCCAAAGGCCCACTTTGCATTTGGGGCATTCGTAGCGCCGCTTGCCTGCCTCCTTGGAAAGGCTCATCATGTATTCCATCAGGTCCACGGTGTTGCCGCTGCTGTCCCGGATCTCGAAACCCTCGGGCAGATTGGAGGCGGCCTTCTTTTTCCGGGCCTCTTCGATTTCCTGAACCTTGCCCTTGGCCTTTTCGTGGCCCTTTTCGGCAGCCTGACGGAACCAGCTCAGGGCCAGATCCTCGTCCTTGCGGACACCGCTTCCGTTCAGGTAGCAAAGACCCAGGTTGAACATGGACTGGGCGCTGCCTTTCCGGGCACCCATCTGGTAGTACCGGGCCGCTTCTGCGTGATCCTCAGAAACACCCTGGCCGTGAGCGTAGCAGTAGCCAAGGTTGGTCATGGCGGAGGAATCCCCCAGGGCCACGGCCTTGCGGTAGTATTCCACGGACCGGGCGTAATCTTTGGTGACCCCGTGGCCGTCAAAGTAGCAGTTGCCCAGACCCGCAAAGCCCCTGCCGGAGCCCAGGTCGGCTGCTTCCGTGTACAGGCGGAAGGCCTGGTGGTAATCGGTGGCAACGCCTCTGCCGTTGTAGTAGCACCGGGCAAGGGCTGCCTTGGCGTCCCCATGACCCCGGCCGGCGGCGGTGGTGTAGTAGCCTACGGCTTCATTATACTTGCCGTCGGCATAGGCCTGTTCGCCCTTGTCGTAGAGCTGCTGGGCTGTTTCGGTGGGGGTGGAGGAGACGCCCCGCAGGTGGTTTTTGGCCTTTTCGTGGCCCAGATCGGCAGCTTTGCGGACCCAGGAGGCGGCAGTGGCTGCATCGGCAATGACGCCGTGGCCCCGCTCGTAGCAAAGACCCAGCTGGTACATACCGCCTGCATAGCCCAGATCCGCTGCCTTGCGGAAGCATTCCACGGCGGTGCCGTAGTCCTGGGGCACGCCGTCGCCCTTATAGTACAGCAGACCCAGATTGCAGGTGGCCTGGGCGTGGCCCTGGTCGGCGGCCTTCCGGTACCAGGTGGCGGCCCGGGCGGGACTCTTGGTGACGATCTTGCCGTCATAGTAGCAGAAGCCCAGACCATTCTGGCCGGCGGCGCTGCCCTTCTGGGCGGAGGTGATAAACAGATCCAGAGCCTGGTCCTTGTCTTCGGCGATGCCGTAGCCGTGGTACAGGCAGGCACCCAGACCGGCGGCAGCATCCTGGCTGCCCAGCGCCATGGCCTTTTTATAGCATTCCACAGCCTGGGAATATTCCTTGCTGCGGTAATGGCGCAGGCCCTGCTGGTAGAGGGCATCCGCGTCGGTAATCTCCTCTACGGGGGTGACCGACTCTTCGTAGTCCGTATCTTCCAGAGCGGATTTGGCCTTGGTGTGGCCCCTTCCTGCAGCAATGGTGAGCCACCGGATGCCTTCCTCCCGGTCCTGGGGGACGCCGTGGCCCTTCAGGAGCCGCAGACCGTAGTTATACTGGCCGTTCAGATCATCCTTTTCGGCGGCCATGCGGAAGTAGCGGACGGCTTCTTCCTGGTTTTCCTTGACGCCGTTGCCGGTGGCAAAGCAGATGGCCAGTTTGTTCATGGCCATGGTATCGCCCCGCTCAGCAGCCACCCGGTAGTAGTTGAAGGCCCGGGTGAAGTCCTTTTTGGCACCCTTGCCGTCATAGTAGCAGTTACCCAGACCGTACATACCCCGGGCAGAGCCCTTTTCAGCAGCCTCGGCATAGAGGTCGAAGGCTTCGTCATGGTCCTGCGCCACGCCGTTGCCGTTATAGTAGCACCGGGCCAGACCGGCCAGGGCATCTCCGTGGCCCAGGCCCGCAGCCTTGCGGTAGCAGTTGGCGGCTTCTTCGAAATTGCCCTCTGCATAGCACCGGTCGCCCCGGGCGCAAAGCTCATCGGGGGTTTCCTCGGCCTTGGGAGCCACAGGGGGAGGTGTCACAGGGGCGGCAGCCACTTCTTCTTCAATTTCCACTGCGGCAGGGGAGGGGGTAACCTGTACCCGGCAGCATTGCAGCAGCTTCGTCTTGCACAGCTCCTCCAGGAAGCCCTCCTCGGTTTTGGAGCGGTAGCGGAACATGGCCTGAATGGCCGAAAGCCGCAGCCGCATACCGGCGGTGAGCTTGGCTTCTTCCAGATGGACCACCAGCATATCTTTGCCCATATCCAGGGCAAAGTTGATCTCGTCCCGGCAGTTGCGGGAGGCGGTGGCGGCATTGGACATGAGCACCAGCACCACCGCAGCATTTTCCAGATGCTCGGCGATGTACTCGGGCCATTCGGTGCCGGCCTCCACCCCGGAGTCAAACCAGACCCGGAAGCCCTGTTCCTGCATATGATTGATCATGGGAAGAACGGTGTCGGAGTCCTTGTGGGCATAGCTGATAAATATGTAATTTTCGGTACCTTCGTAAATGGGCATGGAATCAGTCCTTTTCGCGGTTATCATATCTATTATACCAGAGGTGCCGGGAAAGTCAATCGCAAGGGGGAAAATGGGGGTAGCAGTTGCATTTTTGGGGTAAGGATGGTATAATAGGGCCATCTGAGAGGAAGTGAGGGAACAGTATGAAAATATCCGTACAGGACGGCGGCGTGTGCGATGCCGTGGGCATTCATCGGGGTTATGAGATCATCGCCCGGGCCGGCTTCGAGGCCCTTGACTGGAACATTGACCATGCTTTGCCTCCTGCCATGATCTGCACCCGCACCTGGCAGGGGAACATCTTTGAAAAGCCCCTTGAGGAGGTTCTGGCCCATTACGCGGAGGAACTGGAAGTGATCCGCCGCCATGGCCTCACCATTACCCAGGCCCACGCATCCTTCCCGGCCTATGTGCCGGGCCATCCGGAGGTGCTGGATTATATGCTGGGGATTTACCGGCGATGCATCGGCTTCTGTGCCGCTGTGGGCATTCCCCGGCTGGTGGTTCACGGCATCTCCCTGGAACAGGGGGACCGGTTCAACACCCCCCGGACCATCCGGGAACTGAACCGGAAGCTGTACACCGGTCTGATTCCGGCCCTGGAGGGGAACACCGTCACCGTCTGTCTGGAGAATCTCTTCACCCGGGGCGAAGGGGGGAAGCTGGTGCCGGGCATCTGCACCGATCCTAATGAAGCGGTTTCCTATATTGATGAACTGAACGCCCTGGCAGGCCGAAAAGCCTTTGGCCTGTGCCTGGATGTGGGCCACCTGCAGCTGGTGGGCGGCGAGATCGGCCATTACTGCCGGACCCTGGGCAGCCGCATTTGCTGCCTGCACATTCACGATAATGACGGTGTTTCCGACCGGCATCTGGTGCCCTTTGGGGGAGTGGTGGATCAGGAAGCCCTGTGTGCCGCCCTGAAGGAGATTCACTACCGGGGGGACCTGAGCTTTGAGACCTTCAAGATCCCCGGCCAGGTGGCGAAATTCGACCCGGAGCTGGTGCAGCCCTGGCTGGACCTGGTTTGCCGCATCGGCGAAAGCTTCCGCAGGAGAATTCTGGGATGAAACGAAGACTCTACCCCGGCGGGGCCAGAAAGGCCTTCAACATCACCTACGATGACGGCGTTTTGCAGGATGTGCGGTTTGTGGAGCTGCTGAATCGCTACGGTCTGAAGGGTACCTTCAACCTGAACTCGGAGTTTATGCGCCAGGAATTTGCCTGGACCCACCCCAATGGCATGGAAGTCAAGAGGCTGCCCCCATCGGTTGTCCGGGATTTGTACCGGGGCCATGAGGTGGGCAGCCACAGCAGGACCCACCCCTACATGAGCAGCCTGTCCCGGGAGGAGATCCTCTTTGAGATGGCCCGGGACAAGGCGGATCTGGAAGCGCTTTTTGGCCGGGAAGTGGCGGGCTTTGCCCTGCCGTTCCGGTTTTACAGTGAAGAAATCGCCGATTGCGCCAGGGCCTGCGGCTTTGAGTATTCCCGCATCAGCGAGTTTACCGGGAGTTACACCCCCTGCAGGGAGTACTATTACTGGAAAACGGGGTTTTACCACATCGAGCCGGGCCTTGCGGACTTCGTGGCGGGCTTCCTGAAAACCGAGGAAGAGCTGGCCCTGTGCCAGATCGTGGGCCACAGCTACGACCTGGACGCCGAGAACCTTTGGGGCCTCATGGAGCTGATCCTGGCGGCGGTGTCGGGCCGTTATGACATTTGGTCCTGCACCCATCTGGAGCTGGTGCGGTACCTGAAAGCCATGGAAGCATACGAGCGCACCGGAGAAAACCGCAGTAACCAGACCCTCTGGATAGAAGAAGATGGCAAAATCCAGGTCATCCGGCCGAAAGAAGCATAAATAAGAAGGAGCTGTCTCAAAATGAATGAGATAGCTCCTCTTTCTGTATAAACCGTATGGGAGGCGTTCCCGATCCCGCTCAACTGCCTTATTCATTTTGGGGTGCTATATGTTTGAAAGACACTTGACAATTATGATCTTATTAGATATTATAGATATGCTCCAGCTGGAGCATAAAATCCGAAATGAGGTGTATGAAATGTCCAACGAGCATTTTTCTGAGAAAGTATCTGTGAATATCAACACTTCCACGTTGTCAAGCATAGACCTTTTGGTGGACAATGGCTATTACTCCAACAGAAGCGATTTTATCAATCAGGCCCTCCGTGAAGGGCTGCAGAAGCACCAGAGTGTCCTTGACAGAATCATCACCAAGAAAACGGAGTCCAACGCAGAAAGTCCCAATCAATGGTTCATCGGGGTCTACGGTCTTGAAAAGCAGGAAGTTGAAATGGCTGAAAGTCAAGGCAAAGAAATGGAAATTAAGGGCTATGGTGTGCTTGTGATCGATGAAAGAATAGACGAAGAAACCTTATTCAAGGTGGTCCGTACCATCAAAGTAAAGGGAAAAGTGGTCTGTAAAAAGAGCATCAGAGAACACTATGGGCTGAAATAAGGCTAACTCACAACCTGCCACAGGAGGATTACCAATGGAAAACTACGGAAAATATTGCATTGCCTGCCTGGGAGAATGATATGGAACAGCAAAAGAGAAAACCAAATCGAATAGCGGACTTTGATTACAGCCAAAACGGGGCGTATTTCGTTACGATTTGTACCCAGGACCGAAGAAGAATCCTGAGTGATATCGTAGGGGACGGGTTTCCCGTCCCAAAGCCTTGTGGAACCGTTGCGGAAGAATTGATCCACCGGATTTCCGATAAATACCCGGATGTATCAATTGACAAGTATGTGATTATGCCGGATCATATCCATATGCTGCTCAGAATCGGTCAGGATCCAGGGACGGGAAACCCGTCCCCTACGTTGGGTACCATTATTGGTTGGTATAAATATCAAGTGACAAAACAGGTTAATTTGCACTTCGGTCAGCGGGCGGAGAAGTTGTTTCAAAGATCCTACTATGACCATGTGATCCGCAATCAGAAAGATTATGATGAAATCTGGCAATATATTGAGAATAATCCGCGCAAGTGGGTGATTCAAACACAGGGGTATGAATAGGACGGTGTTGGGGGAAGGATTTTTGCCCCAGGAATGCTTGTATCCATCAAACCGTAGGGGACGGGTTTCTGTTCCGGGAATCCCTGCGTTAATTAACCCGTAGGGGACGGGTTCCCCGTCCCGGTAATCCTCGCATTGATTAACCCGTAGGGGACGGTTTTCCCATCCCGAGAATCCTTGTATTGTTTTACACATAGGGAAAAGTGGCCCCTGCGGACAGGAGCCACTTTTGATATAGGTGTAATCAGGTAATTACTTGCAGCTTTCGGGGGCAGCAACAGCCAGGTCAACGGTCATGCCGACCATGGGTGAGCGGTGCGAAGCGCCGCGAGTAAAAATCATCACAACCTGCCGGGGGCAGGTTGTACTTTGCCCATGGTCCGGGGGAAGTGAAAGTGGCCCCTGAAGTCAGGAGCCACTTTTGATATAGGTGTAATTTGTTAATTACTTGCAGCTTTCCTCAACAGCGACAGCCACGGAAACGGTCATGCCGACCATGGGGTTGTTGCCTGCGCCCAGGAAGCCCATCATTTCCACGTGGGCGGGGACGGAGGAGGAGCCGGCGAACTGGGCGTCACCGTGCATACGGCCCATGGTGTCGGTCAGGCCATAGGAAGCGGGGCCGGCAGCCATGTTATCGGGATGCAGGGTACGGCCGGTGCCGCCACCGGAAGCAACGGAGAAGTACTTGCGGCCGGTTTCCATGCACTCTTTCTTGTAAGTGCCGGCAACGGGATGCTGGAAGCGGGTGGGGTTGGTGGAGTTGCCGGTGATGGAAACGTCCACGCCCTCATGGCGCATAACAGCAACACCTTCACGGACGTCGTCACAGCCGTAGCACTTAACGGCAGCGCGCTCGCCGTTAGAGTAGGGGATCTCACGGACGATTCTCAGCTCGCCGGTGTAGTAGTCGAACTGGGTCTGCACATAGGTGAAGCCGTTGATCCGGGAGATGATCTGAGCAGCGTCCTTGCCCAGGCCGTTCAGGATGACCCGCAGGGGTTCCTTACGGGCGCGGTTGGCGGAGCGGGCGATACCGATGGCACCTTCAGCAGCGGCGAAGGACTCGTGGCCGGCCAGGAAGGCGAAGCACTTGGTCTCGTCACGCAGCAGCATGGCGCCCAGGTTGCCGTGGCCCAGACCGACCTTGCGGTCCTCAGCGACGGAGCCGGGGATGCAGAAAGCCTGCAGGCCGATGCCGATGGCCTCAGCGGCGTCGGCGGCCTTGGTGGCACCCTTCTTCATGGCGATGGCAGCACCCACGCAGGAGGCCCATGCCACATCTTCAAAAGCGATGGGCTGAATGCCCTTGACGATCTCGTAGGGGTCGAAGCCCTTAGCCTGGCAGATCTCACGGCACTCTTCAACAGAGTTCAGACCGTACTGTGCGAGGACACCGTTGATCTTGTCGATTTTTCTTTCGTAACCTTCAAACAGAGCCATTTTCGTGTCCTCCTATTATTCGTGGCGGGGATCAATGTACTTGGAGGCGTCAGCGAAGCGGCCGTAGGAACCCTTGGCCTTCTTCAGAGCCTCGTTGGCATCGTCGCCCTTCTTGATGAAGTCCATCATTCTGCCCAGATTGATGAACTCGTAGCCGGTGATCAGATTGTCGGAATCCAGAGCGATGCGGGTGATGTAACCCTCAGCCATTTCC
>JAZSLC010000137.1:0-2903 GCA_045535175.1 Faecousia sp. | reverse complement strand
AGCTGCTTTCCAGGGTAATGCCGTCGCATTTCCAGCCGAATTCCGGGGAGACGATGGTGGAATCGAAAATGCGGATATTCCGGCACTCCCGCACCGCTTTGATGCCTCCCAGATTGCAGCTGCGGATGATGCCGTCCCGGGTATACCAGATGGCGGCCCGGGCCTTCTCGTCCATGGAGCAGCCCTCCAGGGCAAAGCCCTCGGTGTGCCACAAAGGATACCGCAGGGAGAAGGAACAGTCCCGGAGTGTCACATTCCGGGCTTCCTTCAGGGCGGATTCTCCGTCGGCAGGGCCGGCGAAGGTGCAGTGGGCCACGGTGGCATCGGTCAGGTGATAGAGCGCTCGCTCTTCGTCAAAAGTCTTATGTTCAATGAGCATGTCGATCCTCTTTTCTATATGAATCCGTAAAATATCACGCCCAAAACCCCAGAAAGAAGAATCAGGGCAATGGGAGAAAGGTCTTTTTTAAGCAGCTTCGTGATCAGCAGTCCGGCACCCAGCAGTGCGGCAATGGCCAGGGCCCGCAGGTCGGCTTTCGATTCGGCCCAAAGGGTGCCCAGCAGCATGGTCAGGCCTGTTGCGATGATGATACCCACCACGCAGGGGGCCAGGCCCTTCATAATGGCCTTGACCCAGGGGTTTTTCAGGAATCGGTCCATAACCCGGGTCACCAGCAGAATGATCAGGAAGGCCGGCAGCACCACGGTGCCGGTGGCCACCAGGGCACCGGGGATGCCCGCCTGGGAACTGCCGATGTAGGTGGCCATATTCACCATAATGGGGCCGGGGGTGCTTTCGCAGACAGCGATAAACTGGGTCAGGGTGGCCTCGTCCAGCCAGCCGTAGCGCAGCACCACATCCCGGATCAGGGGAATGGCGCCGTAGGCGCCGCCGAAGGAGAAAAGGCCCACTTCCAGAAATCCCAAAAACAGTTCCAGAAGAATCATTTCCGGCCTCCTTTCTGCACCAAAAAGCAGCAGAGGCTGACGGCGGCGCAAAAGGCCATCAGCACGATGGAGGAAAGATGCAGGGAAAGCAGGCTTGCCAGCACCATGACAGCCATGGCTCCATAGAGCAGGATCTTTGCCAGGGTGGTGTCGGCCTGTTTCCGGGCCATCCGGATGCCCGCCCGGAGAATGAGGATGGCAACGCCCACCCGGATGCCCGCGAAGGCATCGGCCACCCATCCGATGGCGAGAAACTGGTCGAGGAACAGGGAAATCAGGTAAATGATGATAAAAGAGGGCAGCACCACGCCCAACGTGGCGCACACGGCTCCCAACACGCCCTTTTGCTTCTGTCCTACAAAGGTGGCACAGTTGATGGCAATGGGGCCGGGGGTGGTTTCGGCGATGACGGTGATGTGCATCATGTCGTCATGGGTGATCCAGCCCTTCTTCTCCACGCAGGCGGCGGTGATCAGGGCGATCATGGCATAGCCCCCTCCGAAGGTAAAGAGGCCGATTTTGAAGAATGTAACAAACAGTTCCCAGTAAAGCAAGCGAAGCCCTCCTTTTTCTGCCATTATAGCCCCAAACCATCCAAAGGTCAACAGATGATGCGTACCTTTGACGGCTTTTCTTGACAGGGAGCCCGGGATTGGTTATACTAAAACCGTAGAAATCCCCACCCATTTTATAGAAAACGCCAAGGAGTGCATCAAAATGGACAAACAATACGAAGCTTTGTTTACCCCCTGGAAAATTGGCAACGTGGAGATCAAGAACCGCATTGTCATGTGTCCCATGGGCGGCACATCCCTGTTCGGCTGGTTTGAGCTGACGGGCTGTAAGTTCGACAAGGAAGCTGCCAAGCTGTTCCTGGAGCGGGCACAGAACAACGTGGGCCTGATCATCCCCGGCATTGCTCCCCTGCGGGATACCTTCTGGGGCAAGTGGCTCTGGCAGAATCCCAAAATGTTCGAAGACCTGAAGGAATTCATGGACGAGATCCATAAGACCGGCGCCAAGCTCTTTATCCAGCTTACCGCCGGCATGGGCAGAAGCTGGGCCATTACCGACCTGGTGGCACCCCTGCACAAGAATAAGTTCACCCGGGCCCTCATCAAGCCCATTCTGGACACCAACCATGAGCTGGCCAGCCCCAGCCCCCTGCCTTCCCGTTGGGATCCGGAGATCACCACCCCCGAAATGACCAAAGAGCAGATCCATGAGATCATCGAGGCCTTCGCCAAGACCGCCAAGCTGTGCATGGATGCAGGCGTGGACGGCGTGGAAGTCCATGCGGTCCATGAAGGCTACCTGCTGGACCAGTTCACCATGGAGTGGACCAACAAGCGTACCGACGAGTACGGCGGCAGCTTTGAAAACCGCTACCGCTTCGCCGTGGAAGTGGTTCAGGCCATCAAGGCCGCCTGCGGCAAGGATTTCCCCGTTTCCCTGCGTTACAGTGTGGAATCCAAGGTCAAGGGCTTCCGGGAAGGTGCCGTGCCCGGTGAAGAGTATGTGGAAGTGGGCCGCGGCATGGCCGAATCCGAAAAGGCCGCCAGATACCTGCAGGATGCGGGCTATGATATGCTCAACGCCGACAACGGTACTTACGACTCCTGGTACTGGGCCCATCCGCCCATGTATATGCCCCAGAACTGCAACCTGGACGATGTAGCCCACATCAAGAAGTTTGTGGATATTCCCGTGGTCTGCGCCGGCCGTATGGAGCCCGATGTGGCGGCCAAGGCCGTTGCGGAAGGCCGCATTGACGCCATGGGCGTTGCCCGCCAGTTCCTGGTGGATCCCCAGTGGGTCACCAAGCTGCTGGAAGACCGTCTGGAGGACATCAAGCCCTGCATCTGCTGCCACAGCGGCTGCTTCAACTTCTCCTCCTCCAAGGGCCACGCCAACAGCCAGGACCTGACCGATACCATGGGTCTGGCCCGCTGCGC
>JAZSLC010000096.1:0-8375 GCA_045535175.1 Faecousia sp. | reverse complement strand
ACCACCGAAGGCATAGCCAGCAGATTTACAGTCTGTCCCCTTTGGCCACTCGGGAAATCCCCCATATCAAGTTGTCTGTTTGTGGAGTCTGTATGGAGCCGGTAGACGGACTCGTCAAATCATGGTAGCAACCAGTTCTTGAACTGATTGCTGCAAACTGCCACCGGCAGCTTGCATTTGAATTATTCGAGTCATTGTCGCGTTCCCACTCTGAATGGAGCCGGTAGACGGACTCGAACCCCCGACCTACTGATTACAAATCAGTTGCTCTACCAACTGAGCTATACCGGCGGCTCAAACAGAACACGCTTATTATAGCCATGAGGGTCCGACTTGTCAAGTCTTTTTTTCACTTTTTTTCATTTTCCTTTTGCAAATCCATGGACCTTATGCTATAATTTCTGGGATCAATCCAGAGAAAGAAGTCTTGTGTTTTATGTCCCATTCCAGTTTTCCCAAATTGCTGCTGAAAAGCCTTCCCCTGAAAGCCATCGGGGATTTTCTCAGCAAGAATGTGGTCATGGTGGTAGCATTTGCCGCCGCGCTGATCACCTCTTTCATCATTCCCCCCGACGCGGCGTATATAGACTACTTTGATTTCAAGACCCTTACCTGTCTTTTCTGCGTGTTGGCGGTGGTCTGTGCCCTTAAAAATATCCGGTTTTTCTATATCCTGGCCCAAAAAATCGTAACCTGCTTCAAAAATGCCCGGCTCAGCATCCTGGCTCTGGTTTATATCACCTTCATCGGCTCCATGCTGATCGCCAACGACATGGCCCTGCTGACCTTCCTGCCCCTGGGTTACTTCGTCCTGGGCACCACCGGAAAGACCAAGTACATGGCCTTCACCTTCATCATGCAGAACATTGCCGCCAATCTGGGCGGCATGCTGACCCCCTTCGGCAATCCCCAGAATCTCTATCTCTACTCCAAATTCAGCATTCCCACCGGGGAGTTCATGTCCATCATGGCCATTCCCTTTGGGCTGGCCGTTGTACTGATCACCGTTTGCTGCCTGATCTTCGTAAAACCGGAACCCCTGGAGGTCAAAGACAGCACTGCAAAGCTTCCTCCCGCCCGGACGGGACTCTACCTGGTTCTTTTTTTCTACGCCATTGCCATCGTCTTTCGCGGAATTCCCTACTGGACCGGCCTGATCGTGATTCCCGCAGTGCTGGTCTTTGCCGACCGCAAAGCTCTCAGAATGGTGGACTATCCCCTTCTGCTGACCTTCGTGTTCTTCTTCATTTTCTCCGGCAATATGGCCCGGATCCCTTTAATCCGTCAGCTTTTCTCCATGCTGCTGGAGAAAAGCACTCTGCTCTTCTCCACCCTCTCCTGCCAGGTTATCAGCAACGTGCCCTCCGCCATTTTGCTGTCTCAGTTTACCGACAACTACCGGGATCTGCTGTTGGGCGTCAACATCGGCGGTGTGGGAACACTGATCTCGTCCCTGGCCAGCCTGATCACCTTCCGGGAATATGCCAGCCATGAACCCGGCAAGCAAAAGTACTACATTCTCCTGTTCTCCGCCTTCAATTTCGCCTTTTTAATCATTCTCACCGCCATTATGATGGTACTGAAACTATTTTGAGGAGGATCCCTATGAATTTTCTGGAAATCGCCAACGCCCGTCAGTCCTGCCGCCGTTACGAAGAGAATCGTCCTGTAGAACAGGAAAAGCTGGATGCCATTCTGGAAGCGGTCCGGCTTGCCCCCTCCGCCTGCAACGGGCAGCCCTATCACCTGACCGTCTGCCGGGGTGAAGCTGCCCAAAAGGTTGCCAAGGCCACCATGGGCATGGGTATGAACAAATTCGCCACCCAGGCACCGGTGCTGATCGTCATTTCCGAAGCGCCCTACGTCAAATCCGCCGCTTTGGGCGCCAAAGTCAAGCAGAACGACTACCGCAGCATGGACATCGGCATTGCCGTGGCGTATCTGACAGCCGAAGCTGCCGCCCAGGGTCTGGGAACCTGCATTCTGGGCTGGCTGGATGACAAGGAGCTGCGCCAGATCACCGGTTGGGACGCCCCTGCCCGTCTGGTGGTGACCCTTGGTTACCCCGCCGACAGCCCTCGGGAGAAAAAGCGCAAGGCCATCTCTGATTTCGTCACCTATCTTTGAAATGCAAAAGCCGCCCACTGGGCGGCTTTTACTGTCAGATAAAGAGTTTTTTCTCCAGGGCTTCCCGCATGGGGCCCAGAATGGCCGTCAGGATCAGCAGCAGCCCCAGCACCGTCAAAACCATCAGCGGATACCAGGACCAAGTTCCGAATCCCGGGAGGCCGAAGGTAATATGCAGCAGATGTTCCAGCAGCGGCATAAAGGCTCCCAGCGCGATCACCGCTCCGCCGAAAATATAGAGCCTGCCTTTTCGGATATAGCGGGTCAGGGTCACCACCGCCGTAACAAGAAGGCACACCGCTCCCGTTACCGGGAAAGCGAAGCTGAGAAACCAACCGCCACCCGTAATCAGGTCAATATACAGCAGGTAAAGAGCAATGGCCACAAAGGTCACCGGCACAAAAATCACCGGATTGGGGCGGTAGAACCAGTTGGGCAGGGCTACCGCCACATAAAACACCACCATGGCGCCGATCACATAGCCCGACCAGCTGACGGTGTTACCCAGCTGCAGGTCACTGACCAGGCAGATGCTCATGGGCAGCATATAAATGAGAGTCAGCAGCAACATGATTCGCCAACGGTTGGCCCGCTTCACCGACTCTGCATCTCTCGGGTACAGGGCCTCCCCCTCCGGGATCTCCAGATCCGGATGGTAAACCCGGGTACCGCAAAGGGGGCAGCTCTTTTCGGAATCGGCCAGGCCGACACCACATTTGATACAGTACATGGTTTTCCTCCTCTCAGCCGTTGCTTTCCGCGATGGCGGAAAGGCCCTGCTGCTGCAGCACCTTGAAGAACCGGTATTCCAGTTCCGATTCCCGGATGCTGCGGGTAAAGTTCACATTCAGCGTATCCCCAAAGGACACCACACCGCAGTTGATGGGGGTATTGGCCGGGGCACCCAGAATAAAGTCAAAGCGCTCCACATAAGGCTCCATCTCCTGGGGCACCCGAACGGCACCCAGATTGGACATGGCCAGGCAGAATTTCTTCTCGCCCACCGCATTGAATACCGCCTTCATCACGATGTTTTTAATAAACAAAGGCATGATTTTTACCAACAGGGACCGCTCTGAGCCCACATTGGTGGCAATTTTCGCCGCCATCTGCTGGGGCAGCACCTCCATACCCATGTGGTGGTGGATACGCTTGCAGATTTCGTCAAAGGTGAAATCCCCCAACCGGGGATCCACCTCCGGATTGGTGTACAGGGCAAAATTTCGCAGGGTCTTGCTGGGGAACAGCCGGCGAAGATTCACGGGAATCTGCACCTTAATGGGCTTGCGCAGCTGACGGATGGGCACCTGATCCTTCTGCAGGTCCAACAGGGCCCGGGTCATCACCGCCGCCAAAAAGGCCGTCACACTGACCCCATGGGACTGGGCTGCGGCCCGAACCTGCTGGGTATCCAGCCGCAGGCAAACCAGATTCCGCCGGCCGTCCTGTTCCGGGGTGCCCGTCAGCTTCCAGGCCGTGGTTTCCGCCCGGCTGACACTGTGCTGGCCCGCATAGCGCTGGAAGCTGTCCTCCAGTTCCTCTTCCGCAGGCTCCTCCAGCCGTCCCAGAACGCCTTCCTCCGCAGAAATCCGGATTCCGTACTTCTGGGTCAGGTACTCAGCCAGAAGTGTCTTCAGAAACACCATGCCGCCGGAGCCATCCGTCAGGGAGTGGAAAAATTCCACTGCCACCCGGTTGCCGTGGAGCAGCACCCGGAAGGCACATTGGCGCACTTCCTGCTTGTTCATATTGGTCACCGGACAGCTGCGTTCCGGCTGGACCTTGGGTGCTGCAGGAATCTGCTCCAGGTAATACCAGAACAGCCCCTTCCGGAGCCGGGCTGCAATGGACGGGAACCGGCGCACCGTTACATCCAGGGCCGAGTTCATCACATCCGGGTCCACCGGTTCCGTCAGAGTGGCAGAAAGCCGGAACACACTGCTCCAGTTGCTGCTGCGGGCTGCAGGATAGATCTTGGCAGCATTGTCCAGCCGCATCCACCGAAGCTTCCGCTCAGGGGCCACAAATTTGCTGAGAAAGCGGCTGATCAGATCCCGATCGTCCCGGTCCTCTTCCAAAGAGTACAGAATGTATCCGTGCCACCGGTCCGGCGCTACCCGCAGGCGGCTTTTACAGCCGGAGGCCACCAGTTTTTCATGGAGGGCTGTGGCGTCACTCAGCATGATCTCGTCGCCGCCCACCAAAATCAGGCTGGGAGGCATCCCCTCCAAATCCCCAAACAGCGGGGACACCAGGGGATCGGTCCGGTCCGCCGTGTAGCAATCCCCATAAAAGCTCAGCAGCTGGGCCGTCATAGAGGGGTCCTTCTCCCGGTTTTCCCGGTAGGATTCCCCGGAGGCGGTCAGATCCGTCCAGGGGGAGATGGCCACAACGGCCCCGGGCAGGGGCAGTTCCTGCTGCTTCAGCTTCATGCACAGCGCATAACAGAGTCCGCCGCCGGCACTTTCTCCAATCAGGGTGATGGATGCAGGATCATAGCCCTTCTGAATCAGGTAATTGTAGGCGGTCAGGGCATCCTCCACCGCCGCCGGATAGGGATGCTCCGGCGCCAGCCGGTAGGCAGGGCAAAAGACCCGGCACCCGTAGTCCGATGCCAGGGTGGAACCTACTCCTGCCGCATAATCCAAATCGCCGCAGGTGTAGCCGCCCCCATGCAGGTACAGCATCACGCCCTGCCGCCGCTTGTCCCGGGGCAGCACCCAGGCGCCCTCAAAATCCTGAAACCTGTGTTTTTTCACCACCACGTCATTACGGTGGATGAAGTTCATAATCTGGCCCACGATTTCCTGACCCTTCCGGCCGGACTCCAATGAAAGCCCTGCCGTGATGGACTTGAATCGGTGCAGCTGATTGCGCACAAAGCGGGCAGACAAAGCCATGGCTGTACCTCCTTTCCCCTTTTTTCTCTATTATAACCGGGAAAAGCCCCGCTGTAAACTAAAAATTCCTGCACTGCTTGACCGGGAATCGAATCTGTGGTATTTTTAGGAAAAAGCACAGGAGGCAAACACCATGTACCTGCAAACAATTCTTGGGGATATTCCCACCTTTGAGCGTTCCATGGCATCCTTTCTGCCCAGCTATCGGGACTTTTACGAACATCCGGAGCAGTACCGGGTGGAGCCTTTCCGGATTTTCGGAAACCTTTACTATGTGGGAAACCGCAAGGCCTGCCCCCACCTCATTGACACCGGGGAAGGCTTGATCCTCATGGATACCGGCTACGGCATCGAAACGGAATTCCTGATGGAGAATATCCGCACCCTGGGGTTCCGGGTGGAGGATGTGAAGATCATCATTCACACCCACGGCCACTTTGACCATTTCGGCGGCACCGAAACCATTCGGTCTGTCAGCGGCGCCACGGTGTGCATGAGCCGGGTGGACACGGAGCTGATTCAGCAGATGCCGGCCCGGGCCCTGACCCATTTGGCCCCCGTGCCCATGGAGATTCCCCGGATCGACCGGCTTTTGGAAGACGGGGACCATATCCGGCTGGGCAATGCCGACATTACCTGCCTTCTCTCCCCAGGCCATACCTTCGGCACCATGAGTTTCCTCTTTGATGTGACCGACGGCATCGAAACCTACCGGGCCGGCTACCTGGGCGGCGCCGGATTCCTCACCGTATACAAGGCCTACTGCGCCTGGTACGGCCTGCCCCAAACCAAGTGCCAGGCCATGAAGCAGACCATTGAGCGTCTTCTGCAGGAGCACGTGGAAATCACCCTGGGCAACCACCCCAACCAGAACAACACTTTGGGTAAGCGCGCCTATATGCTGGAGCATCCCGGCACCAATCCCTTTGTGGATCCCGAGGGCTGGACCGTTATGCTCCGGGCATTGGAAGAAAAACGTCAAAAATTCGAAGATTTGGGATACTGATTCCATGAATTTTGGGGGGCTCTTGACAAAAGAGCCCCTTCTTTATACAATAATTACGAAAATGCCCAAAGGAGTTGTCCCCCATGCAGTCCATTTTCCACTTCAATCCCGAACTGGATATTCCCATCTATCAGCAGCTTGTGGACCACATTCGCGCTGCAGTCAAAAGCGGCGTTCTGAAGCCGGGCCAGCAGCTGCCCACGGTTCAGGATGTATCCGCAGACCTGTCCATCGCCAAAGGTACCATCAAGCGGGCCTATGACGAGCTGGAGCGGGAGGGCCTGGTGGAAAAGATTCAGGGCCGGGGCACCTTTGTCTGCGGTCTGCCCCAGCAGCCCGCCAACCGGAAAGAATACGCCATGGCCGCCATTGACGAGATGCTCCAAAAGCTGGAATCGGTGGGCTTCACCACGGCGGAAATCGGCATCTATGTGGATCTGAAGCTGCGCCAGCGGGCAGAATCCGAATACCGGGTCAAAATTGCCGTACTGGAGTGTAATCCCGAAAACCTCGGTCATATGTCCGACCAGCTCCGGGCCATCCCCCATGTGGAACTATACTCTTACCTGACTGACAGCATTGAAGAGTACCCATACAAGCTGGAAGAAGATCTGGACCTGATCGTCACCACCGCCGCCCACGCCGATCATATGGAGCATCTTTTGTCCGGAAATCGCCGGGTCATCCGGGTGGCTCTGCGGCTGTCTCCCCGGTGCCTGCAGGAGATCATCCGGCTGCGCAAGGGGCAAAAGGTGGGCATTCTCTGCTACTCTCCCCGTTACGGCAATCTGCTGGAAGCCACCTGTCAGACCTACGCCGAGGAAGTATGCATCGATCATCCCCTGTGCTTCTCGGAAGAGGGGGACATGTCCGCCTATCTGAAGGACAAGGATGCCATTCTGGTGCCTCCCCACTATACCAAATACTGCACCCGCCCCATGGTCGAGGCCCTTCGCCGGTACCCCGGTGCTATCATCGAGTGCAGCTACGAGCTGGACGAAGGTTCCTTCCTGTATCTGCAGGAAAAGACCAAACGCCTCCTGGCTTCCAAAATGAATTGATCAAGCCGCCCACCCGGGCGGCTTTTTTCATATTTATATTAGGAATCTCTTGCTATTTCTTGCACTTTATGTTAAGATATGAGAGAATGTGGTTTATGCCGCAAATTAAGACGGAGGTAAAACCTATATGGATATTCTTTACAAAAATATCTTTGAGTTCCGTGACGGACATCTTATCATGATTCTGATCGGTTGCTTGCTCATTTATCTTGCCATCAGCAAGGAAATGGAACCCACCCTGCTGCTGCCCATGGGCTTCGGTACCATTCTGGTAAACATCCCCTATTCTGACGCCCTGGTGGGCCCCATTCAGGAGCTGTACAACGCCGGTATCGCCAACGAGCTGTTCCCCCTGCTGCTGTTCATCGGCATCGGTGCCATGATCGACTTCGGTCCCCTGCTCAGTAACCACAAATTGATGCTGTTCGGCGCAGCGGCCCAGTTCGGCATCTTCTTTACCCTCTGCATGGCCCGGATGTTCTTCCCCGAAATTGATGCTGCATCCATCGCCATCATCGGCGCCGCCGACGGCCCCACTTCCATTGCCGTTGCCAACACCCTGGGCTCCGCCTATGTGGGCCCCACCACCGTGGCCGCCTATTCTTACATGGCTCTGGTGCCCATCATTCAGCCCCCGGTCATTAAGCTGCTGACCACCAAGAAAGAGCGCATGATCCGGATGCCCTACGAGCAGAAGGATGTATCCAAGCTGACCCGCATTCTCTTCCCCATCATCATCACCATCGTGGCTTCTGCCATTATTCCCCAGGCCACTGCCCTCATTGGCTTTTTGATGTTCGGCAACCTGATCCGGGAGTGCGGCGTGCTGGACCAGCTGTCTGAGACCGCTCAGAAGGTGCTGGCCAACCTGATCACCATTTTCCTGGGCATCAGCGTGGCCTTCAACATGACCGCCGCTCAGTTCCTGAAGGTGGACACCCTGCTGATTATGGGTCTGGGCCTGATTGCCTTCATCGTGGACACCGCCGGTGGCGTGCTGTTCGCCAAACTGCTGAACCTGTTCTCCAAGAAGAAGCTGAACCCCATGATCGGCGCTGCCGGTATTTCCGCATTCCCCATGTCCGGCCGTATTGTCCACAAGATGGGCCTGCAGGAGGATCCCCAGAACTTCCTGCTGATGCACTCCATCGGTGTCAACGTCTCCGGCCAGATTGCATCCGTCATCGCCGGCGGCATCATCCTGAACTTCTTCAGCTAAGGAGGTAGCAATATGAATTTTCTGACCGACACTCTGCTGATTGCCCCCGCCCCCACCGAGGC
>JAZSLC010000211.1:0-13588 GCA_045535175.1 Faecousia sp. | reverse complement strand
CATATGTAGGGAATGACCTGTGTGTCATTCCCGGGAAAGTCTCTTAAATACGCAATCAGGAACGGCACACAGGCCGTTCCCTGGCTAAATATTCATCTCAGGGGCCGTCTCATTCATTTTGAGACAGCCCCTTTTGCCGTTTATCAGAATCGCTTGTTCATCAGGCGCCGTCTTGCCAGATTCACGGGGCCTTCCTGCATATGGTTGATCCATGCCAGGCTCTTGCCGCAGCCCAGGGCCACGCAGGAGGCGGGATCGTCCGCTACCACACACTCGATGCCGGTGACCTCGGTGACCAGTTGGGCCATGCCGGTAAGCTGGGCCATGCCGCCGGTGAGGGTGATGCCGTTTTTGAACACATCGCCCACCAACTCGGGGGTTGTTTCTTCCAGCACCGTCAGAATCAGATCCACCACCTGCCGGGCAGGACGCTGAAGGACCCGGTAGATCTCAGAGGAGGAAACGGTGTGGGTACGGGGCTTGCCGGTGCTGATGTCATAGCCGGCAACCTCCATGTAAGTATCCTTGGTGGGCCGTGCCACGGTGCCGATCTGCATTTTGATGTCCTCGGCGGTGGTCTGGCCGATATTCAGGCTGTGCTCCCGGCGCAGATAACGCACGATCAGGTCATCAAAGGTGTCGCCGGCCGTTTTGCTGGAACCGGAAACCGCCACGCCGTTCATGGAGAGGATGGCCACATCCGTGGTGCCGGCGCCGATGTCCACCACCATATGTCCGCTGGGGCCGGAGATGTCCAGACCTGCGCCCAGGGCCGCAGCCAGGGGCTCCTCGATCAGGTAAACACGCCGGGCACCGGCTTCAATGGCGGCGTTGATGACGGTACGCTCTTCCACTTCCGTGATGCCGCTGGGAACCGACACCACCAGACGGGGCTTGGGGGTGAAAAGTCCCGATTGGGTGGCCCGGCGGAACACTGCCTGCAGCAGCCGCACGGTCATTTCGTGGTCACAGATCACGCCACCCTTCAAAGGCTTCATGGATACCAGGTTGCCGGGGGTACGGCCCAGCATATTCCGGGCAGCGGCACCCACCTCCAGAATATGACCGGTATTCTTATCCATGGCTACCACCGAGGGCTCCCGAACCTGGATGCCCCGCTTGTCCACGTATACCAGCACGTTGGCGGTACCCAGGTCCACACCCAGGTCGTTGGAAATCAGTTGAAATTTAAGGCTTTTGAAGCTGAATTTACGATGTTCGCTCATTTTTTCACCTGCTCGTTATGATGGTTGGAAGCGGCAGCGATGGCCGCACAATGTACTTCTTTGGCTCCTGCGGTCAGGAGGATCCGGGCTGCTTCCGAGGAAGTGGCACCGGTGGTGATGATGTCGTCCAGCAGTAAAATCCGTTTGCCACGGATCAGATCGGGATCCCTGGCCCGGTATACGCCCAGCACGTTGGCCCGGCGGTTGGCAAGGCCGGAAATCCCCGATTGGGGCCGGTTATGGCGGATTTTCTTAAGGGCAGGAAGGGGAGGGGTCCCCAGTTCTTTTCCCACCGCCATGGCAAGACGCTGCGTCTGGTCGAAGCCACGACGTGCCTTACGGGCACTGCTGATGGGAATCCAGGTGAGAACGTCATATTCCGGACCCGATTCCAGCAGTTTCATGGCAAGCAGCCGGCCGTAGGCGTCGGCATAGGCCTTTTGCCCCTTGAACTTGTAGCGGCGGATGCTCTGTCGGACGTTGCCGCCGTAGTGCCACAGGGCGCACCAGGATTTTACAAAGGGAATGGTTTTGGTTTTGTCGGGGTAGGGGGCTTCTTCCCTGCGGCACCGGCCGCACAGGTCTGTTTCGTCGGGGGTCAGCAGGGAGGTGCAGAGGATGCATTTACGGGGGAAGATCCACTCTTCCACCAGGGCTAAGATGTTCATTCGGTTTTCCCCTGAAGCCGCAGTTTCAGGCCTGTATACCGGCGGCCCACCTTGGCGTTATTAGTCATAATCTCAATGGTCTTTTCGTGGCCCACGATGATCAGCAGCTCCCGTGCCCGGGTGATGGCGGTGTAGAGGATGCTGCGGCTGAGAAGGTAAGGGGAGCCGTTCCAGGCGCACAGCACCACGGCCCGGTATTCGCTGCCCTGACTTTTATGGACGGTCATGGCATAGGCCGGTTCCAGTTCGTTTAACTGGCTGAAATCATAATCCGCTTCCCGGTCCTCAAAGACCACGGTGATGGTTTCGGTGTCGGTATCAATGGCGGCAATGGTGCCGATGTCCCCGTTGAAAATGCCGGTGCCATAGCCGCTTCCGTCCCGGTACTTCCACATTATATCATAGTTGTTTCGAATTTGCATCACCCGATCCCCTTCGCGGAAAGAAAATTCCCCGAATTTTCGCTCTTTTTTTCCGGGAACAGGGGGATTCAGCTGGCTTTGCAGCAGGCCGTTCA
The DNA here is from genome assembly GCA_045535175.1 of Faecousia sp. Lineage (GTDB taxonomy): Bacteria > Bacillota > Clostridia > Oscillospirales > Oscillospiraceae > Faecousia. Next base: position 11,177 of record JAZSLC010000211.1, on the reverse strand, counting down.
GGCCCCAGGTGCCTACGGCCCCTTTCCGGGTGGGGGTCAGCACCTGAATCTGATCTGCTGGAATACCCATATTTTTGGGCAGCCGGGTGGTCACCAGGCCGCTGACGGTCTGGGCAACTTCCCCTTCGCTGCGGCAGGGCAGGAAGAAAAAGTCGCTGTTGCGGCTGCGAAGATCCGGCATTTCGCCCCGGTTGACCCGGTGGGCGTTCATAACGATGAGGCTCTGCTGGGCCTGACGGAAAACTTCCGTCAGCCGTACCGAGGGCAGATTTCCGGCACGAAGACAATCATGGAAGGGGAAGCCCGGCCCCACCGGGGGCAGCTGATCCGGGTCACCCACCAGGATGATCCGCTTGTTTTCGGGGATGGCATGAAGCAGATGGCTCAATAGCTCAATGTCTACCATGGACATCTCGTCCACAATGACCACATCCGCCTTCAGGGGGCTGCTCTCATCCTTGGCAAAGTACATTTTTCCTGTGTGGGGGTCGATGCCCGCTTCCAGAAGCCGGTGGATGGTGGAGGCTTCCTGACCGGTGACCTCCGTCAGCCGTTTGGCAGCCCGGCCTGTGGGGGCAGCCAGAACGCAGCGCAGGTCCATCTGCTGAAAGAGCGCCAGAATGCCGTTGAGAATGGTGGTTTTGCCGGTGCCGGGTCCGCCGGTGATCAGCAGTACGCCGGAGTCCAGGGCCTGTTCAATGGCCTCCACCTGATCGGGAGAGTAGGAAATGCCCGTATCTTGAGATGCCTTTTTCAGCATCCGTTCCCAATGGACCGGCCGGGGGAACCGCCGCTTGGCGAAGGCCAAAAGCCGCCGGCAGGTATATACTTCAGCTTCGTAGAAGGCAGGAAGGTACAGCACCTGAATGCCCGCCAGCTTGTCCCGGACCAACCGTTCGGATTCGATAAGCCGGGAAATGCCCTCGCTCACCGCTTCCTCCGAAACACTCAGAAGCTGGGCTGTGGCAACCATCAGTTTCTCCTCCGGCAGGAAGGTGTGGCCCGCCGTCAGGTTGTAGTGCAGCTCAAAGAGGACACCCGCTTCCATCCGTCTGGGATCGTCGGCCCTGATGCCCAGTTCAATGGCAAACCGGTCCACAGCCCCAAAGGGGGCATCCAATCCGTCATCCATCAGAAGATAGGGGTCGTCATATAAAAGGTCAATGGCTGCCTCGCCGTAGAGTTTATAGGTCTTCACCGCCAGCTCTGCGGGAAGCTGATGCAGTGAAAAGAATTCCATCAGCTGGCGCATCCCCACCTGCAGGCGGAAGGATTCACCGATGGCCTTTGCTTTGGCTATGGAAATGCCGCTGACCTCCGCCAGCCGCTCCGGCTGCTGCTCCATGATCATCAGGGTGTGCTCGCCGAAGCGATTGACAATCCGGGCCGCGGTGACGGGGCCGATGCCCTTAATCACCCGGGAGGACAGGTATTTGAGAATGTCGGAGGATGTTTGGGGCATGAGCCGCTCCAGGAATTCCGCTTCAAACTGGCGGCCGTAGCTCTGGTGGCTGCACCAGCGACCTGTGACCATCAGCCGTTCGCCGGCACTGGGCCGGGGGATAATGCCCACCACGGTGACGGTTTGGCCGTCTTCGCACTGCATCTTCAGCACCGCATAGCCGTTCTCATAATTCTGATACACCACCGATGATACGGTGCCCTGCAAAATCAGCAGTTCCTGGTCCAAACCCGCCACCTCCCACGCACAATTGTCAATTATTATACTATAAATTCTTTCAAATGGAAAGGTATTTTACAAAACTTTTATCTTTACAAAGAATTAACTTGAATCAGTGCCTGAGATGGGGTATAATGTAACACAGTTATCAAAATGTGCTTGGAGAATACGGCATGAAAAACATTTCTTTATTGGTCTGGCTGACGCAGCTGGGTCTTTCGGTGGCGGTCCCGCCCGCTATGTTCATTTTCCTGGCGGTTTGGGTTCGGGACACCCTGCAGTGGGGCGATTGGGTCCTCTGGGCCGGCATTATTTTGGGCGTGGTTGGGGCTGTGCAGGGCCTGATCACCAGCCTGCAGGCCATGAAGCGCCTGGGTGCCAATAAGGAAGAAAAACCACCTGTTGGTTTTAATGACCATGAATGAACCGGGGAGGTACTTATGGATTCCCGTCAAATTGTATTAAAAGAAACCGGCAGGATCGCCCTTGGGGAGCTGGTTTGCGTGGCGGTGATGCTGGGGGTATTCGCCCTGCTGAACCGGCTGGACGGCTCTGTTTGGCTGGGAGCTGCTGCCGGCACGGTGCTGGCAGTTGGAAATTTCTTTTTCATGGCCGTGACCACCGGCATGGCGGTGGACCGGGCCAAAGGGGATGACGCCCAAACCGGCAAACGCCTGGTGCAGACCTCCCAGACGGTCCGGTTTCTGGTACTGGCGGGTTTGCTGTTTGCGCTGGGAAAAAGCGGACTTTGCAATGTGCTTGCACTGCTGCTGCCCCTGGCGTTCGTCCGCCCTGCCATGATGGTAATGGAGTTTTTCAGGAAGAAGGATGATGCATGAACGTTGATGTAACCGGTGCATATGTATATTTTGTAATTCCCATATTCGGCGGAATTCCCGTGACCCAGACCATGCTCTCGCTGCTGCTGGTAACGGTGCTGCTGGGCTGTGCGGGATACCACCTGGGGAAGAACCTTCAGAAGCGCCCCGGGAAATTGCAGGTGCTTACGGAAAAGGGGGTTATGATCCTGCGGGATCTGGTGGTGTCCTCCATGGGTGAGCATAATGCCTATTGGACGCCCTATATCGGCACCATTTTCCTGTCCTCCATGTTCGGTTCTCTGATTGGTCTGACGGGTTTTCTCAGATCCTCCACAGCGGATCTCAGTGTGACCCTGACCTGGGCCATTATGACCACGGTGATCATCTGGTACAACTCTATCAAGAGAAACGGCGTCCTGGGGTGGCTGAAGGGTTTTACCCAGCCTATTTTCGTAATGACCCCTATGAATATTATTTCCGAGATTGCCCAGCCCGTTTCCATGGCGTTTCGTCACTTTGGCAACGTAGCCGGCGGCGGTGTCATCAGCAGTATTTTATATGCGGCTCTGAGTGTTGCTTCCAACCTGGTTTTGGGGCTGGTTTCCCGCTCTGTGGCAGGACCTGTGATCATGTTGCTGCTTTGCGCGCTGCTGGTGTACCGGGGCATGAAAAAGTCCAAAAAGCTGCCCCTCATCGGTGGAATTGCCCTGGGTGTCATTGGTGTTTTCGGTTTCCTGGAATACTTCGACATCCTTTCCGGTGTGCCCATTTTGCAGTATGGCATCCCGGCTGTATTGAGTTTGTATTTTGATCTGTTTTCCGGTTTTGTGCAGGCCTTTGTATTCAGCTTGCTGAGTATGGCATATATTGCCGCGGCCTGTCCGCCCCCGGAAACGGAAGAAAATAAGTAAATAAAACTTTTGGAGGTTTATATTATGGAAGAAGCTATCATCATCGCTGCAAAGGCCATCGGTGCCGGTCTGTGTATGGGTATCGGAGCCATCGGCCCTGCTCTGGGCGAAGGCAACGCCGTGGGCAAGGCCCTGGAAGGCATGGCCCGTCAGCCTGAGTCCAGCGGCAAGCTGCTGACCAACATGATCATTGGCTGTGGTATCACCGAAACCACCGGTATTTATGCCCTGCTGATCTCCTTCTTGATCCTGTTTGCTCTGTAAGGCCCTTGGCTCATAAGGACGAAAGGAGCAAAGTAAGTGGGAAATGAAAGCTTTTTGGGCATTAATGTCTGGACGGCTCTGTTTACTCTGCTGAATACCCTGACGCTGTATTTCGTGCTGAAAACCTTCCTGTTTGGTCCTGTGATGAAAATGATTGCAGACCGTCAGAAGGAAATTGACGATCTTTACTCTGATGCGGAGCGTTCCCGCACCGAAGCCGCCGCCCTGGAAACCGAGTACCGGGGCAAACTTACCGTCGCTGCCGAAACCGGCGAACGGATGGTGCAGGAGGCGGTGCAGCGGGGCCGGAAGCGGGAAGAGGAGATCATCCGTCAGGCCAACGCAGAGGCGGAAGCCATTCATGCCAAAGCATCTGCGGACATTGCCCTTGAAAAGAAAAAAGCCGTCAGCGAAGCCAAAACCGAGATTTCCAAAATTGCCCTGGAGATTGCGGAAAAGGTGGTGGGCAGAGCCCTTACCGACTCCGACCAGGCAGATCTGGTGGATGGATTCATTGACAGCCTGGGTGACCAGTCATGACCCGGGTTGGCAGTGTTTACGGCGAAGCCCTCTACGGTCTGGTCCGCAGTGAGGGCGCTGACGATACCGTGCTGGAGCAGCTGCAGGTCCTTGGGGATAGCTTCCGGCAGGAGCCGGAATTCCTGCGGCTTATGGCTGCTGCGAATCTGACCAAGGAAGAGCGCTGCGGCATTCTGGACCGTACCTTCCGGGGGAAGGTACACCCCTACGTGCTGAATTTTATGAAGATTCTGGTGGAAAAGGGCTATTTCATGCATTTTCCCCAGTGTGTGGAAAGCTACCGGAGCTTTTACGACCGGGATCACGGGATCCTGGAAGTGCAGGCTGTTTCTGCGGTGGCTTTGAGTGAGGCCCAGCAGCTTCGCCTGAAGGAGAAGCTGGGAACCATGACCGGCAAAACCATCCGGCTGATCTGCCGGGTGGATCCGTCTTGCCTGGGTGGTATGCGCCTGGACTATGACGGCAGACGGGTGGAGGACACCATCCGGCACCGGCTGGATACCCTGGGCGATCTGCTGAAAAACTGAGGTAGACTATGGAACTTAGACCTGAAGAAATTACAAAGCTCATTCGTGAGCAGATTAAAAACTATGAAGCGGCCCTCCGGTCCGATGAAACCGGCACCGTGATTCTGGTGGGTGACGGCATCGCCAAGGTTTCCGGCCTGGATCAGTGCATGGCCGGTGAGCTGGTGGAGTTCCCCAACGGCTCTTACGGCATGGCCCAGAACCTGGAAGAGGACACCGTTTCCGTTGTGGTTCTGGGTACCGACAGCGGCATCAAGGAAGGTGCCACCGTCAAGCGTACCGGCCGGGTGGTTTCCGTGCCTGTGGGCAAGAGCCTCGTCGGCCGTGTTGTGATCGCCCTGGGCGAGCCCATCGACGGCAAGGGTCCCATTGAGGCGGAAAGCTACCGTCCCATTGAGATGCCCGCCCCCGGCATCATCGACCGGGAACCGGTCAATGTGCCTTTGCAGACAGGCATCAAGGCCATCGACTCCATGATCCCCATCGGCCGTGGCCAGCGCGAGCTGATCATCGGCGACCGCCAGACCGGCAAGACCACCATCGCCACCGATACCATCCTGAACCAGAAGGGCAAGGATGTGATCTGCATCTATGTGGCCATCGGTCAGAAGCGGTCCACCGTGGCCCAGATTGTGAACAATCTGACCCTGGGCGGCGCCATGGACTATACCATCGTGGTTTCCGCCACCGCCTCCGAACTGGCCCCCATGCAGTATATCGCTCCCTACACCGGCTGTTCCATGGGCGAGCATTTCATGCACCAGGGCAAGGACGTGCTGGTGATCTACGACGATCTGAGCAAGCACGCAGTGGCCTACCGGGCCATTTCCCTGCTCATTCGCCGCCCCCCCGGACGGGAAGCCTACCCCGGCGACGTGTTCTATATCCACAGCCGCCTGCTGGAGCGGGCTGCCCATATGTCCCGGGAGAAGGGTGGCGGCAGCCTGACGGCCCTGCCCATCATCGAGACCCAGGCCGGTGACGTGTCCGCTTATATCCCCACCAACGTGATCTCCATCACCGACGGCCAGATTTTCCTGGAGAGCGAACTGTTCAACGCCGGCATCATGCCCGCTGTGAACCCCGGCATTTCCGTGTCCCGGGTGGGCGGCAGCGCCCAGATCAAGGCCATGAAGAAGGTGGCGGGCTCTTTGAAGCTGCTGTACTCCCAGTACCGGGAACTGCAGAGCTTTGCCCAGTTCGGCTCTGACCTGGATGCAGATACCAAGGCAAGACTTGCACTGGGCGAGCGGATCGTGGCGGTGCTGAAGCAGAAAAACAATGCCCCTGTGGAAGTGGCTCATCAGGTGTGCATTATCTATGCCGTCACAAAGGGCTATCTGAAGAACGTTCCCGTGGACCGGGTGGCCGAGTTTGAGGTGCGGCTGCGGGAGTTCATGGAAACCGGCAGCCACTACCGTGTTCTGGAAGCCATCCGTACCACCGGTAAGCTGGAAAAGGACACCGAAGAAGAATTGAAGGCTGCCCTTACGGAGCTTCTGAAGGAGTTCCTGGGCGCTGAGTAAAGGAGGCAGACCCCATGGCGGGCGTTTCCACCAAGGAAATCAAAAACCGAATCCGGAGTATGGAATCCACCCGGCAGATCACCAAGGCCATGGAAATGGTTGCCGCGTCCAAACTCCGCAGGGCCCAGAACCAGGTTCTGAGCGCAAGGCCCTATTTTGAAACCCTGTATTCCACCATCCATGAGATTGTGGAGACCAATCAGGACTTTGAGTCCCCCTACCTGACCAAACGGCCCGTGAAACGGGCGGCATACATCGTCATTGCCGGTGACCGTGGGTTGGCGGGAGGATATAATAACAACATTCTCAAGCTCTGCTGGGCCGAGATGGAAGGGAAGAACCCCCTGGTATTGCCCATCGGCAGAAAGGCCCTGGAATTCTTCCAGGCCCGTGGCGCTGAGCTGATGACCCGGGACTATGCCACGGCAGAGGATATGTCCGTGGGCGATTGCTTCAGTTTGGCAAAGCAGCTGTGCAAGGCCTTCCGGGCCGGGGAAGTGGACGAGGTGGTGGTTGGTTTTACCAACTTCGTTTCCGTCCTGTCCCAGACTCCGGAAACATTGCGGATGCTGCCCCTGCTGCGGCAGGAAACCGGCAAGCAGGCCCGCCACTCGGAGGTCCTCTACGAGCCCGGTGCCGAAGAAGTCTTCGAAGCCATTGTTCCCGAGTATCTGGGAGGCATCCTCTACGGGGCACTGTGCGAGAGCCGTGCTGCCGAGCAGGCTGCCAGACGGACCGCCATGGACTCCGCCACCCAGAATGCAGACGAAATGATCGACCAGTTGAGCCTGAAGTTTAACCGGGCCCGCCAGGCGGCCATTACCCAGGAAATCACCGAGATTGTGGCCGGTGGCTGACAGTATTTACAAAGGAGAGAATCCTATGGCTAATAACAAAGGAACCGTGATTCAGGTGATGGGTCCGGTTCTGGACATTCGATTTGCCGACGGCTCGCTGCCCCAGCTTCTGAGCGCCATCGAAGTCCCCAACGGGGATGAGGTGATTGTGGCGGAGGTTGCCCAGCACATCGGCGACAATGTGGTGCGCTGCATCGCCATGAGCTCCACCGACGGCCTGCGCCGTGGTGTGGATGCCACCGATACCGGTGCCCCCATCAGCGTGCCCGTGGGCGAGCAGTGCCTGGGCCGTGTGTTTAATCTCCTGGGCCGGACCATCGATGACGGTGCCCAGGTGGAAAACACGGAGCGTTGGCCCATCCACCGTCCTGCCCCCAGCTACGACGAGCAGGAGTCTGCTACCGAAATCCTGGAAACGGGCATCAAGGTGGTGGACCTGATCTGCCCCTACTCCAAGGGCGGTAAGATCGGCCTCTTCGGCGGCGCCGGTGTGGGCAAGACCGTTCTGATTATGGAGCTGATCAATAACGTGGCCAAGGCCCACGGCGGTATTTCCGTCTTTACCGGTGTTGGCGAGCGTACCCGTGAGGGCAACGACCTGTACCGGGAAATGACCGAGTCCGGCGTTATCAATAAGACCGCCATGGTCTACGGTCAGATGAACGAACCCCCCGGAGCCCGTATGCGGGTGGGCCTTTCGGGCCTGACCATGGCAGAGTACTTCCGGGATGTGAAGCATCAGGACGTGCTGCTGTTTATTGACAATATCTTCCGCTTTACACAGGCTGGTTCCGAGGTGTCCGCACTGCTGGGCCGTATGCCCTCTGCGGTGGGCTACCAGCCTACTCTGGCCACCGAAATGGGCGCCCTGCAGGAGCGCATCACCTCCACCAAGAACGGCCCCATCACCTCCGTTCAGGCGGTATATGTGCCTGCGGACGACTATACCGACCCGGCCCCCGCCACCACCTTTGCCCACCTGGACGCCACCACGGCTCTGGACCGCGGTATTGCCTCCCTTGGTATCTATCCTGCGGTGGATCCCCTGAACTCTTCTTCCCGGATTCTGACCCCTGAGATCGTGGGACAGGACCATTATGAGGTGGCAAGAGCGGTCCAGCGGATTCTCCAGCGCTATAAGGAGCTGCAGGATATCATCGCCATCATGGGCATGGACGAACTGAGCGAAGAGGACAAACTGACCGTGAACCGGGCCCGGAAGGTCCAGCGGTTCCTGAGCCAGCCCTTCTCCGTGGCAGAGCAGTTCACCGGCTACGAGGGCAAGTATGTGCCTCTGAAGGAAACCATCCGTGGCTTCCGGGAGATCATCGAGGGCAAGCATGACCAGATTCCCGAGTCCTACTTCCTGTTTACCGGCACCATTGACGAAGTGGTGGCAAAATGGAAGGGTGATAACGCTTGACACCTTTCCGGCTGAAAATCGTGACCCCTGACGGCCTGCGCTACGAGGGCCAGGCTGAGGAAGTGGTAGTGCGCACCACCACCGGCGACATGGGCATTCTGGCAGGACACATCAGCACCGTGGCTCCTCTGGGCATGGGCCGCTGCACCGTGGTTATGGACGGGGAACCCCGTTACGGTGCCTGCATTGGCGGTATGATTTCCGTGATGAACGGCGAAGTGAAAGTGGTTGCCACCACCTTCGAGTGGGAAGATGAGATCGATCTGGACCGGGCCAAGGCCGCCGAAGAACGGGCCAGGGCGGTTTTGTCCGATAAAGATGCCACCGGCACCGATATCCGCATGGCAGAAGCCCGCCTGAAACGTGCCCTGATCCGCCAAAATGTAGCAAGAGGATAAATCTAACAGCGTGTCACAGTTTTCGTGACACGCTGTTTTTATTTGGATCATTTCCTGTAAATAATCCGGCGGGCTTGTTCCGTTCCGGGAGGTTCGGGAGATTCGGAAAACAGGCCGTACAGGTCGCCGCAGCGGCGCTCCAAAAGCTCAAAATCGGTGCCGGTTGTTTCCCCTGCGTTGGGGAAATAGCCCGTTTCCCGGGCAATTTTCAGGATTTCCCGGCCCCGGTCGTTCAGGGCCAGCACCCGCACATAGGGCGCAGGAGACTCCAGCATTTCCCGGGTAATGCCCAAAAAGGCGCACATCATCATCCGGTCCAGCCGGGAACGGGTATAGCGCTTGGACTTGACGGCGGTGAGGATATCTTCTGTGGTGGTGTATTTTCGGCTGGCGTGCATGAACTTGCGCCACAGGCCCTCGGAGCCGTGGGGGAGTGCTTCAAACTGATCATCTGTCATGGTGCGAAGCCGCCCCAAAATGGCCCGTTCGCCCAATGCCAACCGGTGGATAGCAGCCCCTTCAAAGCAACCGCGGGCCTCCTGGGGGACAAAATCTGTCCAGGAAGAACCCTCTTCAATCCGAACCCGCAGGGCCGTGGCCGAGGGATTCTCCGGGTCTGCCTCGGTGGCGTGATAATCCCCCTGCCGGAGGATGGGCGCAATCTCCATGGTACTTCCCAGGGTCAGGATGGCCTTGCAGTACTCCACCGCCAGAATGTCGTTGGGGCGGCTCAGAAGATCACTGCCCAGAGCCGCCTGACGGGCGGCAGGGAAGGAAAGACCTTTGTCCAGATGCTCCCGGAGGGCTTCGGAGAAGCCGGGGGCCAGCAGGGCCTGAGCCGTCGCCATCAGTTTTTCGGCATCACCTGTTTCGGAGCCAAAGGAAAGCTTGTGGCAAAAAGGGGAGAGAACCCGTACGCCGCCCATGGCAAAGCCTTCCGCAGATGAAAGGCTGGCGGTCACCGGCAGCTCCAGAACCAGGTCTGCGCCGCACCGGATCGCGGCCTCCGCCCGGATGCTTTTGTCAAATATCGCCGGGTAGCCCCGCTGGACAAAATTGCCGCTCATCAGGCAAACAATCCCACAATCCGGCCCTTCCTTGGCCCGAATCAGCTGCAGCTGCTTCCTGTGACCCAGGTGAAAGGGGTTATATTCACAAATGACGCCGGTGATTTTCAAAATAATCCCACCTTTTTTGGAAAAAAGCTAAATCAGGACTTGAGAAATTCTGTAAAATATTATAGAATATCCGTAGCTATGGCTATAATAACACAAAACGCAAAAAATGAAAACAATATTTTAGGAGGCAGTTTCAAATGAATGTTTTGATCATCAACGCCGGCAGCTCTTCCCTGAAGTATCAGCTGATGAACCCCGAGACCGGTGAAGTCAGTGCCAAGGGTCTGTGCGAGCGTATCGGCATCGATGGCCGTCTGAACCACAAGGTTGGCGACAACAAGGTCGTGAAGGATATTCCCATGCCCACCCACTCTGAGGCCATTGCCGCTACTCTGGAGATCCTGCAGGATCCCGAAGTTGGCGTCATCAAGAGCGTTGAGGAAATCGACGCCGTTGGTCACCGGGTGCTGCACGGCGGTATGGAGTTCTTCGCTTCCTGCATCATTGACGATCAGGTGATCGCCGCCATTGAGAAGTGCATCCCCCTGGGCCCCCTGCATAACCCTGCCAACCTGATGGGCATCCGGGCCTGCCAGGCTGTTATGCCCAAGACCCCCCAGGTCGCCGTGTTTGACACTGCGTTCCATATGACCATGCCCGCCAAGGCTTACCGCTACGCCATCCCCACCGAGTACTACGAGAACGACTCCATCCGCCGCTACGGCTTCCACGGCACCAGCCACAAGTATGTTGCCCGCCGTACCGCCGAGCTGGTTGGTAAGAAGGAGTTCAAGATGGTCAACTGCCATCTGGGCAACGGTTCCTCCATGTCCGCCATCAAGAACGGCGAGTGCCAGGATACCACTATGGGCCTGAGCCCTCTGGCCGGTGTGCCTATGGGCACCCGCTCCGGCGACATCGACGCCTGCGTGGTTCAGTTCATCTGCAACAAGTATGGCATGAGCGTTGACGAGTGTCTGAATATGCTGAACAAGAAGTCCGGCATGTTGGCCATCTCCGGCGTTTCCTCCGACTTCCGTGACCTGGAAGAGGGCGCCAAGAACGGCAACGAAGCCTGCGCTCTGGCCCGTGAGAAGTTCTGCTACGAGGT
>JAZSLC010000191.1:0-10836 GCA_045535175.1 Faecousia sp. | reverse complement strand
CCATCCACGAATACCGCGTATTCAACCGGTTCGTTGGTACGCATAGGAAGCATGAGCCGCTTCGGGTACAGCTGAGACAGCATCTTGAATGCCCAGAAATTGGGCTTTGGAATCCCATCGTTGGACACAATGCCGTAGCTGCCAACAAAGGGACGAGGCAACATAAACTGTTCCTCAAATACATCGGAGCAGCACCAGAACATATACCCTGCCAGTGTATTATTTAAATCCATACAGCTTTTCACCGCAAAAGCCGCCGAATACTTTTCGTCATGCACCGGAGAACCAAACACTGCCATGGAATTCCACTCTGTGATGAAAAGGGGTTTCTGACCAACCTTCCGCTTGGCCTCATCGTCCAATTTGGCCAGCGTACCCTTATCCCAGCGAATGAAATCCTCCGGCAGAAAGAACATGTTGGTCATGGCTTCGCTGAGCGTTCGCTTGTTTTTCACCGCATCCATAGCTGCTGTAAACATCTGCTTGACATTTCGCAGGCTGATGAAGTTTCCGAAAGCATCGCCCGGGTAATGATGAGTGGATACAAAATCACAGGGCACGCTATTTTCCTCACAGAATTCCAGAAACTCCTCCAGCCACAGGCAGGCACTGGTGGAAGGTCCGCCCACGCGGAGCTTGGGATCCACTTCCTTGATGGCCCGGGCAGTGGCTTCATAGAGTTTGAAGTAGTCTGTCTGGCTTCCTGCAAAGAAGCAGCTCAGGTCAGGCTCGTTCCATACTTCAAAGTACCAGCTTTCCACTTCCCCTGCCCCATATCGGTCCAGCAGGAAACGGATGAACTTCTGAATATATGTGCCCCATGCCGTCAGAGATTTGGGCATGGTGATGTTGGGATTATATCGAAGACCCAGCTTTTTGCCCTTGGCAAGGGCAGAAGGCATGAAGGAGAGTTCCACAAAGGGCTTTACGCCGCAGGAAAGCAGATTGTCATATACATGACCCACCTGCCGGAAATTGATCTCTTCAATCTTATTTTTGAAGGGGACCGACCCGAACATGCGGCAGTCACCCATCCGCTGGTAGGTCAGCATATCGTCGTCCAGAATGCCATGACAGCGGATAAACTTGATTCCCAGTTCATCGTGTGCCAGTCTGATATGCTCACAGACATCTGTCCTGTGGAGCTGATAGGCATGATCGTTGCCCAGGCCCAACTGCCAGGAGAAGTCCGTGGGAATTGTCGCAACACTTCGGTCTATTGTAATTTTCATGGAAGGCAGCCTCCCCGTATGATTACTTTTTCTTTTTTGCCTGCTTTGACAGATACTTTGCGTTTTCCGCATCAAAGTCCAGACCCTTCTTTGAGCACTTGGCTTTCAGGTCTGCGATGCGGTTTTCTTCACGAATAACCGCAGCCTTCTCCTGCTCCATGCGTTCCAGTTCTTCAGGCTCGATCCATTCTTCGCCACGGACCAGAACCGCTTCCTTCTTCCGGCGCAGCAGCTCGCTGTTGATTTCCGGCAGCTTCTTTTCCACATCGACGAAGGGCAGCAGCACCAGAACAACAACTGCCAAAATTGCATCAAACAGGTAGAAAGACAGGGTCATGAAGTTGATCACTTCTACGCTGGGAATGATGCCCTCCACATCCATAAAGCCCATGCGAAGGATAGCGGATTCGTAGCCTCCTGCAAAGGGAGCATAGATCAGGGTCTGCAGCGCTGTGATCACAGCAATGCCCATCATGCCTTCCAGTCTCAGCCTAGACTTAAATTCGATGCTGTCATAGGCATAGCACATCAGTGTCGCGAAGATATAGGCATTGGGGAGCATACCAACCTGCCGCAGGAAACCTGCCACCAATGCCAGTACCATATGATCCGGGAACACCATGCCCAAAATACTGCCAGCCAGCACAATGGCATAGCCGCCTACGGTCAGATTTTTGATGCCCACTTTTTTGGCGATGGGGTAGATGACAAAAGCGCCGATACCGGTCATAGAACCGGTGACCACCTGATAGATGGTGTACATCATGGGATTTTCCGCACCATTTAAGAGGAACTTGATGTAGAAATACTGCACATTACCGCCCTTGAAATTATCCACGATACCGCTGACGGTGGCAATAATGATGAGAATCACAAAATACTTATTGGAAAGCAGGGCCTTCAGCTGATCCTTCAACGGTACCTTCTGCTGATCCAAGCGGGTGTGCTCTGCTGCCACATCCTCGGTGATGCGCTCACGGGTATAGTAGTATTCCAGAAGCAGCAGGGGGATGGCAACAACGGACAATGCGATCATCAGAACAGGATAGCCATTGATGTCCTTCTCCAGCCACAGGGGCAGCACCACCATGCTGATCATCATGCCGATGATGATGCCGGAGATCAGGGTCCAGGACATTTTACGGATGTACTGGATAAAGGCTTTCTCCTTGGGGTCACGGGTGACCAGGGAGCAGATGGTATCCCGGAACAGGTAGAAATAAGCGCTGCCGATGGTATGGTAGCAAATCACCAGGAAGAAGAAATAGAACCAGTAGATGCTGCCCATGTTGTTACCGGGGAACAGGAAGATCAGACAGCCGATAATGATGGACACGAAGCCGAAAATCAAATGCCATGGCCGCATTCTGCCCTGCCGGGATTCGGTTTTCTGGATCAACCAGCCGTTGAGCAGACCGACTCCCACACCCAAAACCTTTGCGGTGGTCATGATGATCTCATACCAACCACCCATCTGACGGATCATTTCCACATTACCGACACCGTACATAGCACCGGTCTGCTGAGTGAAGAACTTCTCCACCAGCGCCGCGATGGTATTGACCACGAAGATCAGACCCAGAGGTCCAATCAGGTGACCGAATACCCACTCCTTGGTGGATACGGAGTTTGTAGTAGCTCTGCTGTCCATGAAAGACTTGTCAAATAAGCCGCCCGCCAGCAAGCCTTTTTTCTTCTGCTTTGTTGCCATGATTTATTCTACCTCCACTTCAATCGTTACAGGCTCCATGCCTGAGGATTTCACAGTAATGAATGCCTTGCCAAGGGTGTTTCCTGCCCGAAGTACCGCAAGACAGCGGCCCCGGTAGGAATTGTGATAAGCTTTATCAAAGACTTCATCAGTCTTACACAGGGCACTTCCGAAGCCCGCAAGGGTTGCTGTGCCGTCAACGGTAATTTCGACTCTTTGCTCAATATAGGGTTTTAGATTGCCAGCCTTGTCCGTGAATTCAATGGGAAGATAGCAAAGGTCTTGCCCATTGGCCCGAAGCACTGTCTTTTCTGGGATTGCGGTCAAAACCGTTTCTTTTCCTGCTGTAGTCAAGCTGTGGCTGGAGATTACATTGCCCTGCTCGTCCAAGGCTTCCGCTGTCAGTGTTCCGGGATGATATGGAAGTTTGAAAACCGCCTTGTATTTCTTGACCGGCTTTGTACCGATTTCTTTACCATTTAGGAGTACGCGAACAGATGCCGCATCCGCGTAGACTTCCACAACAGTCTTTTCTCCCTCAAAGCCCTGCCAGCTCCAACTGTCAATCGCATTGGTGAACTGCCAAGCTCCAGTGGTTGGGGCTTCTTTTGCGTGATTGACAGGGCGGACACCGATAAAAGGCTTTTTCCGCAAACCCCAGACGATCTGCATGAAATACATGGATGCCAGCGGCTTTCCGGTGATATCGATCATGCCCTGGCCTGCAAGCAATGGCAGACCCTTGTAAGAGTGATATGTCCAGTCGCCGATACAGGCTTCACCCAGGTAATCCCAGGCGGACCAGACAAAATCGCCCAAAACCTGCGGATACTTCTTCACCCGCTCCCAGTTATAGGGTAAGTCCGCCACCATCGTCTCGCTGCCTACCATCAGCCGGTTCGGGTACTTCTTTACATCTTCATCGTACCGGGAAGAAGCATAGTTCAATCCCAGAACATCCAAGCCATTGGCGGCACCCAGACAAGCCTTATCACCCTTCGCTCCTTTGCTCATGAAGAACATTAAGGGACCCAGCTTCTGTGCCATCGCATTGAAGAAGGCAGAGCCGGTCTTCTTTTCCTTGTAGCCGCCTTTTCTGGGAAGGGGTTCGGGCTTATAATCGCCCTTGTCTTTGTAAACACCCATACCCATGTTGGCATAGACATTCAGCAGCACATTGACACCTGCTGTTACAGGCCGGGTGGGGTCAATCCCATGTATAAAGTCTGTCAGTTCCCGGCAAACCTGCACACCCCGTTTTGTTGCAGTTTCGGACACCTCGTTTCCGTGGGAATACATAATGACACAGGGATGATTCCGGGAGGATTCCACCATAGCGGTGATATCCTGTTTCCAGTCGTCTGCAAACCACCGTGCATAGTCGTGATAAGTTTTGGGCACATACCAACCATCGAAGGTTTCATTCATCACATACATACCCAGCTTGTCGCAGATATCCAGGGTGATCTGGGATGCGGGATTGTGGGCGATGCGAACCGCATTGAAGCCGTTTTCTTTCAGGATACGGATACGCCGGTATTCTGCGTCATAGTATTCGCAGGCACCCAGCACTCCATGGTCATGGTGGATACAACCGCCCCGGAGCAGAACCCGTTCTCCATTGACCGTCAAGCCCCGTCTTGCGTTCCATTCCAGCTTGTGGATACCAAAAGGAATTACCCGCTCGTCTGTATCCGTCTTTACAAGAATCGTGTAAAGGAAAGGTGTTTCAGCACTCCACAGCCTGGCATTCGGCACTTCCAGAATACCGGGCTTGCCGCTGGCTACCAGTTTCTTTTCCTCATAGACTTCAACAATGACATCGCTTTCCTCGGTAGTCTGCACATCCACCTTTATTTTTGCGGGATGGATATCCACCGTTTCCAGATGTACCTGTGCGATGTGATTCTTCTCCCGAATGATCATCTGTACTGGACGGTAGATACCGGAGCCGGAATACCAACGGCAGTTGGGTTCCAGGGAGTTGTCCACTTCCACCCGGATCGTATTTTCCCCGGCGCGAACCGCATTGGAAATATCCACGTCAAAAGCGGTATATCCGTACCGATGTGAACCGGCTAACTTACCGTTTGCATATATTTTGCAGTTCTGATACACGCCTTCAAAATGCAGCTCGATGGACTTCCCAATCATGGCTGCATCCAGTTCGAAAGTCTTTTCATAAACATACTTACCGCCGGGAAAATAGCCGGAATTGACCCCATTCCGACAGCCACCGTCCCGGGGTTCTTCGCTCATGGCATCATGGGGCAGGCTTACCGAAATCGGCACACCGCCTTCTTTGCAGAACGTCCAGTTGCTGTTAAAGTTCAATATCATCTCATCACCGTTCCTTCTTTACTCAATAATCTCTTTTAAGACATCAAAGATATGCTGCGCAAGGATCCTGTTTCCGTGTGCATTGGGATGAACACCATCTGTAAATAATTCCGGCCGTCCTTGTGTGGGTGTGTATAGATCGATAAAGCCCGCAGCATGCAGGGCTGCCTGCCGTTTTACGGCTGGGAATATTTCGTCCCGGATGACAGTATCTTGAATCCCATATACCACCGGGTTATGATCCACCTGGAATGCAGCGGGCGGGGCCATAACAAACACCTTTGGCTTTGAGGAATAGGAGTTCAGTTCTAATGCCCAGCGCTGCAGTGCAGCTTCATACTTTTCAGCATCCCAGTTTTGAGGTTTGGAATCATTGGTTCCCAACATCAAAAGAATTATCTCAGAATTCGTTTTGCGGGCAGCTTTTAAAAAGGCCTGACTGTAAGGTTTGTCTCCATCCGCTACTAAAGTTGCACCTGGGATACCATAATTCAAAACCTGAAATTCTTCCCCAAGCTTGTTTTCCAATATAGCAGGGTATGTATCTTTCCAGCGCGTGCGAAGCACACCGGAACCAAATGTGATACTGTCGCCAATGCAGAGTATCCTGCGTTTGTTGAAGTCCGCTTTCTCCTTTTTGGGGCAGTAAACCAACCAACTGACCATTGCGCCCAGAAGGGTCAGCATTATCATTGACACCAAAAACACAACAAGCAAGTTACCACCCACCTATACATTTTCGATTTTATTATATCGCATGCATCTTGCAAAGTATTTCAGAAAAGTCTATAATAATATAAATTAGTCCACGCGGAGGAATTTTTATGACGGATTACAGTGCATACTGCAAGATATTTTACGCAGCTCATTACCTTCCCATCGCTATGTACCGGGATGGCAATTTTATATGTGCCTCTGGTTTTTATGAGGATGGAGATCCCTATCCCTTTGCGCTCCCTAAATTGCTCTCCATGGGAAGTCCTGCTGTTTATGTTTCGTCTGACACAGGTTACTATGGACTCGTCCAATGTAAAGACTGCACTCACTGTTTTGTCCTCGGCCCCGCTTATTCGACCCCCGTCACGGATGGATTTATCCGCTCCTATATGAGCAAAAACGCGATTCCCCCGAACCGTTACGGAGAAATCGCGTCTTTCCTCAGTGGAATTCCACAGTATTCTTATAATCAATTTTTAAACCTGCTTTTATACCTGCACTACTCTTTGACCGGGGATCAATTGGAGCTGACGCAAGCCTTCGGCTTGACGGATACCGGATATCAGGAGCAGATCGGGCAGCAATACTCGGAAAAGAACTACCAGGCAAGAGAGGAACAGCAGACCCACGGAACCTATCATTTCGAACAGCAGATGCTGGAGTTGATTCGGAACGGCGAAACAGAAAAGCTGACCAAATTTCTTCTTACAGCGGCAAGCACTCCGCATATGAAAGAAGGAAAGCTGGCAGAGACTCCCCTTCGGCAGGCCAAAAACCTATTTATCGGACTGATTACAATGATTGGGAAATTTGCAGCCATCCCAGGCGGTATGGACATTGAGCAAACCTACCAGCTGATCGATACCTATATACAGGAGTGTGAAAAGCTCCAAACAGAGGAAGCTGTTAAAAACCTGCAATACAATATGCCTATCGACTTCGCTAAGCGGGTTGCCCAGCAAAAGCTTCCGGCCGGCGTTTCGCAGGAGATTTTTTCCTGTATGCAGTATATTTCCACCCACATAAACGAGCCAATCGGCACCTCGGATGTTGTGGCCTTCTCCGGAAAAAGCCGTGCATATCTGTTCCAGAAATTTCGTGATGAGCTGGGCATGAATATTGGTGCCTATATTACCCAGTGCCGTCTTCGGGAAGCCAAGGCTCTCCTTCGGTATACCAATAAATCCCTTGCTGAGATCAGCAGTTACCTGTGTTTCTCCAACCAGCCTCACTTTCAGAATGTGTTTAAAAAGCATATCGGCGTGACACCGCTGGAATACCGCAGATTACAAAAAAACAAGTAATGAACACAAGCGTCGATTCAAACTGCATTGACGCTTGTGTTTTGCTTTTAACCTGCAAATCTACGATGAGATGCACATAAACTTACATCTAGCTTGCTTGGCAAAATCAAACCACTGTGTAGGATATAACACGTATTAATACAATTTGGTACAAAATTACACTCAACGGACAAAATTAGCCGCGAAGCTCGTCAATGTCATCGGCTTGGGTTGCGTGTCCCTGAGTTTTTATTCATCAAAACGGTTCATATGTACCGTATACATAATTTATGACGAAATCGTTGACGAACTGCTCACAGCAACTTCTGTATTTACATTTACTTCTCTAACAGCTAAAATAATGGTAGAAACTTTAGGAGGTGGCAACCATGGCGAAACTTATATTTCATGTCGACGTGAACAGTGCGTTTCTGTCATGGGAGGCTGCCAGGAGAGTTGCTAATGGAGAGCCGGACATCCGTCTGATTCCTTCCGTCATTGGTGGAGACCGCGAAAAGCGTACCGGTGTTGTTCTTGCCAAATCGATCCCCGCAAAGAAGTTTGGCATCAAAACAGGTGAACCAATCGGTATGGCACTTCGCAAATGTCCGGATCTTTTCATGGCAAAACCGGACTTCAGACTCTATGAAGAAAGCTCCAGGAAGTTCATGGATATCTGCAGGGAGTATGCGCCTGTGGTGGAAAAAGCAAGTATCGATGAATGTTATCTGGATATGAGTGGAACCCACCGCATATACCCAGATCCTGTCGCTTTGGCACACACCATCAAGGATCGCATTCGCAATGAACTGGGGTTCACGGTAAATGTGGGCATCGGAGAGAGCAAGCTTCTTGCCAAGATGGCCAGTGACTTCGAAAAACCGGATAAGGTTCACACTCTGTTTCTTAGTGAGATGCCTCGGAAGATGTGGCCCCTGCCGATCGGAGAGCTTTTCACTGTTGGTGGTGCCACCGCAGATAAACTGCGTCATGCGAAGATCGTGACCATCGGCGATCTTGCCCATGCTGACTTAGCGAAAGTCCAGAAGATTGTGGGGATGAAGATGGGCAAACATATCCATGACTATGCCAACGGTATCGATCCGTCTCCCGTTCTGGCGGAGCCGGAAGAAGCAAAGGGATACAGCATTTCTACCACGCTTGAAGACGATGTTAAGAAAGCGGATCAGGCATATCCCGTGCTGTTGGCGCTGGCAGACAGCGTTACCGCTCGAATTCGCAGCGATGGTGCAAAAGCCTACTGCGTTGCGGTGACCATCCGGGATAACTCTTTCAAAACCCGGTCCCATCAAAGAAGCCTCATGAATCCCACGGACATCTCCAAAGAAGTTTATCAGATCTGCAAGGAACTGTTCGATGAGCTTTGGGATGGCGTCACACCCCTTCGTCTGTTGGGAATCGCGATGACCAATATTACCAGGGAAGAAACCGTGCAGTTCTCACTGTTCCAGGATGAGAGCCGGGAGAAGGCGCGGAAGATTGACAAGGCAAAAGATGCCCTGAATGCCAAGTTCGGATCTGCCACTATTGTGCGAGGATCCAACATCCAGTCCAAGATTGATGTAGGTAAGAAATATAAAGCTCAGATGGAGCTGCAGGATAAAAAAGGAGAATGAGGTATGACTAAGAAACTGGTTGCTTATTTTTCTGCAAGCGGTGTGACTGCGAAGGTCGCAGATATGCTGGCTGATGCCGTTGGTGCAGATATTCATGAGATCAGTCCCAAGGTTCCCTATACCAAAGCGGATCTAAACTGGATGAACAAGAAGTCCCGCAGCTCTATTGAAATGAACGATAAAAGCATTCGCCCCGAGATCGCGGAAAGCAATGTGCAGATTGATGATTATGATGTGATCTTCCTGGGCTTCCCCATTTGGTGGTATGTCGCTCCTACAATCATCAATACCTTCCTGGAGAAGTACGACTTTTCCGGCAAGAAGATCATCCTGTTTGCCACTTCTGGTGGTAGTAAGTTTGGAAAAACTGTTGAAGAACTCAAAGTGAGTGTTTCTGCAGATACCGAGATTATCGAAGGAAAGCTGCTCAACGGCAGACAGTCCATCGCTTCCATTAAAGCGTGGACGGATACTATGAACATCTAAGAGTGTGATTACTATGTTTTCATTTCTGAAAAAGAACAGCACAGTTGAACCCTTTGCTGAGTCTGTATTTGAGTGCAAGCGTGGTGACTTAACTATCCGGGGCACAGAGTATCGTCCTGAAGGTGAAAATCTGCCCATTGCCATCGTTTGCCACGGTTTCATGGCATGGCAGGATACGGTGCGGCAGTATGCCAAAGAACTGGCTCGGCTGGGTTATTGTGCCTACTGCTTCGACTTCTGCGGCGGCAGTGTTATGAAAAAGGGCAAGAGCGACGGCGCAACCACTGATATGTCCGTGCTGACGGAGGTGCAGGATCTGGAAGCTGTGATCGAATATGTTCAGAGCCTGCCATATAACAGCAAAGACCTTCTTCTCATGGGCTGCAGCCAGGGTGGTTTTGTATCTGCATTGGTTGCGGCGAAGCATCCCGAATTGGTGGGCAAGCTGGTACTGTTCTACCCTGTCCTGTGCATTCCCGATGATGCCAGGGAGGGCAAGATGATGCTTGCCAAATTCGACCCCAAGAATATCCCTGAACGTTTGAACTGCGGCCCCATGAAGCTGGGCCGATGTTATGTGGCTGATGTGATCGATATGGATCCCTATGAGCAGATTAAACCTTATCATGGCCCAGTTCTGATTGTCCATGGCACCAAGGACAATATCGTGAAGCTGGATTATTCCCGGCAGGCACAGCGTGCTTACCCCAATGCGAAACTCCACATCATCGAGGGTGGTGCCCACGGATTTGGCAGGAAGCATGACGCTATTGCCATTGCCCATTTGATAAAATTCGCAGAGAGGAACACAGAATGAAAATCTACGACATCAGCCAGGAAGTCTTTTCCTGTGCCGTTTATCCCGGCGATCCTCAGCCGGAAAAGCAAACGCTGTATTCCACGGCCGCAGGCGACCTATACAATCTGACTTCTTTTGCCATGTGCGCCCACAACGGCACCCATGTGGATGCTCCGTTCCATTTCCTGCATCATGGAAAGACCGTGGAGCAAATGGACTTAAGCGTCTTTGTAGGTGATTGCTATGTTGCCCGACATGAAGGCGATGTAACGGCTGAAGCTGCACAGGAAATTTTGAAGAAATCCGGTGGCGCAGCGCGTATCCTGATTGCGGGAAATGCCACCGTCACGGCAGAAGCGGCAGCGGAATTTGCCGCAGGAGGTATCAAGCTTCTTGGAAACGAAGGGCAGACGGTAGGGCCGGAAAAAGCGCCCATGCAGGTGCATCTGATTTTGCTGCGACAGGAAATTGCCCTGTTAGAAGGCATCGTGCTGAAAGATGTCCCAGAGGGACGGTATTTTCTGAGTGCGGCACCGCTGAATCTGGCAGGCGCTGACGGTGCCCCCTGTAGGGCGTATTTGATTGACTGAGGAGATATCGGAATGAAAGCCAAACAAATCCCCCGGATCGA
>JAZSLC010000053.1:0-5730 GCA_045535175.1 Faecousia sp. | reverse complement strand
AAGTCGGAGGCCAAGCGGTCTTAGGAAGACAAGTGTTAACTACAACTCCTTGGCACACAGAACGACATGGCTACGATCCGACTTCCCCTGATCACCGGTTCCGACTGTGAGGGTGCCGGCGAAATGTTCCAGGTCACCACCATGGACCTGCAGAACGTGCCCATGACCGAGGACGGCAAGATCGACTTCCCCCAGGACTTCTTTGGCAAGCCCACCAACCTGACCGTTTCCGGCCAGCTGAACGGCGAGACCTTCGCCATGGCCTTCCGCAACATCTACACCTTCGGCCCCACCTTCCGTGCCGAAAACTCCAACACCACCCGTCACGCCGCCGAGTTCTGGATGATCGAGCCGGAGATGGCCTTTGCGGATCTGGACGATCTGCTCCGGGTGGAGGAGGATATGCTGAAGTATATCATTTCCTATGTGCTGGAACACGCCCCCGAGGAAATGGCCTTCTTCAACCAGTTTGTGGACAAGGGCCTGCTGGACCGTCTGAACAATGTGCTCAGCAATGAGTTCGGCCGCATCACCTATACCGAGGCCGTGGAGCTGCTGCAGCAGTATAACGATCAGTTCGAGTACAAGGTGGAGTGGGGCTGCGACCTGCAGACCGAGCATGAGCGGTTCCTGACCGAAGTGATCTTCAAGAAGCCCGTGTTCGTCACCGACTACCCCAAGGAGATCAAGGCCTTCTACATGAAGCTGAACCCCGACGGAAAGACCGTGGCCGCTGTGGACTGCCTGGTGCCTGGCGTGGGCGAGATTACCGGCGGCAGCCAGCGTGAGGACAACTATCAGGTGCTGGCCGACCGGATCACCGAACTGGGCATGAAGCCCGAGGACTACGGCTTCTACATGGACCTGCGCAAGTACGGCTCCTGCCGTCATGCCGGCTTCGGCCTGGGCTTCGAGCGCTGCGTCATGTACCTGACCGGCATCGGCAACATCCGGGATGCCATCCCCTTCCCCAGAACCGTGGGCAACTGCGAACTGTAAGAAACATGAAAACGGAGTGTGCAAATCCCCACACGCCGTTCTTTATTTATGAACCGCAGAAAAAGCCTCCCTTGTGTAAAGGCTGCGCCCGCAGGCGCGTTTCGGAGCGCAACCGCCCGAAGGGCGGCTCTTAGCGCGGAGATGAGGTGTCAGCCGAACAGGCTGACGAAGGGATTGTCGTAAATGCTTTGAACTTCGCAAATTAAGAGGACAATTCACCGAATTATCCGGAGGGCCTTCATTCACACTGGGCGTGTTCCAGGCCCATTTGCAGAATGGTCATCACGTGATCGTCCGCCAGGGAGTAGTGGATAAAGTTGCCGTCCCTGCGGGCTTTGATCAGATGCATCTGCCGCAGGATCCGCAGCTGATGGGAAATGGCACTCTGGGACACGGGAACTTCCCGGGTAATATCGTTCACGCACTTTTCCCCATCCACCAGCAGCAGCAAAATCTGCACCCGGGTGGGGTCGGCAAAGGCCTTAAAGAGGCCGGCAATCTTATCAAGGGATTCCTGATCGGGTAAAACCTGCATAATCCTGTTCCTTTCCGGGAGCTTTGCTACTATTCTACCCCCAAACCCCCAAAAACGCAAGCCCTATTTGCCATGCCGGCATGGCCGACAGCAAATGCGTGCGCTATGTTGGTGGTATTCGTTACGCGTTAACCCTGCTCGGTTCGTTACGTTACCGTACCGTGCGCCAGGCCGGCAGTGCCGGCTGACAATTCGTGCGCCAGGTTGGCGATAATCGTTACGCGTTAACCCTGCTCGGTTCGTTACGTTACCGTACCGTGCGCCAGGTGGTCTATTCGACCCCACCACCTGCGCCGCTCGATTCGCTCCGTTATACCATGAGGACCGCCGGGGACGTCGGTCCCTACAAATAAACCTGCCAGGCTCCACCGTAGGGGCCAATGCCCACATTGGCCGGAGGCGCCCCGGTTTTGAACCCCTGCCGATCCACACCCGTAGGGCCGACCTCCGGTCGCCCGCCACGTTCCGATCCTGATCCACCTACCGGTGGATGGGATTCTGCGAATCCCCGGGCGGTCGCAGACCGCCCCTACGGTTACATTGCCATATTTGCCCGCATTACCCAAAACCCATTACACAAAAGACCCTTCGGCTCCACGCCCTTTCGCTCAGGATGACGCGGGGGTGTTACCGAACCGAGCGGCGCAGGCACGGTGGTCAATCCACCCAACCCGGGCACGAATTGTCCGCCGGCACTGCCGGCAACACCCCTCCGGATTCAGAGGGGTGTTGTTTACGCTCAGACTTCCATCAGTTCGTGGAAGAAATTCCACATTTCCTTCTCTTCGGTGAAGTTGGCCACATACATCACGTTGGCCATGGCACCGGAGAGGGCATCGGGGATCCGGCCCTGCATCTTCATGCAGTGACCGTAGCGCTCCATAATGGCGTTATGGTCCAGCTTGTAAACTCTGCCGTCCCGGCGGCCGCAGAAAGCGCAGTAATGGCGCAGGCCCAGGGGCTTGGTGCTCTCGTCAAAGGCGATCATATCCGCCCAGATCTTGTACACGTCGGTTTCGTAGGCGAAGTTGTACATATCGGGAGTATAACCGCCGGCGGGGCGCATATTCACTTCCAGGCCGATCAGGTCGCCCTTCTTGCCCAGGCCCTCCTGATCCTCCGTCAGCCGGAAGAACTCCAGGTGGACAAAGCGGCTCTTGACGCCGAAGGCCTTCACGGTTCTGAGGCCCGCATCCCGCACATCGGCAGGCAGTTCCTTCACCAGATAGTAGATGGATTCCTTCTCATCGTTCACCACATCCATCAGGCTCAGAGGGGTCACGTTGCCGCTTTCAAACAGGGGCTGTCCCTGGGCACCGATGATGGCATCGTAGGTGCAGACCACGCCCTTGACCATCTCCTCCATCACGTAAACCACATCGTCCTTGTGGTCCATGAAGAACTGCAGGTCCTCGTCACTGCTGAGCCGGTAGGTGCTGCTGGCACCCACGCCGTTATCGGGCTTCACCACCACGGGATAGCCCTCCCGGTTGGCAAAGTAAGCCGCGTCCTCATAGTTTTCCACAATGTGGTACCGGGCGGTGGGGATCCCGGCCTTGGCATAGTAGGCCTTCATGGCGGACTTGCGCTTCACCGCTTCCATATCCTCCGCCTGGAAACCGGTGGTAATGTGGAACTCGGTACGCAGCCGGGCATCCCGCTCCAGCCAGTACTCGTTGTTGCTCTCCAGCCAGTCGATCTTGCCGTATTTGTAAGTAAAGAAGGCCACGGCCCGGAACACTTCGTCATAGTTTTCCAGGCTGGAAACCCGGTAATACTCATGGAGGCTGTCCCGCAGCTCCTGCTTCAGCTCGTCATAGGGGCAATCGCCGATGCCCAGCACCCGCAGGCCGTTGTTCATCAGTTCTTTGCAGAACATCCAGTATGTTTGGGGGAAATTCGGGGAAATAAAAATAAAATTCTTCATCTTTCTCTACCTTTCTGATTATCCAAGCAGGTGGGGCAGATAATGCTCCACCATCTTAAACCACCAGGGCCAATCGTGATCCACATCGTGACCCCAGTAGTCAAATGTTGCGTTGATGCCCTTGCTGCGCAGCACATGGTTCAGCCGGTCGGTGCTTTCAATCAGCACATCCTCCCAACGGCCACGGCCCACCACCACCAGAATCTGCCGCTCATTGTACATCCGGATGTAGGGATGATCCTGGGGCATATTGGCAAGATAAAACACCGGGCAGTTCTGATACAGAAGATCATCCATGTAGTCCCCGAAGAAATCGTAGGAATCGTACAGACCGGAAATGGCGAACACGCCGTTAAACAGGTCCGGACGCCGGAAGAACAGGTTGGCGGCGTGCATGGCACCCATGGAGGCACCGAAGGTCATAATCTGACCGCTGCTGCCGTGGAGGTGGTTGACGTAGGGCACCAGCTCGTCCACAATGTAGTGGTACCACCGTTCGTGGTTCTCGGTGCGCCAGCGGTTGTCTGCTCCCCGGGCGGCCCAGGCCACATCGTCCAGGCAATCGCAGGCGTAGACAGTACACTTGCCTGCTTCAATAAAGGGTGCCCAGTAGTCGATCATTTTGAAGTTCTCAAAATCGAAGAACCGACCGCTCTGGCAGGGAATGAACAGCACCGGACGGCCCCCGTGACCGTAGACCTTGAACTCCATATCCCGGTTCAGGGCTCCGGACCAATGCTTAAAATACTCAATGCGCATAAAATTCTCCTATCTTACTCTCACAGTCCCAGGCAGTCCATAAAAATAGGAATCTGCCGCTCCCAGGAGGCTTCCGAATGGTTGCCGCCGGGCACAACACGCATGGCCAGGTTCACCCGTTTCGTCAGCAGCAGATGGCTGGTGGAAATCAGGGATTCCTGGTTGGCAGCATGGTTGAACATTTCCTCGCTGCCGTAGTCCATGTAAATGCAGGTATCATTTTTGATGGGGGCTCTGGCCACCATTTCCAGCACCTTGCCGCTGCTGACCCACAAGCTGGGAGACAGACAGGCCGCCCGCTGGAACACATGGTTAAAGACACACACTCCATAAAGGGCCATCAGACCGCCCATGGAAGATCCGGCGATGATGGTGTTCAGCCGGTCCGGCAGGGTGCGGTAGTTGGCATCAATGTAAGGCTTCAGCTCGGTAATGAGCCACTTCATGTAGATCTTGCCCTTACCCTTGATCTTGCCGAAGGAGGAGTTTTCATAGGTAAAGGGGCTGTACTCAATGATCCGCTTGTTGCCTTCGTGATTGCACTCCACCGCAACGATGATCAGTTCCTTTTTGGACTCGGTCATAAACTTGTTCATGCCCCAGGACTTGCCGTAGGTGGCGTCAGAATCAAAGAACACGTTGTGGCCGTCGAACATATACATCACAGGATAACGTTTATCCTTGGATTTATCATAGGATTGAGGCAAATAAATATAAGCACGGCGGGTTTTATCACCGGAAAGTTTGGGAATCGTCACATTCCACTTCTTGACCATGATCAATATCCTCCCATGGTATAAATGCTTAAACAGTATAAAACTTCCCCCGGAAAAAGTCAACTATTTCCACCGAAAAACAGCAGATTTTCAACTAAAGTGCATAAAATGCCAATTCAGCCCCCCTGCCTTGTGCAATATGCACTTTACCCCGCCGAAAAGCAAAAAGCCCCATCAATAATGCCAAATGCCCAATGCCAAATTGAAATCGCGAAAACCCGGCAGGCTTCTTGTAGGGACGCCTCTCCTGAGGCGTCCGGAAGGGCGGCGTTTCGAAATAACGAAAAGCGGTGGAAAAAACCAACGTTTTTTTACGGCGGTTTATCGGCGGGTGGTACCGTAAGACCAAAGTGGTCGTTTCGGACGCCTCAGAGAGGCGTCCCTACAGGCATGACCGTAAGATACCTTAAAAGTCGAGCGGCGCAGGTGGGGATCGAATTTAGACCACCTGGCGCACGGTAGGGGAACGGAACGATACCGAGCAGAGTTAACGCGTAACGACAAACACCAACCTATGCACGAATTGGCCGGCCGCACTGCGGCCCACGAATTGTCCGCCGGCACTGCCGGCCCACTGGGATGCGGGATAAAACTGTTCGAGCCTCGCACCCGCATAAAAAATAAAGACCATCCCAATGGATGGTCTTTATTTTTTGGAGCGGGTGACGAGGCTCGAACTCGCTACCTCCACCTTGGCAAGGTGGCGCTCTACCGGATGAGCTACACCCGCATCG
>JAZSLC010000226.1:0-2661 GCA_045535175.1 Faecousia sp. | reverse complement strand
AACTGTGAAGCCAAGGTCCTGGCTGTGTGCGTGGGCGAAGAAGTTACCGGCCCCATTACCGGCGGCGAAGAGGGCATCGTTGTCCTGGACAAGACTCCCTTCTACGCTGAAATGGGCGGCCAGGTGGCTGACCATGGTGTGATCCTGGTTGGCGATTGCCGTTTCGAAGTTACCAATGTTCAGAAGGACAAGGGCGGCAAGTACCTGCACAGCGGTAAGATGATCCGCGGCAGCATTAAGACCGAAGATGTGGTCTGCGCTTCCATCAATGTGGAACGCCGCAAGGCCATCATGCGTGCCCACCCTGCAACCCACCTGCTGCAGAAGGCCCTGACCAGTGTGCTGGGTGACCATGTGCATCAGTCCGGCAGCCTTGTGGAGCCCGACCGTCTGCGCTTCGACTTTACCCATTACTCTGCCATGACCCCCGAGCAGATCGCCAAGGTGGATGCCCTGGTGCAGGAGGCCATTCTGGAGGGCTATCCCGTGGATATTCGGGAAATGTCCCTGGATCAGGCCAAGGGCATCGGTGCTACTGCTCTCTTCAGTGAGAAGTACGGCGAAACCGTTCGCGTGGTCAACATGGGCGGCTATTCCATCGAGCTTTGCGGCGGTACCCATCTGGACAACACCGCGAAGGTCGGCCCCTTCCGCATTGAGAGCGAAGGCAGCGTGGCTTCCGGCGTTCGCCGTATTGAAGCCATCACCGGCAAAGCCTGCCTTGCTGACATGGAGCGCAACCGCACCCTGCTGTATGCCACCTGCGCTCAGCTGAAGGTCAAGCCCAATGAGCTGGAAGAAAAGATCCATGCACAGGTGGATGAAATCAAGGCGCTGAAGCGGATTGTGGAAACCTTTAAGGCCCGTGAGACTGCCGGTCAGACCGAGCGGTTCCTGTATGGTGCCCACAATGTGGGTGGCCTGCACGTGATCACCGCCACTGTGGCAGATGCCGATGCCGGCAAGCTGCGCCAGATGGGCGATGTGCTGAGAGATAAGGATCCTTCCGTGGTGGCAGTACTTTCTTCCGTGAAGGATGGCAAGATCACCTTCCTGGCGGTCTGCGGCAAGGATGCCGTGGCCAGAGGCCTGAAGGCCGGTGAACTGGTGAAGCTGGTATGTACTGCCTGCTGCGGCAGCGGCGGCGGTAAGCCGGACTCTGCCATGGGCGGCGGCAAGGATGCCACCAAGGTGGACAATGCCCTTGCCATGGTGGACGATTTCGTTGCGTCCAAGGTGAATTGATCCCAAAGGGGCGCCTTCCCGGCGTCCCTTTTTCCATAAACAGGAAAGGAGGTATGTGTGATGCGTAAGCTGATGCTGTTTACAATCGGATTTGTGTTGGGATGCGTTTTCTGCGCATACCTGCTTCCTGGCACAGCGCTTTTTCTGCTGGCAGTGCCACTTCTGGTTGGCAGCCTCATTTGGTATCACCAGGAAAAAGAAGTAGGGCCACGGAAAAAAGTGGCCATGGTTTTAGTGGGGGTATGCGCAGGCGTTTGCTGGTATCAGCTGTTTACCCAGTGGAATGTGGGCCATGCTTCCGAACTGGACGGGAAAGAACTGGAGGCTACCTTTGTGGCCTCTGAGTTTGCGCTGGATACCGACTACGGCTCTGCCGTGGACGGCAAGGTGTCTTTCGATGGGTCCACCTATAAGGTGCGTCTGTATCTGAACCGTGAGGTGTCTGTTGCTCCCGGAGACCGGGTCAGCGGGGTGTTTCGTTTTGATCGCACGGCGGCCCACTGGGACCCTGAAAACTATTATTTTGCATCGGAGGGCATCAGTTTTCTGCTGTACGGAACCGGCAAGGAATTGATTGAATCGCCGGCAGATAGGGAATGGTTCTATTTCCCGGTCTTTTGGCGTCAGCAGATTTTGAGTGTAATTGACAGTATCTTCCCCAATGATGTATCGGGCTTTGCTAAAGCGCTTCTGCTGGGGGATACATCGGGTCTTTCTTATGGCCAGGATGTGGTCCTCAAAAACAGCGGCCTTCGCCATGTGGCGGCGGTTTCCGGCCTCCACGTTTCCATACTGTTTTCCTTTTTGATGATTCTTATGGGGAAACGGCGGGTACTGGCTGCAATTTTGATGTTTCCTGCCATGGCGCTGTTTGCGGCGGTTTCCGGATTTTCTCCTTCGGTGATCCGTGCCTGCCTGATGCAGGCGGTGCTGCACCTGGCGTTTCTTGTGGGCAAAGAACCGGATTCTCCAACAAGCCTTTCCTTTGCGGTACTGGTGCTCCTTGGGATCAATCCCCATAGCGTCATGTCCGCCGGCCTGCAGCTATCGGTTGCCAGTACAGCCGGTATCATGCTGCTGTCCAGACCCATATATGATCGCATGATGGCCTGGAAGCTTTGGGGCACTGTGAAGAATCAGACCCCCAAGAAGAGAATCATCAGCAGCTTCTGCAGTGCGGTTTCGGTTAGTATAAGCGCTTCACTGCTGACGGTGCCCCTCAGTGCGTTGTATTTTGGAACGGTTAATTTGCTGGGCGTGGTTTCCAATTTGCTGCTGATTTGGCTGATTACCCTGGTTTTCTGCGGGATTTCCCTGGCGGTGGCGCTGGGCTATTTCTGGATATTGCCCGGGAAATTCCTGGCCGGGATCCTTGCCTGGGGAATTCGTGCCGTGCTGTGGGAAGGCGGATCGTAG
>JAZSLC010000106.1:0-3118 GCA_045535175.1 Faecousia sp. | reverse complement strand
ACCGCTTGGCCTCCGACTTATCCCGCTGTCTGAGGTTCCGGCTTCTTTGCACCGCATTCGGGGCAGAACTTGCCCGGGACCGTTGCGCCGCAGGCGCATTTCCAGCCCATGGCCGCAGCAGGCGTGTTCGTTTGGACATTGGGATTGGGAATCGCCTGCTGGGCACCCAAGTTGTAGAAATTCTGCGCAGCGTTGAATCCGCCGCCCATGGCGCCGCCAGCCATGCCCATGCCCATGAAGCCCGTCATCGCTCCGGCAGAATTGCCGGCTGCCGTTTCCATGGCATTGGCGGTGGCGCTGGTCATCCGACCGGCCATCATAGCGGCGTTGGAGCCATAGGACATGGAATCCTCCATCTCCTGGATCTTCTTCATGTCCTCGGGGTTCAGGGTGATGGGGTTCAGGGCAATCTTAGCCACCGTAATACCACGGGATTCCACCCACTCATACTGCAGTGCCTCGTTCATGGCCTGGCGCAGCTCGTTGACCTTGGCAGGCAGCTGGGCAGGACGCAGTTCCATCTCTGCCAGAGCGCCGAAGGCCGGCTGCAGGGCGGATACGAACTCGGTCTTCATCTGGGCATCGATCTGGTCACGGGTGAAGGCCTGCTCCACGTTGCCGCAGACCTTGGTGTAGAACAGCAGGGGGTTGGTGATCATGTAAGAGTACACGCCGTTGCAGCGCACGTTGACGGTGCGGCTGAAGCCGATGCGCTTGTTCATCACCTCAAAGATAATGGGGCTGGGGGTGCCGAACTTGTTGCCCATGATCTCCTTGGTGTTGAAGTAGTAGACTCTCTGGTCCTTGCCGGTGTCACCGCCGTAGGTAAAGCGCTTGCCGATGGCCTTGAAGGTATCCAGAATGGAAGTACCCAGCTTGCCGGAGAAGATGGAAGGCTCGGTGGACTTGTCGTAGACGAACTCACCGGGCTCGGCGCAGACCTCCACCACCTTGCCCTGCTCCACGATGATCATACACTGGCCGTCGGCCACGGCGATGACGGAGCCGTTGCTGATGATGTTGTCGCTGCCCTTGGTGTTGGAGCTGCGGCCGGAAACACGCTTCTGGCCCTTCACCACCAGGGTGTCCATGTCCAGTGCTTCGCAGTAAAAATACTCCTTCCACTGATCAGCCATCACGCCCCCCAGAGCGCCAATTCCTGCTTTAATTAGTCCCATAGTCGTTACTCCTTATATAATGGTTATTTGTTGGAATAGGGGTTTTTGTTTTCTTTGGGTGGATCCTTCTCGGCTCCGCACCGGGCAGCCCAGCCCACAAACCACATCCGCAGCCAGATCCAGCCGATCCACAGGGCCAACGCCCCCACAAACCACCAGATGCTGATCCCCAGCCAGCAGTGCAGCCCCAGCAGAATCCAGGCAGGGATGCTCCCCTCCGGGTTCAGCAGCAGATTGATCAGCATACACACCAGAGTGCTTGCGCTTTTGCGATATGTTCTCATGGACGGTTCCTTTCCGGCGGGTCCCTGCACCGGGCAGGGCTCTTTTCTTTATTTTATCGGAAACAGCCCCACAATGCAACCGCAAAGTGTAAAAGATTGATGAATTTCTCGCAGGTATTCAAAAACACCGGATTTCCCAGGGAAATCCGGTGTTTTGCTTGAAAAAACCTATGTATCGCCCTTAGAAGAGGCCCTGCTCCATCATGGCAGTGGCAACCTTCTTGAAGCCGGCCAGGTTGGCGCCGGCCACCAGGTTATAACCCAGGCCGTATTCCTCGGCGGCAGCAGCGGAAGCATCGTGGATGTTGACCATCATCTTGTGCAGCTGCTCGTCCACTTCCTCGGCGGTCCAAACCAGGCGCTCGGAGTTCTGGGACATTTCCAGACCGGACACGCCCACGCCACCGGCGTTGACGGCCTTGGAGGGAGCCACGATCATGCCGGGCTGCTCCATCAGGAATGCCAGTGCATCGTTGGTGGTGGGCATATTAGCCACTTCGATGTAGTACTTGACGCCGTTGGCAGCAATGCGCTTGGCCTGCTCCATGTTCACGTCGTTCTGCATGGCAGAGGGCATGATGATGTCAGCCTTGACACCCCAGGGCTTCTCGCCGGGGAAGAACTCCACGCCGAACTTATCGGCATAGTCCTGGACTCTGTTGCGGCCGGAGGCACGCATCTCGAGCATATAGCTGACCTTCTCTTCGGAGGAGGAAACGCCTTCGGGATCGTAGATGTAGCCGTCGGGACCGGACAGGGTTACCACCTTGGCACCCAGGTGCATGGCCTTCTTGCAGATGCCCCAGGCAACGTTGCCGAAGCCGGAGATGGCAATGGTCTTGCCCTCGATGCTTTCGCCCTCATGCTTCAGCACTTCCTGCAGGTAGTACACAGCACCGTAGCCGGTGGCCTCGGGACGGGTCAGGGAACCGCCGTAGGAGAAGCCCTTGCCGGTGATGACGCCGTTTTCCCACACGCCCTTCAGGCGGCGGTACTGGCCGAACAGGTAGCCGATTTCACGGCCGCCCACGCCCATGTCGCCGGCGGGCACGTCGATGTCGGGTCCGATATAGCGGTACAGAGCAGTCATAAAGCTCTGGCAGAAGCGCATAATTTCCGCATCAGACTTGCCGGAGGGATCGAAGTCGGAGCCGCCCTTGGCGCCGCCCATGGGCAGGCCGGTGAGGCTGTTCTTGAAGGTCTGCTCGAAGCCCAGGAACTTGATGACGGACTCGTTGACGTTGGGCTGGAACCGCAGGCCGCCCTTGTAGGGGCCGATGGCACCGTTAAACTGGCAGCGGTAACCGATGTTGGTGTGGGCCTGGCCGTTGTCGTCGGTCCAAACCACCCGGAAGGTGAACATCCGCTCGGGCTCCACCATGCGGGTCAGCAGGTCGGCTTTTTCATACTCGGGGTGCTTGTCGATCATGGGAGAGATGGAAGAAAAGACCTCCTCCACGGTCTGGCAGAACTCGGGCTGATTGCCGTGCCGCTTCTTAACGTACTCGATCACGCGTTCTACATAAGCATTCATTGATAAATAAACTCCTTTCAGGATGAAGGTTTTTCGGTTCGGAAATTCAGAGTCATTTCCGGCTCTGAGGATTCTGCGCCGGATTTAGACAGATTATAGCAAAACACACAGCATTTGTAAAG
>JAZSLC010000059.1:0-14551 GCA_045535175.1 Faecousia sp. | reverse complement strand
AACTGTGTCGGCGAGGTTGAGGACCAGACCGCTGAGACCGTGGAAACCAAGAAGCACCCCAAGTTCGAGATGTATGTTGACAAGGCAGGCGAGTTCCGCTTCCGTCTGAAGGCCGGCAACGGCGAAGTGATCGCCACTTCCGAGGGCTACAAGACCAAGGCAAGCTGCGAAAACGGCATTGAAAGCGTAAAGAAGAATGCTCCCGAAGCAGAAGTCGTAGACGCCTGATCCCTGCGCCGCGAAACCCCGGTACATAGCCCGTTGACCCAATCGGGCATCCCCTGATCTGAAAACAGCCACCTCCCCGGTGGCTGTTTTTTTGCCCCAAAAGGGACTCGAGCAATCCCAATGCGGCCCGGCCGGGTGCCGCCGGCAAGGGCCT
Source organism: Faecousia sp. (assembly GCA_045535175.1). GTDB lineage: Bacteria > Bacillota > Clostridia > Oscillospirales > Oscillospiraceae > Faecousia. The sequence continues at coordinate 14,169 of JAZSLC010000059.1, read as the reverse complement.
GACCAAGGAAAACATCTGCTTTCTCCCGCCAAGGCGAGGGGAAATGCAAACGAATGTGCATTCAGTAACAAAAAAGCCGCCGTTTTCGTGATAAAACGGCGGCTTTCTTCACTTTTTAAGACGAAAACAATATGGGTCAATTCCCCTGACCCATATCGTGACCCATACGCGGGTATTATACAATGGACAAGGCAGCACAAAAGAGTATCTAATGGCTGCTAGAAATGAAAAATCCGAGAATCTTTTCTAAAACGAGATGTAAAATTATCTGCCCTCAAATTGTGAAAATCCAATCGCTTCGCCATTCTGTTAAATCACCAGCAACGCCCTGGGAACTGTCACCCGACAGCCCCCAGGGAGTTATTTGTTTCTTTCGTTTTGTTAGTTACCGTCTGGCGGCATGATGCAATACCGCCCGACAGGGGCAGACCTTTGGTGCGGTGGACAGTTAGAGAAACGATGGTGTCAAAGGGATGCCATGAGCGCTTTTACATAATCCGATGGGCTGATTCCGTATTTATTCTTGAATTCGCGGCTGAAGTGGGCCAGGTCATTGTAGCCGGACATGATGGCAGCCTCGGAAACCGAATACAGATTTGACTTCAAGAGTTCTTTGGCACGGGAGAGCTTCAGGTTGTTGATGTACTTTATAGGCGAAGTGTTGTAAATGCCCTTAAATATACCTCGGAAGTATTCCGGGGTTATACCGCACAGCTCTGCAAGGACGCTGATGTGCAATGGCTCGGTGGCATAGTGTTCATGGATATAGTCTACGGCGGGCATGATCAGCTTCTGCTTGCTGGTGAGGGAATAGACGGCGCTGTATTCTGCCTGAAGCTTATAGAGGATCTGATACAAATCGGCCATACATTTCATGCAGTATCCGGGCTTCTTACGTTTCCAGCTGGCTTCCGCACTTTTGAAAAGATCAATAAACTGCAAATGGTCGTTGGTATGAAACAAAAATGGCGGGGCATTTAGTTCTGAATCGGTCAAAAAGTTGATGGCATAAACATCCCCGGGGTCGGCACACTTCACCAGATAACTGGAGCCCTTTGGCAGATAAATGATGTCGTTTTTTCCCACTGTGAGGCACGTTGAATCGGAAAAAATGAATTCTACGGGCCTATCACACACAATGGCAAAACCGTGACTGGTTCGGTTGGTGTGTACCGGCCGATGGGTTCCGGGTTTTACATAACAGGCGGTAATGATCTTTTGAATTGCGAAGTTTTGATGCATAAAAGCTTCCACAGCGCAGATTCCTCCTATCCTAAAGTGCATAGTAACCGTGTTTTCCATTATAACCTTTTGTTTTGAAATAGTCAAATTGTTTTGAATCCTCATTGCGTAAGCGAAAGGAAGTGATATACTGGTAGACAGAGGTGGCAATGGCCCATGGCGCTGATTTGAGTCCATAATCCGGTCTGCCACAAAGCTATCAAATGACTGTGACGGTTTATGCAGGAGGTCATATGAAAAAATTCAACCAGGAAAACGAACAGTTGCACAATCAGTTTGAGAATATTCATTGGATCCTTGATGGTGGTGTCAGTGAAGCAGAACTGTACAGCCGATATGGGGCGATCACAGAGAATCCCAACGGGGATTCGAAAGCCATCGTGAAGGCAAAGGTTTTCGAGATGATTGCTCAGGAGGCACCCATTGCCGTTGACCGGGAGGATATTTTCCAGGATAAGCTCTTTAGCGGCGGACTGATGAAAAAACTGCGAAGGCAGTGGGAACAAGCTGCAAAAGAATGTTATCTGCGTGAATTCAGTGCTGAAGTGACCCGGGCCTGGGAGGTATTCGGCGCATACCAGGCAGACAGCGATTATGGCCATGTATCCCCCAATTCCCGGCTGCTGCTGCAAGTGGGCTTTGTTGGGCTTCTGGAGCGGGTGGAAAAGGCATCCGAAAAAGAGGGCCTGACACAGAAGCAGAAGGATTTTTATGAATCCTGCAGAATCGTTTTGAAGGCTATGATTACGGTTGCCAAAAGACTATCCGCAGCCATCGAACCTTATAACCCGGAAAACAGTGTTGCCCTGGCACAATTGGCCGAGGGTGCTCCCCGGAACAGCTATGAGGCCATGCAGCTTCTGGTGCTGTATTTCTTCCTTCATGAGTATGTGGCCGGCACCAGAGTGCGGACCCTGGGACGGCTGGATGTTCTGCTGTATCCCTTCTACCGTCAGGATATCCAGGCGGGTACTTATACCCGTGATGAGATCCGGGAAATGCTGAAATTCTTCCTCCATAAATTCTGGGCTGCAAAGGTGCCCTATGATATGCCATTCTGCCTGGGCGGCATGGATGCGGACGGGGAGGAAGTTACAAATGAGATGTCCTATCTGATCGTGGAAACCTACAATAGTCTGAACATTTACAGCCCTAAGATCCATATCCGCGTATCCCACCGCACCCCCAAAGACTTTGTCAAGCTGGTACTCTCCTGTATCCGGGGCGGAAACTCCAGTTTTGTATTTGTCAATGATGCCATCGGTATCCGCTGCCTCACAAATGTGGGGATCGGGGAACGGGAAGCCAGAGATTTTGTCCCTATTGGCTGCTACGAACCGGCGGTCTGGGGTGTGGAGATGGGCTGCACCGGTAACGGAGGTGTCAACCTTGCCAAGGCAGTGGAACTTGTCTTCACAGGGGGAAGGGATCTCAAATCCGGGCAGTTGTGCGGCGCCCAGACCGGAGTGATTCATTCTTATGAGGAATTCGGGTCGGCAGTGAAAACCCAGATTTGCTATTTGGCCGAAAAAGCCCTGGGTTATATCGTGGAAATCGAAAAACACTATGGGGAAACCAATCCCGATCCCATCTTGTCCTGCCAGTATGACCACAGCGTGGAAACCGGCGTGGATGTGTATGAGGGCGGTGCAAAATACAACAACAGCTCCCTGTATTTTTACGGCATCGCCACTTTGGTGGATGCCATCTGTGCGGTGAAAAAACTGGTATTTGAAGAAAAACTGGTCACTTTCGCACAGCTTGGGGACATTTTGAAAGGCAACTGGAATGGAAACGAAAGATTGAGGGCCATCGCAAGAAACCTTCCGGAAAAGTACGGTAACCACAACGCTGTGGCCGATGCGGTGGCAGTGGAAATGAGCGATTATCTGGCGAAGCTGGTGAACAATAAGCCCAATGGCAGAGGGGGCGTATTCAAGGCCGCATTGTTTTCTATCGACTTTTGCTTCTACGTCGGTGCCAGAACAATGGCCACCCCGGACGGGAGAGCGGCAGGAGATCCTGTATCAAAAAATCTCTGCGCATCCACGGCGATGGATCGAAAAGGAATTACGGCGCTGATCCACTCTGTGACCCAAATGGATCACGCAAAGTTTCCCACGGGCTCTGTTCTGGATGTGGTGATTCATCCTTCCGCAGTTTCCGGGGAGGATGGTCTTGATGCGTTTTACGGTATCCTGATGACCTACTTTCAGAAGGGCGGATTTGCCATGCACGGAAATGTTTTTACCGCTGAGGATCTGAAAAAAGCACAGAAAGATCCGGAAAAATACAAAAACCTTCAGGTACGGGTCTGTGGCTGGAATGCCTACTTCGTCAATCTGTCAAAAGCAGAACAGGACGCTTTTATCCGGCAGGCGGAAAATGCCGGGTAAGCGGGGGAGAAAAATGAACGCAATCATATTTGAGATCAAACGCTTTGCCGTACACGATGGCGACGGAATACGAACCACGGTTTTTTTGAAAGGCTGCCCGCTAAGCTGCGTATGGTGCCATAATCCCGAAGGCATCGGCTTCAAGCCGCAATTGGCCTGGTATGGGGATAAGTGCGTTTCCTGCGGAGCGTGCGGGGCGGTTTGCCCGGAGAAGGCCCATGATTTTTCGGAAGGGATCCATCGCTTTGACCGGGAGAAATGCATTGCCTGCGGAAAATGTGAAGCAGTATGCTTCCATGGGGCACTGAAGTTCTACGGAAGGGAAATGAGTGTAACGGAGCTTTTGCCGATTCTCCTAGAGGACCGGGACTTCTATGACAGTACCGGCGGCGGAGTGACTCTTTCAGGCGGGGAGTGCCTGATGCAGGCTGACTTCTGCGCGGAGCTTTTGCGTGCATTAAAGGACCACGGCATTCGCACAGCTGTTGATACCTGCGGCTTTGTGTCGAAGGAGGCCATCGACAAAGTATTGCCCTATACGGATGTATTTCTGTACGATCTAAAGGCTATGGATGAACAGGTGCATATCCATTGCACCGGCCACGCAAACGGAAGGATTTTGGAAAACCTTCGGTATATCCATGGGTGCGGAGGGAAGATCGAAGTCCGCATTCCCTATGTGCCGGGGTATAATGATGATCAAGTGGAGAAAATTGCAGCATTTTTGGGCAAACTGGACCACACCTGCAAAGTACGGGTATTACCTTATCATAACTATGCCGGTTCAAAATATGAATCCCTGGGAATGAAGTGTACCCTGCCGGAACGACTTCCCAACGATGCAGAGATTGATATGGCCCGAAGGATCTTGCAGAGCCATGTCTGTGTGGAGTAATAAATGAAATTCGGGAATCCCCATTCTGATACAAATCCAGCACCCAATCCGGAAGGATTGCCTGCTGGTGGAAGGAGGTATGCATGAAGCATTTATGGCGTAGCCTGACCCGCAAAGAGCGGACCAACAAACTGCCGCTGTTTTGGAAGCATATGCTGCTGATGATGTGTCTCGTTTTACTGTCTGTTGTGGCGCTGTTTGCCATCAATCAGAATTTTTTGAAGACACTGTCCAGAGAGCAACTGTCAAAGATGCAGATGAACCTGGAACGGGATTGTGAAAAACTGAACGATGTAATGTATGCGACAATTACGATCCCCTCCGGGATTGAGGACACCAGGCAATATGAGTACCTCAGGGGGCATCCAAAAGGACCATTGGAGGTAAAATATCACCCGGTGTTGTCACTGCTTCGGGACAGTTTGCAAAAGCAGGTTTACCTTCGGGAGGATTCAGCCGAAACCCTGTTATATCTGTCAAATTGTAACAGTCTGGTGGGCACGCATCATTACGCCCCGGTGGCGGAGGATTATTTCGGTCAATACATTGAATTCAGCGACACCGATGTGGAAACGATTATGGGCTATCTGCGCAAACGCAACAGCCATATCATTCTGCCGATGCAAAGTATCCGGATCAATGGAGAACCTGCCGGGCAGTATCTGACTCTGATTATGCATCCCCTAAACAGCAGTGTGGGCATCATGGGCATTTATTCTGAGGACCGCATCAAGGAGTACCTGGGGATCGATCAAATGCCCGAGGGGACCCATTGGGAAATGCGCAGCGCAGACGGGCAGATGTTGGCCCGGTATCCAAAGGGAAGTCATTCGGAGCCCGAGGGAGAGAGATTTGCCATCAGCGGCGAACTGAATTCCTTTCAGGTGTCGGTAACCGCCTGGGTTTCCGAAAGCTATTTCAACGAGATGCTCCATGAGGCAAGAATGTGGGGCGTGGTGATGATTGTACTGGTGACGTTTTTGGGGATTTTGCTGGCTTGCTGGCTTTCCAAAGTTTCCGTGGTTCCCATCAGGAAGCTGATCAGCACCCACGGTTTATCCGGTACCCCCAGCGGTTTTAATGAGATACTGCATCTGGATAATATGCTCAGCGACTCCAGGGAAAAGCAGAAGGTCATGCAGGACCAGCTGATTTGCCAGATCCTTGCGAAGGTGTTTTCCGGCGGTGTCCTGTCGGACAGCGATGAACGGCTGCTGGCCCGCCATGTCCCCTGCCTGGAAGGACCATATCAGGTAGCAGTCTTCCGCACATCTCCGCAAATCAATGCCGTCATCGGGCCCCAGCTGGAAACGGTTTTCAAAGACGGGGTATGGACGGTGCTGAGCATGAAGGAGACGGGGGTTGTTTTCAGAAGCGAAGCGGGATTTGTATCTGCCCTTACCCAGAGGGTGCAGACCATGAATGAACAGCTTCCGGAAAAAGGCATTTGCTGCGGAATCAGTGCGCCTGCGGCAGTGATTACTGACCTGCATGCGGCAACCAGACAGGCGAGAATGGCTGTACCCCAGGAAAAAGGATGCGATCAGTTTTCGGCCGGGGCCGTCGAAAGTCACGCAATCTCCTGGCAGCAGCATGAGCGGCTTTATCAGAGCATTTTTAACAATGACCAAGAGGATGCACTGAGACTGCTGAATAACATTGCGGCATTCACCAGCCGGAGTGAGGCAAGGAGTGTGTTTTATAATGTGCGTTTTGTGTTTCGCTGCGCGGCGGAGGAAATCGGACTGTCTTCTTCCCTGGATTTCAGCACAGAATATGAGCCTGATTTGCTGCCGAAGGAGAATATCCTGAACCTGACGGCGATGCTGCAGATGATTTTTGCGGCTATTCATGAGAAGAAGCAAGGAGAGCGCCTGGATTGGCGAATCTCCGTGCTGGATTATATGCGGCAGAATTTGGGGGACTCCGGGCTGTGTGCCCTTTCTGTGGCGGAGCATTTCGGTGTGACGGAGAAACGGATCTATGAGACTGTCCGCGCTATGACAGGAATGAGCTTCCGGGAGTATTTGACGGACCTGCGTATGAAAAAGGCGGCAGAACTGCTCTATACTACCAGAGACGGAATTGGGAACATTGCGGAGCAGTGCGGATACCGCAACAGCACGACCTTTTACCGCCTGTTCCAGGAACACCATGGAATGGCACCTGGAGAGTACCGAAAAAAGGTTATGCAGGAATAGGGCCTTTACAGGAAAAACATCCTTCTGACCCATGGACGATACAACCAAAATCGTGATGCCTGTTTTGTGTAATTTCAACTAATCCGAAAATGTGAATCCCTGGAAAGAGAATGTGAATTGCAAAAAAAAGAGCAATTGTGATACTGTTGAACCAGCGAAGCCCCACAAAAAGGGGTGACGCAAAAATCATTCAAAAAGGAGAAAAGAAAATGATGAAGAAATACCTGGCTCTGCTTCTGGTGGTCGTGATGATCCTCGGCTGTTTCGTCGGCTGTAATCAGAACCCCCCGGAAGACACCAAAGGAACAACACCCCCTGCCACAAAGCCCACTGAGGTTGTAGTTCCCACCCAACCTACGGAAACGAACCCCACATTGGGACAGCTTCCCCTGGTAACGGAAAAGACTACCATTACCATCGGTATCCCCGCAAAGGCCATCACTGAGGACTACGAAACCAACGACTACACCCTGTGGCTCCAGGAACAGACCGGCATTGAGCTGGACTTCGTTCTGTTCTCCGATAACTCTACCGAATTGGTGACCCAGCTGAACCTGATGGTTTCCGGCAAGGAAAAGCTTCCCGATATTCTGTGGGGCTTTTCCGGCGTTTCCGCTGCTCTGAGAAATGAACTGGGCGCAGATGAGTATCTGGTGGACCTGAAGGATTACTTCAGCGAGTACGGCTACTGGTTCTGGGATGCCTACAACCAGATCCCCGATTATGCCCAGGAATACCTGTTCCAGTACGGCGTTGATCCCGCTTCCGGTGCCCTGTATGCCTTCCCCTGCTATCAGCAGAGCGGTGGCGACCAGCTGAACACCAAGTCTTACATCAACGCCAAGTGGCTGGAAGCCGTGGGCGAAGATGTTCCCACCACCGTGGAAGAACTCTACACCGTCCTGAAGAAGTTCGCCACCGAAGACCCCAACGGCAACGGTAAGGCGGACGAAATGGCACTGCTGGGTTCGGACACCCGCTACCGCTGTGATATCGTGGAATTCATCATCAATGCCTTCGTTTACTGCTGCGACTCCAACTTCTATAATGCCACTGACGGAAAGGTCTGGGTGCCCTACACCACCGACGAGTACCGTCAGGCTATGATCTACCTGAATAAGCTCTACGCAGAAGGCCTGCTGACCCCGCTGTTCTACTCCATCAATGACAACACTGAGCTGAAGTCTCTGGTTACCCCCGCTGACGGCGTTGCCCTGGGTGGTGTTGTTGGCGCGCATGATACCGTTTTCTGGGAAACGGATAACCCCATCATCTATGAGTATGTTGCCTTGCCTCCCCTGAAGGCTGCCACCAGCCTGGGTGGCTACGCACCCATGACCGGTGATACCTTCGAGTATAACACCTTTATCACCACCGATGCAGCAGATCCCGTGCTGTGCTTCAAGCTGCTGGATTTCATGTGCGGCACAGAAAGCTTCTTCCACATGCGCTACGGTACCGAGGGTGTCCAGTGGAAGTATTATGAGGGTGAGGGAGGCACCAATAACCTTGGCTATCCCGCTGTGATCGAGGCTCTGGATTCCAAGGCATACTCCACTCAGAACAATGTTAACTGGCACCAGATCCGTGGTGTTGTTACCTGCTATGCCGCCAACGCCACCCTGAGCGTACTGGATGACTCCTGGACCGGCACCCGGAGCAAGATGGCCAAGGCCCTTTATCAGGCTTACATCAACAGTCCCCGTCCAGATGAAGTGATCACCAAGATGATTTACAATGCTGAGGAAAATGAGGTCGCCAGCGAACTCAAGACCAGCATTAAGAGTTATGTGGATGAAGCCCGTGCCATGTTCGTCAGCGGCGTTATGGATCCCAATGATGATGCTCAGTGGAATGCTTATCTGGCTAACCTGGAGGCCCAGGGCCTCGGCAGACTGCTGGAGGTTGTCCAGAGTGCATACACCCGCATGACCGCAGAATAATCCGTTACGTTTTCGGCAGAGGCGCAATCCTCTGCCGAAAATTTCAAAGTGTTGTGTCCTGGAACTGCAGAAGTCTCCCAGGCACACCGGCGAAAGGATACTTGTAATGAATAAAAAAAGCAAACTCCCCAAAAGAGGTCTGACCCCAGGGCAGAAGATCCTGAGCCAGTGGCAGCTGCATCTGCTGATTCTGGTGCCGGTTATCTATCTGCTGATCTTTGAATACTGGCCCATGTACGGTGCCCAGATTGCCTTCCGGAATTACCGACCCAGAGCCGGTATCACAGGCTCCGAATGGGTGGGCTTCAGGTGGTTTATTAAGTTCCTCACCAACTATAACTTCAAGCAGATCTTTCTCAATACGCTGATTCTGTCCCTGTATACCCTTTTTGCCACATTCCCGATCCCTGTTCTCTTTGCGCTGATCATCAATGCGCTGCCTGGCAAAAGATTTAAGCGGTTTACCCAGACCGTTACTTACATGCCACACTTTATCTCTTTGGTGGTTATTGTATCCATCCTCAATCTGATCTTCAGCCCCGTCAACGGTGTCTACGGCAATTTGTACCGGCTCTTTGGCGGTATGGGCTATCCTGCGGATTTCCGCAATCTGGCAGGCTCCTTCCGTCACCTGTTTGTGTGGTCCGGTGTCTGGCAGAATCTGGGCTGGAACACCATCATCTACACTGCTGCCCTGACTGCTGTTGCCCAAGACCAGCACGAGGCAGCCATGCTGGACGGCGCCAGCCGGTGGCAGCGGATTCTTCATGTGGACCTGCCTGCCATTATGCCCACCGTGGCCATTATGCTGATCATGCGCTGCGGCCATGTGATGTCCATCGGCTTTGAAAAGGTTTATCTGATGCAGAATACCCTCAATAAGAGCACCTCCCAGGTCATCTCCACCTACGTTTACGAGGTGGGTATGGGCTCCAGCAGTGATATGTCCTTTGCCTCGGCCATTGGCTTGTTTAATTCCGTTATCAACTGCACGCTGCTGATCATTGTCAACTGGATCTCCAACCGGGTCAGCCGGAGAGAAGTCAGCCTGTTCTAGGAGGAGAGAAAGATGAAGAGAATACCGAAACCATCTAAAATGCGCCTCTCTGCAGAGGATAAGGTGCTGTACACAATCAGCTATACCTTACTGACTTTGATTATCATCGTGACGATGTATCCTCTGATCTTCGTACTTTCCAGCTCATTTTCCTCCGGCGAGGCTGTGACCGGCGGCAGAGTGCTGCTCTGGCCTGTGGATTTCTCCACCCAGGGCTACAAGATCATTTTCAGTTACAAAGCGGTTTGGACCGGGTATAAAAATACCATCATCTACACCCTGGGCGGCACTGCCATCAACCTGGTGCTGACCATCATGGCCGCTTACCCTCTGTCCCGCAAGGACTTCTACGGACGAAAACTGTACATGACCATTTTTATGATCACCATGTTCTTCTCCGGCGGCATGATCCCCAAATACATTCTGATGAGTGATTTGAAACTGACCAATACCCGCTGGTCGATTCTTCTGTACGGTGCCATCGGTATCAGCAATCTGATCATTATGCGCACCTATTTCATCAACAGCATTCCTTCGGAATTACTGGAAGCGGCAAGAATCGACGGCATTACCGATTGGGGTTACCTGTTCCGCATTGTGCTGCCTCTGTCCAAGACCATTATGGCGGTTGTCGCTATGTACTACGCGGTGGGTCACTGGAATTCCTACTTCAGTGCCATGATGTATCTGCGTGACCGGGAGCTTCGTCCGTTGCAAATGGTCCTCCGGGATATTCTTAGTTCCAGCCGGATGGATCTTTCAGAGATCCAGGATGCGGAAGTTCTGGCCCAGATGGCCGGTGCGGCGGATGTTATGAAGTATGCGCTGATCGTAGTGGCAGCGGTGCCGATCCTCTGTGTGTATCCCTTTATCCAGAAGTATTTTGAAAAGGGCGTTATGATCGGCTCTGTGAAGGGCTAAGGAGGAAACATGGAGAAGCTGATATTTGATCTGTCCGGGGAAGGAAAGCCTTTCAAGGTATTGAATGCCACCAACGGCGGTCCCTGGCACAAGCGGCACAAAAAAACGCTGCTGCGCAGTAATTTTGAAAGCTACAAAGCTGCCAGGATCCCCTTTTCCAGAAATCATGATTCGGCTGCACACGGTGTTTATGGCGGCTACTTCAGCCACGATATGACCGGTATCTTCCCTGACGAGGATGCAGACCCACGGAATCCCCAATCCTACGATTTTGTCAACACAGACGAAGCAATCCTCACGTGCCTGGAAGCCGGGACGGAGACTTTTTTCCGACTGGGTCAGTCGGCCTGCAGCACCTTTAAGACCCACTGGCGAAACCGGCCAAAGGACTTCCAACACTGGGCCCTGGTCAGTGAGCATATCATCCGCCATTATAACCAGGGCTGGGCAGAGGGGCATCATTTGAACATCCGCTACTGGGAAATCTGGAACGAGCCGGATCTGCACCCCGAGCATCCACCGGAGCGGCGGTTCTGGGGCGGCACCAAGGAAGAGTTTTTCGATTTCTATGAAATCGTGGCGAAGCACTTGAAGAAATGCTTCCCGAATATCAAATTGGGCGGCCCCTCCATTGCCAGCAGCCTGGAATGGGCAGAGGAGTTCCTTTGCGAAATGCAGAAGAGAAACGTCCCTCTGGATTTCTTCTCCTGGCATTGCTACGCAAGAGTGCCTGAAAAAATCATGGACAAGGCCAACCGGGTCCGTGAGCTGCTTTGCAAGTACGGCTATAGTGAGACGGAAAGCATTCTTAACGAGTGGAACTATGTGAAGGGCTGGACCGACCAGTTCCAGTACTCTGTCAACATGATCCACGGTCTCAAGGGCTCCGCTTTTACCATGTCCTGCATTTGCTTGGCCCAGCAGTCACCCATCGATATGCTGATGTATTACGACACCCGCCCCTCCGCCTTCTGCGGTGTGTTTGATTTTTACTCTTACCAGCCTTTGAAAGGCTATTATCCCCTTTATTGGTACGGCATGTTCTATGACATGGAAAAAGAGATCCCCTCGGAGAATACCGTGGACAACCTCTATTCCCTGTGCGGTGTGGACAAAGACGGCAAAGTGCTGTCCCTGGTCACCTATTACAGTGATGAGGACGATGCCCCTTCCAAGAAGGTTTCTCTGGACCTGGGAAGACCGGGCCGGTATGATGTATATCTGTTGGACAGCGAGCATGACGGTCAGTGGATCAAGTGTATCGATCAACTGGAGTTTGAGATGCAGCTGTTCACCACTATTCTGATCCGGGAAAAATAAGGTAACAGTTTTATTCTATTGATGATGCGGCCGGGTACCTCCCGGCCGCATCGTTGTAACTGCCCAACAGCTTGACTTTTGAGCCGCCGAAAGGTGAGAAAAAGAATATGAAACCAGGAGGAATCCAAATGAAAATCGGTTGGTCTGAAATTGACTTGACGCCCAAGAAAAAGGTATCCCTTGCGGGCCAGTTCGCGGAGCGAATCAGTGAGTACGTGGAAAAACCTATCACCGTCACCGCCATGGCGGTGGAAGCCTGCGGGGATCAGATGATCCTCTGCTCTGTGGATCTGGTAAGCACCAACTGGAACCTGGTGCAGGCCGTACGGCAGCGCCTTGCAGGGAACGATCTGGGCATCGACCCCATGAAGGTCATCCTCTCCGCCATCCACACCCACACCGGCCCCGGCTATACCCGGACCCGCCGTCTTGCCGGTTCCAAAGGGGACCGCAGCAATCTGGCAATTCTGAAGGAATTTATGACGCCTGACCAGGAATACATCCCTGCCGCCAACGTCAGCGACAACAACCCCGAGATCATGGTGGGGGACGAGATGCTGCAGTTCCTCATTGAGCGCATCACCCAGGCCGTCATCGAGGCATGGCAGAACCGGGCTCCCGGCTCCTTTACCAACGCCTTCGGCCGGGCTGCTGTGGGTATGTGCCGCCGTGTTACTTATTCTGATGGCACCGCCCAGATGTGGGGCAACACCAACACTGCTGTTTTTGACGCTGTGGAAGGTGGCAGTGACACCGGCATCGAACTGATGTACATCCACAATGAAGCCGGCAAGCTGACGGGCATCGTGGCCAACCTGGCCTGTCCTGCCCAGTGCGTCCAGCACCGGCTGTTCGTTTCCCCGGACTTCTGGGGCGAAGCCAAGATGCTCCTTCGGAAGCACTTCGGCGAGGACATTCAGCTGCTGGCCCTCTGCAGCCCTGCCGGTGACCAGTGCCCCGTGGACCTGGTTCGCTGGGTCAACCCCGAAAGCGACATCCATGACCCCAACTGCGAGCGGGACAATCCCCCCAAGCGCAAGGCTGATCCCTCCATGTTTGATCTCGCCGGAATGCGCCGGGCCGGCAAGCGGATCGCCCGGGAGATTATCGATGTGTACGAAGAAGGCCTGGACGAAGCCCAGAGTGACATTATCTTTACCCACAAGGTCAGCGATTCCCGCCTGCCCCTGCGGCGGGCCACCCTGACGGAAGCGGAAACCGCCAAGGCCGCCATCCGGGACTACCTCCGGGACAAGCCCGGCAACGTGGACTTCAACGACATGGCAAAGCTCCAGCGCCACCTGGGCATTCTGGGCCGGATGGAACTCCAGGACCACGTAGAGAACCTCCCCACCGAGGTTCATGTAATCCGCATGGGCACTGTGGCCTTTGCCACCAACCCCTTCGAGCTGTTCCTGGACTACGGCAACCAGATCAAGGCCCGGGCCCTCTGCGAGCAGACCTTCCTGGTACAGCTGGCCAACGGCGCGGAAGGGTACCTCCCCACCAAAAAGGCAGAACAGGGTGGCCATTACAGTGCCTTCATTGCCAGCGGCTCCGTGGGCCACATCGGCGGCGAAATGTTGGTACGCCAAACCCTGGAAGATATCAACTCCTTATTTGACAATTGTTGAAATCTTCACTTGCCAAAACCTCACTTTTGCTGCTCTGATTCCCGGCTCTGGAGCTGGGAAATTGGGAGTGAAATCTGACAGCGAAGGCTGGGACGGTGCGTTGATCGTCCCAGCCTTTTCTATCGGCGGCATAGTCGAATTTAGATACTCAGGATATTACCCATAGTCTGAGCGGCTTCCTTCTGCGCCGAGGTGGTGACATGGGCGTAAGTGTCCAGGGTGAAGCCGGCGGAGAAGTGGCCCAGCATGCCGGATACGGTCTTGATATCCACACCGTTTTGGAGGGCGATGGTTGCGAAGGTGTGGCGGAGGTCGTGGAATCGGACCTTCGGGATACCAGCCCTCTCCAGTACACGCTTCAGTATGTTGTTGACGCTGTCCGGGGAGATGGGACCGCCGTTGGGAGAGGGAAACACATAGGTGTCGTGGGTTGTCCGTTTCTGCTCCCGCAGGACTTCGATTGCCGGGGGCGAGATGCTCACCGCCCGGTAGGAGTTCTTGGTTTTCAGCGGCGACTCCACGATTTTACCGTCTACCCTGGCAATCTGCCGCCGTACCTT
>JAZSLC010000206.1:0-2932 GCA_045535175.1 Faecousia sp. | reverse complement strand
GGAAATCCTGTGGGAAAAGATCGCCGGATGCTGGATCGGGGATGACGGCCGGTTCGCTTACTTCACCTATGCCGACGGGATACCCGCCTTCCTGGGTGGCTTCTGGGAGAATCCCCAGCCGTACAGACGGGACCCCGCCACCGTCAGCGGCCTGTATCAGCACAGCAGCGGCATGTATACCATGAACCTGACCTATCCGCCCGTCAGCGGTGACGCGGCAGACAGTCTGGATCTAAAGGAGCTGCGCTACACCATGATGGTGGATATCTCCGGTCTGGATCACGGCACCATCACTGTAGAAGCGCCGGACGACACCCTCCGCACCTACACCTTCGGCGGCTACAGCTACGACGACGCCTACGATGCCAGCCACAATGTCCAATACGCCACCTTTGCCCAGATGCAGGAATTCTGGAGCTGGCTGACGGGCTACTGGAACAGCGATGATGGAAGATTTGTCTGCTTCGATCAGAAGGACAGCAATTCTCTGATTTTCATGGAAGGCATCTGGGATTCCGGCAGCCGGGGATGGGCCGATTTTGAGAAGGCCATGTCCGGTTCCATGGACCTGCCCACGGAATTTGTTATTTACTATCCTCCCGTTTCTAATGAGCTGGACGGCGATCTGCCTGCTGAGTATGTAAGGGTTTTTGTGGACTGGATGGAGATGGAGACCCATGGTCACATCTATGTCCGAATGGGTGAGAACGGCGAATGGATCAAGTATACCTTCGCCGGATACACCGAAGCGGAGGCCTATCCCAATTCCTGAATGATCTGCACAGGCCGCGCAACCCCATGTTCCGAACAGAAACATCCCCGGTCAGAAATGACCGGGGATGAACTCTTTTTCAGGCAATCAGGCTTATCGTCCTTACTTCCTTTTAGCGCAGCTCAAAAACTTCACTGTGGTGACATCACCCTTAGGTTCCAATGGACTTCCGTGCAGGTTCAAGTCCTGTCGCCCTCACCAAATAAGAAAAGAGAGGCTCAGCCTCTCCTTTTTGTTTATGTTCGTCCGATACCGGGTTAGAGGTTCTTTCGCCATTTGGCGGGGGTCATGCCGGTTTCCTTTTGGAATGCCCGGTTAAAATTCCGGACGGAGCCGAAACCGAGGGCCAGTGCGGCATCGGTGACGGTGCATTCCGTGCGCCGCAGCAGCTCCATGGCTTTCCGGACCCGGAGGGTGTTGATGTAGTCGGGCATGGTGGTACCCAGCGCTTCCGAAAAAATATGGGACAGGTAGCCCTCGCTGTAACCCAGCACCCGGGCCAGCTGCTTCCGGGACAGTGGTTCGGCGTAGTGTTCCTCCAGGTAAAACAGCAGCTTGTGGAGCGCCTCGTCGGGCCCTCTGGACACCGGTTTCAGAGTCACCTGTTCCAGCACCTTTCCAACCTGCACCTGCATATACCCCTGAAGTACCGGCTCCGATGCGGTTTTGGCGTCCGCTTCCATCATTTCCAGAAGGGGCTGCAGAGGGCCGGTTTCCAGACAGGGCCGCTCCGGCACCATTCGGAACAGGGTGTCCGCGTAGGCTGCCAAAAAGGGCTGCGCCGGAACAATCAGCAAAAAGGCCCGCACCTGCCGGCTGCTGTCGAAGCTGTGGATCTGATTGGGAAACACCGCCAGAAACTGCCCCGGCTGTAGCCAGCCATCTGCAGAACCGCAGTGGAAATGGCAGGTCCCCTCCTGCAGGAAGATCAGCTCCAGAGAGTTCTGCAGATGAATCTCATAGTCCAGGTTCCGGCTTATGGTGAAGTGGAATTTTTGATTTCCCTGATACAGAATCTGCATAGCAACCTCCAAAACAGCACTTTTTGTCCTATATTGTCCATGCTTTGCCTTGTATTATAGCACATTCCGTCTTATAATGCAAGTAACTACAATTAAAGGAGGATTCCCCCAATGAAATGGACCAGAATAAACTATCAGCCCAATTTGCCTCTGGGAGCGGACGGACGGCGTCTGACCGCCTGCAAAGAGCACACTGACCTCTCCAGAGAGGCTGCCAAGGAAGGCATGGTGCTGCTGAAGAACAACGGTGATCTTTTGCCCTTCGGGTTCGGGACCCGGCTGGCCCTCTTCGGCAAGGGCACCTTCGACTATGTCAAGGGTGGCGGCGGCAGCGGCGATGTGACCGTCAGTTATACGGTGAATCTCTACGAAGGCCTGAAAAAGCTGGGGTGCGTTGCACTGGAGGAGTCCCTGGCGGGCTTCTACCGGGACTATGTCCGGGCCCAGTACGGTACCGGCCTGGTGCCCGGCATGATTCCGGAGCCGACCGTGCCTCAGGACCTGCTGCAGCAGGCCCGGGCCTTTACCGATACGGCCCTGATTACCATTTCCCGGTTCTCCGGCGAGGGCTGGGACCGGGCCGTGGCCGATGCAAATGCCTCCGGCGCTTCCCAGCAGCAGCTGGCCCTTCAGGGCAGCCGCCTGTTCCCCAGGAGCGACTTCTACCTGTCCCCGGAAGAGGAGGCCATGGTGGAAGCGGTGTGCAGTGCCTTCCCCAAGGTGGCAGTGGTGCTGAATGTGGGCGGCATGGTGGCAAGCCACTGGTTTGCCACCGACCACCGGATCAGCTCCGTGCTGATGGCCTGGCAGGGGGGCATGGAGGGCGGCGCTGCCACGGCCCAGCTGCTGTGCGGCTATGGCAATCCCTCCGGCAAGCTGGTGGATACCTTTGCCAAAGCTTTCCGGGACTACCCCTCCGCGGAAACCTTCCAGGAGAGCAGGGACTATGTGGAATACTACGAGGATATTTATGTAGGCTACCGGTATTTTGAAACCATTCCCGGCGCTGCCGAGAAGGTCAATTACCCCTTCGGCTACGGTCTTTCCTACACCACCTTTGCCTTCGGCAAGCCCGTCGCCACGGAGGAACAGGGCGAGATCCGGGTAACCGTTTCCGTGACCAACACCGGCAAGGTGG
>JAZSLC010000076.1:0-9555 GCA_045535175.1 Faecousia sp. | reverse complement strand
GCACCTTTGACGGCGATGATCCTGGCTTCCAGAGGGATTACCTCCCAAAAAGAGGCCCAAGACTACCTGGGCTGCGATGCTGCCCTGACGGACCCTCTTGCCATGATGGATATGGCCCAGGCAGCGGAGCGGGTGGCCCACGCCATGGCCCGGAGCGAAACCATCGCCGTCTTTGGCGACTATGACGTGGACGGCATCACCGCCACCTGCCTTCTGACCCACTTCCTCAGAAGCTGCGGTGCCCAGTGTATCCCTTACATCCCAGGGCGGCTGGAAGAGGGCTACGGCCTGAACACCATTGCCATTCATCAGCTCCTTCAGCAGAATGTGAAGCTGATCATCACAGTGGACTGCGGCATCACCGCCGTTGAAGAGGCGGAGCTTTGCGCTGAGCTTGGCATCGACCTGGTGATCACCGACCATCACGAGTGCAAGGATACCCTGCCCAGGGCCGTTGCCGTGGTGGATCCCCACCGCAGCGATTGCCGCTATCCCCACAAAAACCTCTCCGGTGTGGGTGTGGCTTTTAAGCTGGCCTGCGCCCTCTGCGGCGACCAGGAACTGATTTTACAGAATTACGCCGACATGGTGTGCCTTGGCACCGTTGCCGATGTGATGCCCCTTCAGGGGGAAAACCGGGTGTTTGTCCACCGGGGACTGGAACAACTGCGCCGGACCAACCGCCCCGGCATTGCTGCCCTGATGGCAGAATGCGGCTGCGACGGTGCCACCCTTTGCGCCTCCTCCATCGGTTTCATGCTGGCCCCCAGAATCAATGCCGCGGGCCGCATGGGTCAAATCGATCTGGCGGTGGACCTGTTCCTGACGGAAGACCCCGCCGAGGGACAGCGGCTGGCCCAGGCCCTTTGCGACCTGAACCGGCAGCGCCAGGCGGTGGAGTCCGATATTTACAACCAGGCTGTTTCCATGCTGCCGGAAGGCCGCACCCCCGAAGCCATCGTGCTGGCTGATGACACCTGGCACCAGGGCGTGGTGGGCATTGTGGCAAGCCGCATTGCCGAGGAATACTGCTGCCCCACCTTCCTGATTTGTCTGGACGGGGAGCATGGCAAAGCCAGTTCCCGCAGTTACGGCGGTTTCAACCTGTTCTCCGGTCTGACCACCCTTTCCCACCTGCTGGAAAGCTACGGCGGCCACGAACTGGCTGCCGGTTTCACCATTTCCCGCAGCAACATCGATATATTCCGGCAGGAAATCTGCCGTCTTGTTTCCGAGTTTCTTCTGGGTGACAGTCCCCGCATCGTATTGGATGCGGACTGCGTCATCACCCCGGAGCTGCTGACTCTGGGCAATATTCAATCCTTAAATACCATGGAACCCTGCGGCAACGGCTGTCCCAAGCCGGTGCTGGTTATGAAGGATCTGCAGGTAGAGCGCCTGCAGTGCGTGGGCAGCGGCAAGCATCTGCGGATGCGGCTGCGCAGCGGCCGTCACACCATCAACGCCATCTACTTCTCCTGCGGCCAGGAAATCAGTGCCGTGGCCCAGGGAGAGCTGGTGGATGTTGCTTTTGTTCCGCAAATCAACGAATTCCGGGGAGAAAGAACGGTTCAGATGAACATTCTGGACGTGCGGCCCGCCTGCAAGGCCCCCTGTTCTCCGGAGATTTCCGCCTATTCGGCCCTGCGCGCCGGGACCCTGACCTCCAGTCAAGCCCAAAATCTGCTGCCCGACCGGCCCACCTTGGGCACCGTTTGGCGGTATCTGTCCATGACCGGCGCACCTTTGCAGGAATCCCCCATGTGCCTGTGCCGCAAGATCGTCCGCTGGTCCGGCACCCCCCTGAGCCTGGAAAAGCTGATGACCTGCCTGGATATTTTCCGTGATGTGGGGCTCATCGACTACCGCCGGCTCCACAAGTACATTACCATTCAAGTTTGTTTCCCCCATCAGAAGGCGGATTTGAACGAGAGTTCCACCATGCAAACCCTTCTGCGCCTGAAAGAGAGCTGAGATTATGGAATCTTATACCGATCATTACGAATCCTTATGTGATGCACTGCAGCGTTTCTGCCCCAGCATTGACATGACCATTGTCAACCGGGCCGTGGCCTTCGCCAACGACAAGCACAAGGATCAAAAGCGCAAGGACGGCTCCCCTTACATCATTCACCCCCTGGCCACCGCCGAAATCGTAGCCGAAATGGGTTTGGATCTGGATGCCATTCTGGCCGCATTGCTCCACGACTGTCTGGAAGATACCGATGCCTCCTTTGAGGATGTATCCAAGCGGTTCGGAACCACCGTGGCCGAACTGGTGGAAGGCGTTACCAAGCTGACCCGGGCGGATTTTTCCTCCACGGAAGAAGCCCAGATGGAGAACCTGCGAAAAATGTTCATGGCCATGTCCAAGGACATCCGGGTGGTGCTGATCAAAATCGCTGACCGTCTGCACAATATGCGCACCATGCAGTATCAGAGCCCTGTCAAGCAGATCAAAAAATGCCGGGAGACCATGGACATCTATGCTCCCCTGGCCCACCGGCTTGGTATGCAGAAGATCAAATGGGAACTGGAAGACATCGCCCTGCGGTATCTGTGCCCCGATCACTACGCCGAAATCATGGCCTACCTGAACGCCCACAAGGAAACCGATGAGGCCTTTATGCATACCATCCAGAACCGGATCACCGAGCGTCTGGGCAGCGTGGGCATTCACAACAAGACCTACGGCCGCATCAAGCACGTCTATTCCATCTACCGGAAGATGCAGTCCCAGAACAAGGGCATCGACGAACTGTATGACCTTTACGCCTTCCGGGTCATTGTGGACAGCATCCCCGATTGCTACAACGTGCTGGGCCACATCCACGACCTGTTCAACCTGGTCCCCGGCCGGTTCAAGGACTACATCTCCACCCCCAAGCCCAATATGTACCAGAGCCTTCACACCACCGTCATCGGCAACCAGGGTATTCCCTTTGAAGTGCAGATCCGTACCTGGGAAATGCACGAAACCGCCGAATACGGTATTGCAGCCCACTGGAAGTATAAGCAGGGCTCCGGCGAGACCAAGGACTTCGAATGGGTTCGCCGGCTGCTGGAAAGCCAGCAGGACACCGACGCGGAAGACTATGTGAACTCCCTGAAAATCGATATGTTCGATGACGAGGTGTTCGTCTTTACCCCCAAAGGAAAGATTGTTTCCCTGCCCGCCGGCTCCACCCCCATTGATTTTGCCTATGCCATCCACTCAGGTGTGGGCAACTCCATGATCGGCGCCAAAATCATGGGCCGCATCGCCAACATCGATACCCCCCTGAAAAACGGCGACATTGTGGAGATCATCACCTCCAAATCCGCCAAGGGTCCCAGCCGCGACTGGCTGAATCTGTGTAAATCCAACCAGGCCCGCACCAAGATCAAGCAGTGGTTCAAGAAAGAAAAGCGGGAAGAGAACATCGTCCACGGCCGGGCCAGCTTCGAAGCCGAAATGCGCCGGCTGCTGCTGCCCCTGTCTGCCCTGACGGATCCAGAACTGGAACCGCTGCTGCTGAAAAAGCTGGCCTTTGACAACTGGGATGACCTGTATGCCGCCATCGGCTACGGCGGCCTCACCGCCACCAAGGCTGTGGGCCGGATCCGGGACGATATCCACCGGGCCCTGAAGGCCCAGGAGGCCGACAAGGTTCCCAAGCCCCTGCGAACCATTTCCGATGATCCCGCCCGTCGGAACCGCCATGCGGTCAACGGCGTCATCGTGGAAGACATCGACTCCATTATGATCAAATTTGCCGGCTGCTGCACCCCCGTTCCGGGGGATGCCATCATCGGCTTCATTACCAAAGGCTTCGGCGTTTCCGTTCACCGGGCCGACTGCCCCAATACCGCTCAAAAGGACGACCCCAGGCAGGCGGCCCGCTGGGTCCGGGTCCGCTGGGCCAACGAAGAGGATCAGCCCTTCGAAACCACCATTGAACTGGAATGCATCACCCGCGACGGCCTGCTGCTGGACCTGGCTACAGCCATGACTACAGCCCGGGCCCGGGTCAGAGAGCTGAACGGCAAAGACCTGCCCGGCGGTAGAAGTACCTTCACTGTCCGCTTCGAGGTTCGGAATGTGGCAGAACTGGAAGCCGTCCGTACCAAGCTCATCAACATCCGGGACGTCATCTCCACCCGCCGCGGCCAAAACTAAAGGCTCCCACACAGGAGAAAGGAACCGTCTATGCGCGCTGTATTAACAAGAGTCCGCTCTGCTTCCGTCACCATCGACGGCGAAGTAACCGGAAAAATCGGAACGGGGTTTCTGATTCTTCTGGGCGTAGGCCCCGAAGACACCCCGGAGCATTGCAAATATCTGGCCCAGAAGGCCCTGGGCCTGCGGGTTTTTGAAGACGAAAACGGCAAAATGAACCTGGGCCTCGAGCAGGTGGGCGGTCAGGTGCTGGTGGTCAGCCAGTTCACCCTCTACGGCAACTGCCGCAAGGGCCGCCGTCCCAGCTTCACCGAAGCCGCACCTCCTGCCCTGGGCGAACAGCTTTACGAGCAGTTCCTGAAAGAATGTGAGGCCCTGGGCTATCCACCCCAGCACGGCCGTTTCGGTGCGGACATGAAAGTGGAATCCATCAACGACGGCCCCGTGACCCTGATTCTGGATACGGACCAGCTGATGGACACCCCCAGAAGATAACCTTTCCCAATTGCCACGCCGAAAGGAGTCATTATGCCGCAAATTATAACCCTCTCTCTGGGAGATTATCAAACCAACTGCTATATCGTCAGTGCAAAGGAATCCAAGACCTGCGCGGTCATCGATCCGGGATACAATGTCCCAATGATTCTGGACAGTCTGCAGGCCCTCCAACTGACTCCGGATGCCATTTTGCTGACCCATGGCCATTTCGACCATGTGGGTGCCGTAGAAAACCTGGTAAAATCCACCGGCTGTGCCCTGTGGATGCACGAAGGGGATTACGCTCTTCCCAATAATCCCACTTTTGCCCGGTTCTACCCCCTGGCAAACAGCAATTTTACCGAAATTCACTTCTGCCAGGAAGGCCAGGTCATCTCTGCCGGCGGTCTGGAATTCACCGTATGGTCCACTCCGGGCCACACCCGGGGGTCCGTCTGTTACGCCTGCAAGGATGCCCTTTTCACCGGCGACACCCTCTTTACCGGCTCCTGCGGCCGCATTGACCTGCCCGGCGGAGACTACAAAGCCATGCTCAGCTCCCTGGCCCGGCTTGGCACCCTGTCAAAAGATTACCGGGTTTTCCCCGGTCATGGCAGCAGCTCCAACCTTTCCCGGGAGCAGCAATTCAATCCTTACCTGCGAGGCAATTTATGAAACTGTTACTGGTCGGTCACGAGGACCGCTACGCGGTAGAGCAGCTCCAGCTGGCACTCTTCCCCGGCGAGGGAATGGAGCCGGTGGAGGGCCCCTTCCAGGGGGACGGAGCCGTTTCTGCCCTGCACCGGGGCAACACCTGGCTCACCGCAGTCACCACCATTACCCACGGCGGCCAAAAGACCCGGGCCGCCGTCCGTCTGCGCGCTTCGGAGGAAACGGTCCGCCTGCGCCGCAGAGCGCTGCAGCAAAGCTATTACCGGGCTGCACTGCCCCTGCTCCCCAAGGCACCGGCCTGGGGGGCTCTTTCCGGCGTCCGTCCCACCAAAATCACCACCCGGCACCTGCTGGAGGGTGGCACCGATGCTTCTGCCCAGAAGCTGATGCGGGACGTCTATTTTGTAACCGAGGACCGGAGAAATCTGGCTCTGGACTGCTCCCACGCCACCCTGCGGGCCGCATCGCTGCTGGAAGAGGGCGATGTTTCCCTGTATGTGGGCATCCCCTTCTGCCCCACCCGCTGCAGCTACTGCAGCTTCGTCAGCCGCACCATCGGCAAGAACACCGGCCTCATGGAGCCTTACCTGCAGGCCCTGCTGAAAGAACTGGAAGTAACGGGCCGGCTGATGGAAAGTTCCGGCCGCCGTGTGCGTACCATTTACATAGGCGGCGGCACCCCCACCACCCTGACTTCCCGGCAGATGGCGATGCTTCTGGGGGGCATCCGGGATTCCTTCGACCTGTCCAGGTGCATTGAATTCACGGTGGAAGGCGGCCGTCCCGATACCCTGAATGCAGAAAAAATGGAAGCCATCCGGCTGGGCGGTGCAGACCGCACCAGCATCAATCCCCAAACCATGGTGGATTCCGTGCTTCAGGCTTGCGGTCGGCCTCACACCGCCGCCGATGTGCTGCGGTCCTACGGCGAAGCCCTCTCTGCCGGTCTTACGGACATCAACATGGACCTGATTGCCGGCCTCCCCACCGACTCCTTCGACGGCTTCCGCCACTCTCTGGATACCATTGCCGCGCTGAACCCCTCCAACATCACAGTGCACACCCTGGCTCTGAAAAAGGGCGCCGATCTTTTTGAGCGGCGGGAGGGGTTGCTGACCGCAGAAGATGTGGAAGCAATGGTTGCCTACGCCAACGAAACCCTCCGGTCCCTGGGCTATAAGCCTTACTACCTGTACCGGCAGAAATATATGTCCGGCAGCTTCGAAAACGTGGGCTGGAGCCGGGACAACCGGGACTGCCTGTATAACATCTACATGATGGAAGAGCTGCACAGCATCGTCTCCCTGGGCGGCGGCGGTATGAACAAGGTCAACTTCCCCGACGGAAGTCTGCAGCGGTTCCACAACCCCAAATTCCCGGAGCAATACATCTCCCAGCTGGACAGCGTTCTTTCTCAGAAAGAGGAGCTGTTCCGGCTTATGAAAGGAAGTGTCTGATTTGGATACCCTGATTTCCAATGTGACCATCGTCACTATGAACGAGCAGATGGACGTGCTGTTTGGCGCCTGTCTGGGTGTCACAGATGGCAAAATCTCCTATATCGGCAAAAAGCCCCCTCAGGAAAAGCCTGCCACCATCATTGACGGCACCGGCATGGTGGCCATGCCCGGCCTCATCAACTGCCATACCCATCTGGCCACCACTGCCCTGCGCAGCTGTTTTGATGACCTGTCCAACCGGGAGGCTCTGGAGAACCTGCTGATGAAAGAGTCCAAAATGGACTCCCGCTGCGCCAAAGCCGCCGTAACCCTGGGCATCGCCGAATGCCTTCGGTTCGGCATCACCTCCGTTTCCGACCTGTACTACTACCCGGAAGCCACTGCCCAGGCCGTGGCAGAATCCGGCATCAAGGCCAACATCGCCCTGTCCGCCTACCGGTTCATTGACGAAAACGAAGACTTTGACTTCGAAACCGATGAGCAGTGCGCGGAGCTTCGGCGGGTTGTGGACAAATGGCACGGCTACGAGGACGGACGGATCCGGATCGATGCGGGCATCTACGCCGAATACACCAGCAACTACCGGCTTTGGGAGGGCCTGGCAGCCTACGCCAAGGAAAAGGGCCTTCGGATGCAGCTGCATCTGAGCGAAACAGGAGAAGAGCCGGAGTCCTGCCTGGACCGCACCGGTCTGACCCCGGCTGAGCTGCTGAACTGCCACAATTTCTTTGAGATGCCCACCACTGCCGCAGGCTGCGGTGCCCTCTCCGAAGAAGAAATGAAGCTGCTGGGCAAGAAAAAGGTGTCCCTGGTGGCCTTGCCTCTGGCAGACGCCAAAGCCGGCCGCCCCAGCGCTTCCATCACCCGCTGCGTCAAAAACGGCATGAACGCAACCCTCGGCACCGGCGGTGCCGTGGAATGCGGCAACATGGACCTGTTCGAAGTGATGCGCGGTGCCGCTTTCAGCCAGCGCGTTACTGCCGGGGAGCCCTCTGCCATGCCTGCCGGCGCCGTTTTGACCATGGCTACCGTCTGCGGTGCCTTCGCCCAGGGCCGCAGCGCCGACACCGGTATGCTGAAGACCGGCATGGATGCGGACGTCATTCTGGTGGACTTCTCCGCCCCCCATTTGATGCCCTGCCACAACGTCCTCAACGGCCTGGTCTTCTCCGCCAAGGGCGGCGACGTGGCTATGACCATGGTGCGGGGTAAGATCCTCTACCAGAACGGCCAGTTCCCCACCCTGGACCTGAAAACCGCTGTGGAAGAGCTGACCCAGTACGCCATTCCCCGGCTGTTCCCTGCCGCAGAGTAAGGAGGAGCCTATGTCTACGCCCAAAAAGCAAACCTTCCTCCACGGTGCCGCCCTGCTGGCGCTGGCTACCGCTGCCGTCAAGGTCATCGGTGCCCTCTATAAGCTGCCTCTGAAGCACTTCATCGGTGACGAGGGCTACAGCTATTTCTCTGCCGCATACGATATTTACACCGTTCTGCTGCTGATTTCCACCGCCGGTCTGCCGGTGGCCATGAGCCGCATGATCAGCCAGGCCAGTTCCCTGGGCAACGGCTCCCAGGTGCGCCGGGTATACAATACCGCCCGGGCCATGTTCCTGGGGCTGGGTGCCGCCAGCACACTGCTGATGATGCTGTTTTGCAAGCAGCTGGCCCATGGTCTGGGCCAGGACGACGCCTGGCTTTCCATTCTGTGCCTGGCTCCCTGTGCATTCTTGATGGGCATCATTTCCACCTACCGGGGTTTCTTCCAGGGTCAGGGAAACATGATCCCCACCTCTGTCAGTCAGGTAGTGGAAGCCATCTTCAAAATGGTGGTGGGCCTGGGTCTGGCCGCTCTGATTATGAGCTTCAGCGGCAACGTGCCTCTGGCCGCCGCCGGTTCCATTCTGGGTGTAACCGTCAGCTGTCTGGTTTCCTCCGTATACCTGTTCGGCGTGATCCGTAAGTCCTTTGATGCCCAGGTGAAAGAGGGCGAAGAGGTTACCTCCTACAAGGAAACTGCCAAGCAGCTTCTGGCCATCGCCGTGCCCATTACCATCGGCGCTGCTGGCCTGCAGCTGCTGACTGTAGTGGAAACCAGCCTGTACATGGACCGGCTGAACGGTCTGCTGTCCGGCAATCTGCTGAATACGCCCCTGGTGCAGATTCTTGAGCAGGAGGTACTGGCCGCCAATCCCCAGGGCCTGACCCCCGACGAAAAGTACTCCAAGATTGCTTCCAACATCAACGGCATTTACAAGCTCTCCAGCACCATCTATAATCTGCCCAACTCCTTCATTACCCCCATCACCGTCAGCATCATTCCCGCCATCACCTCCCAGTTGACCCTGAAAAACCGGGACGGCGTTCGGGAAACCGAGGAATCCGCTGCCCGGATCACCGGTCTGCTGAGCCTGCCCTGCGCCTTCGGCCTGATGCTGCTGTCGGAGCCCATTATGGCCATTCTGGGGGGCTATACCGGTGAAAAGCTGGTTCTGGCCTCTCAACTCATGTCACTGCTTGGCATCAGCGTCTTCCTGCATGCTGTGGTACTGCTGACCAATGCCATTATGCAGGCCCATGGTCATGTGAATATCCCCGTGATCAACATGTTTGTCGGCGGTGTGATCAAGCTGATTGCCGTGTTTATCCTCACCGGTAATCCCAATATCGGCATCCTTGGCACCCCCATTGGAAGCCTGCTGTGCTACCTTTCCATTACCGTGCTGAATCTGATCTGCATGGCTAAGGTATTGCCAAGTCGGATCGTAGCCATGTCGTTCTGTGGGCCAA
>JAZSLC010000105.1:0-12386 GCA_045535175.1 Faecousia sp. | reverse complement strand
CCTCATAGATGGCGCCCTTGCGGTCGCACATGGTGATATTCTTAATGCCGTAGGAGAGCAGCAGCTTGGTGATGGCGGTGGCGGGGGCGCCTGCCCCGTTGGCCACAACCTTTATTTCTTCCTTCGCCTTGCCGACGACCTTCAGGGCGTTGATCAGGCCAGCCAGGGTGATGATGGCGGTGCCGTGCTGGTCATCGTGGAAGATCGGGATGTCGCACTTTTCCTTGAGCTTCTTTTCGATTTCAAAGCAGCGGGGAGCGGCGATGTCCTCCAGGTTGATGCCGCCGCAGGAGCCGGAGATCATGTATACGGTGTTTATGATTTCATCCACATCCTTGCTCTTGATGCAGATGGGGAAGGCGTCCACATCGCCGAAGGCCTTGAACAGCACGCACTTGCCCTCCATAACGGGCATGCCGGCTTCGGGGCCGATGTCGCCCAGACCCAACACGGCGGTGCCGTCGGTGATAACGGCGCACAGGTTGTGACGGCGGGTCAGCTCATAGGACTTGTTCACGTCCTTCTGGATTTCCAGGCAGGGCTGAGCAACACCGGGGGTGTAAGCCAGGGACAGGTCGTCCTTGGTCTTGCAGGGAACGGTGCAGATGACTTCGATCTTGCCGCCCCATTCGGCGTGCTTCTTCAGGGATTCAACGGCGTAATTCATAGTGTTATCCTCCTATAAATAAATGTTAATTAAGCTTCAAAGGGGAACTTGTAGGGGAGACCAAACTCGTCGCGCAGAGCGATGCACTCCTTCTGGATGCTCTCGCCCACGGGCACGCCCAGGTCCTTGCGCTCCTGCCAGGCCAGCCATTCCTTCTCACCGGCGGTGTAGATCCGCTCGGCGCCGGGGGCCTTGGTGCTTTCGCGCAGACCGCGGCAGATGCCACCGGCGGTTTCCTTGAAGGTGTCCAGACCCATGAAGAACTCGGGGTTGATGACGAAGAAGAAGTGACCCAGACGGTAGAAGGCGTTCTTGCCGTTCTCGTCCTTGCCGGAGAGGGCCTTCATGTAGGGACCACCGGCCAGAGCAGCGGACAGGATCTCAACGATGGTGGTGAAGCCGTAGCCCTTGTAGCCGCCGGTTTCTTCACCCAGACCGCCCAGAGGCAGCAGTGCGCAGTTGCCTGCACGCATCTGACGCAGGATTTCGCCGGAATCGGTCATGGTGTCGCCGTCCTTGGTGACCACCAGGCCAGCGGGGGTGGGCTTGCCGGAGCGCCCATAGAACTCGATCTTGCCGTTCTGGATGGTGGAGGTGGCGCAGTCGAAGTTGAAGGGGAACTCCTCGTCGGTGGGCATGGTGAAGGTCAGGGGGTTGGTGCCCATCATGGGCTCCACGCCGAAGGTAGCTGCCACGGAGGGACGGGCGTTGGTACCGGTGATACCGATCATGCCGGCCTTCTCAGCCATGGTGGACCAGTAACCGGCGATGCCGTAGTGAGTGGAGTTGAAGATGGTGCCGCCGGCCATGCCGTACTTCTTGGCCTTTTCGATGAGCATTTCCATCATCTTGTAGGAGGCGACCATACCCATACCGTTATGGGCATCCATCACTACGGTGGTGGGGGTTTCCTTGACGATCTCGCAGTTGGTCACGGGCAGCAGGGTGCCGTTCTTGATGCGGTCCAGGTAGATGGGCTTGAAGCGGTTGCAGCCATGGCTCTCGATGCCGCGGCGGTCGGATTCCAGCAGAACATCGGCGCAGATGCGGGCGTCCTCTTCGGGCACGCCGTAGCACTTAAAGACGTCGATCATGAAGTTGTTCATCAGGTCCCACTGTACATAAGGTCTGGTTTCCATTGGTTTTACCTCCATAAATAAAATACAAAGTTATCTAAAAAAGCAATTGCCTTTTTATACGGGTATAAAAATATTGAGAGAACGGCAAAGCGGAGACCGCACCTAAGGGGGTCTCATCAGCTTCCGTTTCTCTCAATCTCTACGGATATTCGGTTTTGGTTAAACATACCACAGCTCCTGCTGACCTGTGGATACGGCGGTAGCACCGCTTTTCAAAGCTTCGGTGACTTCCTCCTTGGTCGTAACCAGACCACCGGCGATCACGGGAATACGGCTGCTGCTGAAGCGACGGATTGCCTTGCTGATAACACCGGGCATGATCTCTACCAAATGGGGACAGGAGGAGCGGATCATGTCGTCGATGCTGTCCATGCCTTTGGAGTCCAATGCGAAGAAGCGCTGTACCGTCAGGAGATTTTGCTCCTTGGCGAAGCGGATCAGAGATGCTTTTGTGGATATGATGCCGTCCACACCGCAGTTGGCCAGATACCGGACCGCGGCCCGGTCTTTGCCGATGCCTTCGGCCAGGTCCATATGAATAAAGAGGATCTTGCCGTGGTGGTGGGCTTGCTGGATCCGGTCTTTTACCGTCAGCAGTTCAGCCGACAGATAAAACAGCACCGGAACCGGGGAGGAAAGAGCCGCGTCCCATCCGTCATCCCGGATGGCTGCAATGATGGGATCCTGTTCCAGCCGATCTATGATTTCCGACGGCTTCATACCGATCCCTCCTTGACTCTACTGCTTTATTATAAGAAGATTGGGAGCAAATGTCAACACCGACACATAAAAATACGGCAAAAACCTGCCCCGTTCCTCAAAACAGCTCGTCCAGCAGAATGTAATATCGAATCTTTTCCCAGTTGGGGGCCATGCCCAGCTTCTCAAAGAGAATATCCGGGTCGAAATCCGGCTGGGGGCAGGCTGCATAGTGGCCGCTGATATTGTCCCGGAGGCTCCGGTAGCACAGGGCAATGTCCCGCCATTTATCGCTGACACCGCAGCCGCCCAGGTCAATGAATCCGCTAAGCCGGCCATCTTCAAAGAAGACATTGGGCAGGCAGAAGTCTCCGTGGGAGAGTACCGGCTCCAAAGGGGGCTGGTGGTCTTCCAGCCAGGTCAGCAGGGCCTGGGGATTTTCGAATCCGCCGGGACCAAAGGTGTCCGGCTGCACATCGTCTATATCCACCAGGTTCCGGGCAATCCGCTCCTTTGCCTCCGCCAGGTCCTCCGACAACAGGTGATGCCTGGGGCAATCGGTAATATCCACGGCCCAAAGGGTTTTCAAAGCATCGGCCAGAAGCTGGGCCAGGGCATCGGGGTCTGCGGTATAGGTATCGTCACAGGCCATGCGGCCCCGGACCCGGGACATCAGCAGATACTGAAAGCCGCCCTCTGTCATGGCCCAAAGAACCTCCGGAACCGGAAGCTTTCCCCGGAGCCAGCGGAGCATGGCAATATTTTCGAAAAAACCAGAGGCCTCCGGCTCGATTTTCAGCACCATGTCCTCGTAGCACAGTACTTTGGAGCCGGATTTTCCGATGTCGTCACAGCTGTAGGGCTTGCTGCCCACCAGGGCGGCAATGGGTTCGGGAAGATGCATAAAAACCTCCTAGTCCGTCAGCAGATCCAAAAGCAGGTCCCGGGTCAGACCGCTGAAATAGGAATTTATATTTTGAGGCAGACGCTGCTGCAGGGCTTCCCGGCTGTGGGGGCAGCCCAGAAGGGTCTTTGCCAGCAGGGCAGGCTCCTCCAGACTGAAGAAATCACCCCGGAAGGAAAGATCCCGGATGATGCCGTGCTCCACCGTCAGATAAGCTTCCACAGTGCCGCAGCCTTCAAACCGTCTGCGCTTGACCATGGTGCAGGCAGGGCTTCTGCCGTAGTTCCAATGCCAGGTGTCATAGCGGCTGGTTTTGATGGATTCAATGGCCTGCAGATCTACGTCCGTCAGCACATAGGGCTCCCCGGGGGTTTCTTCCAGAATGCTTTCCAGCAGGATCCGGCGAAACTCCGGCAGGGTCAAGTCCCGGGGCAGATGGGGCCGCACATTGGTGACCCGGCTCCGGACGGATTGGACGCCCTTGGCACGGATCTTTTCTTCGTCCACCTGCAACGCTCCGGAAAGAATCTCCGGATTGGAGTCAAAGAGAATGGTACCGTGGTGCATCACCCGGCCGCCGCGCATATACTGGGCGTTGCCGGAGAACTTTTTGCCATCGATGGTCATATCGTTGCGGCCGTTCAGCTCCGCTTTTACGCCCACCTTTTCCAGGGCCCGGATCACGGGCCCGCAAAACAGCCGGAAATTGATCTCCATGCTGTCTGCATCGGCAATGATGGTGAAATTCAGGTTTCCCAGGTCGTGATAGACGGCGCCGCCGCCGGAAAGCCGGCGCACAACCTTGATGCCGTGTTGGCGGACAAAGGCTTCATTGATTTGGGCGGAGGTGTTTTGGTTTTTGCCGATGATGATGGCATTGTCATTCTGCCACAGCATCAGATACATCCGGTCTTTGGGCAGGTGATCAAACACATACTGCTCCGCCGCCAGATTCCACGCCGGGTCCGTGGTGGTCAGGTCCAGCCAGTTCAGTTTCATGGAAATGCCTCCCTGAGCCGGGCCGCCATCAGCGCGTGACCGGCGGCATTGGGGTGGAGCCCATCCAGAAACAGATCCCGGCGGACGGATCCCTCCTGGTTTACATAATCCATATGGAAGTCCACATAGGGAATGTCAAAGGCCTGGCAGAACTGCTTCAGCCAACTGCAGTATTCCTCCAGCAGCCGGGCGGAAGCTTCAAAATCCGCCAGGGCGGCCCATTTTTGGGGCGCATCTTCGGGACAGATGGGCAGAGGGATGCCCACCAAAGGCCGGTAGCCCAGGGCGCAGAGCTGGTGAACGATGGCCCCCAGATTGGCCCGGGCACCGGTGTGGGTACCGGAGAAGAAGATGTCATTGGTACCGCCCATCACCAGCACGAAGGGCCGCAGGGAGGGGGCTTTTTGGTGACAGGAGGGAAGATTCTGGATCCGGGCCAGCATACCTGACGTGGTATCGCCGCTGATGCCCATAGGAGTGATGCGCAAGGTGTCGGATGCGGCCAGGGTGGTCCATTTCTGGCTGACGCGGATCCCCAGACCGTAGGTCAAAGAGTCACCGAGGCAGTATAGTTCGGTCATAAGATACCTCCGGGAGGGATAAATAGCGGGATTGCAAACATACCGGCGCAGAGCGCCGGTATGTTTTGGAATCTGAAATTACACGCCGTACTTGGCAATGCGGAGCTTTTCGGCTTCGCTGTAATCCTGCACGCACTGATAGCCGGGCAGGGGCTGGATGTGCTGATGGATGGCATCCAGGATCCAGGTCTTCTGGGGGAAGAAGAACTCGTCGAACTCGAAGGGAGGAGTGATCCAGTTCTTGGCACCCACCACAGCGGGAGGTGCATCCAGATCGTCAAAGCACAGCTGGGTGATGTGCTGGGCCACTTCGTTCAGGAAGGAACCTCTGGCGCAGGCGTCGGAAATCAGAACCACCTTGCCGGTCTTGCGAACGGATTCGATGATACCCTCGTAGTTCAGAGGCACCAGGGAGTGGATGTTGATGACGTCAGCTTCCAGACCGTACTTCTCGGACAGCTCCTTGGCGGCATCCATGGCCCGGTACAGAGCTGCACCGATGGTCAGGATGGTGACGTCCTTGCCGTCGCGGACCTTGTTGGTGTCGCCGATGGTGATCTCATAGCGCTCTGCGGGAACGCCGCCTTCGTGGAACTGCTCGCCCACGTCGTAAATTCTCTGGCTCTCGAAGAACACCACGGGATCGGTACCCCGCAGGGCGGTTTCCATCAGACCCTTGGCTTCCCAGGGAGTGGCGGGGAAGCAGACCTTCAGGCCGGGGATGTGAGCGCACAGGGCGGTCCAGTCCTGGGAGTGCTGGGCACCGTACTTGGAGCCCACGGAAACACGCAGCACCAGAGGCATCTTCAGGATGCCGGCGGACATGGCCTGCCACTTGGACATCTGGTTGAAGATTTCGTCACCGGCGCAGCCGATGAAGTCAGCATACATCAGCTCCACCAGAGCGCGGCCGCCGGACAGGGCATAGCCAACGGCGGTACCGACGATGGCACCTTCGGCCAGGGGGGAGTTGAACAGACGGCTATGGGGCAGAGCATCCATCATGCCGCGGTACACTGCAAAGGCGCCGCCCCAGTCACGGCAGTCTTCGCCGTAGGCCACCAGGGTGGGATCTTCGTAGAAACGGTCCCAAATGACTTCGCTGAGGCCGTCACGGAGGTTAAAGAGCTTCATCTTGGATACGGGCTTGCCATCGGCACCGATGGGGCTGCGCTCCTTGGCCTTGATCTTCTTGTAGCCCTCGGCTTCTTCCTTGGGAACGGTGAATTCGGGAGCCCGGTCGTCAAAGCGATCCACCTTCTCCTCGGAGAACATCAGACGCTCCACCACAGCGGGGTCGGCCTTAAAGTCACAGTAGGGACTGATCTCGGGATCGGCAGCGGCCTTGCAGATGAGGGTCATGCGCTCCTTGGTTTCGGCCAGGATGGCATCCACTTCTGCCTGGGTCATAACGCCTGCTTCCACCAGAGCAGCGGGATAGGTGGTGAGGGGATCCACTTCCTTCCATGCGTCCATCTCTTCCTTGGTGCGGTAGGCATTCTGGTCGGAAACGGAGTGGCCGGAGAAGCGGTAGGTGAGGGTTTCCAGCATGACGGGGCCCTGGCCGTTGCGCAGCAGCTGCAGCTTGCGCTCCATGGCATCGATGACCGCCAGGGGGTTGAAGCCGTCCACGGTTTCGGCGTGGAACTGGGTGGGGCTGACGCCGGAAGCAATACGGCTCATGCAGCCCTGGCCCATGGTTTCACCACGGGTCTGGTCACCCATGCCGTAGGAGTTGTTGAAAATGTTATAGAGAATGGGCATGCCGTCGTTATGGCTTTCCCACAGGGTCTTGTACTGGTCCATGGCGGAGAAGTTCAGGGCTTCCCAAACAGGACCGCGGGCCATGGCGGCGTCGCCCACGTTGCAGACCACGATGCCCTTCTTGTTGTTGATCTTCTTGAAGAGGGCTGCGCCGGTGGAAATGGTGCCGGAGCCGCCCACGATGGCGTTGTTGGGGTAGATGCCGAAGGGCAGGAAGAAGGCGTGCATGGAGCCGCCCATGCCCATGTGGAAGCCGGTTTCACGGGCAAAAATTTCGGACAGGGTACCGTACAGGATGAACCGGATGGCCAGTTCCTTCACGTCGGCACAGGCGCCCAGCTTCTGGGTGGAGCGCAGGCACTTGCCTTCCAGGAAGTTTTCCATCACTTCCATCAGCTGAGCATCGCTCATCTTGTTGATGGTGCTCAGAGCCTTGGCAAGGATTTCGGAGTGGCTGCGGTGGGAGCCGAAGGCAAAGTCGTTCTCGTCCAGCAGGTAAGCCTGGCCCACGCAGGCAGCTTCCTGACCGATGGACAGGTGAGCAGGGCCGGGATAGGTGTGGTCGATGCCGTTGTAAGTACCCTGGGTCTTGATCTGGTTCAGCATGGTTTCGAACTCACGCAGAACGGTCATGTCCCGGAAGATGCGGATCAGGTCCGCCTTGGTGTACTTGCCGGAAGCCAGTTCTTCGGCAACGGTCTTATTGTACTGGTTTACGGGGATCTCGTTGAAGGTCACCTTGCCGGGCTGACGGACAAGATTGGGATCCACAAACAAACTCTTAGGCATAATTCAGTTCTCCTTTCCTTACAGAGCCAGCAGGCAGGTGAAGTTTTCCAGGTTCTGGCCCAGTTCCTTCTGGAACTTGGCGGCGGGGGTGCCGTCCACGGCCCGGTGGTCGTAGGTCAGGCTCAGGCCCATGGCGGGATAGATCTGGATGCTGCCGTCGGCAGCCTTGCGGACCCGGTCGATGGTGCCGCAGGCGCCCAGAATACCGGTCTGGGGAGGATTGATGACGGGAGTAAAGGATTCCACACCCAGATTACCCAGATTGGAAACGGTGAAGCTGCCGCCGCTGAGCTTATCGGGGCTGATGGCGCCGTCACGGCACTGGGCAGCCAGTTCCTTGACCGCCTTGGAGATTTCCAGCAGGCTCATGGTATCGGCGTTGAAGATGGTGGGAACCATCAGGCCGCGGGGAGTATCCACGGCAACACCCAGATGGACGTGCTTAAAGCGGCGGATGGAGTTGTCCTCCAGCATATTGGCGTTCAGGTCGGGGTGGTTCAGCAGGGTCCGGGACACGGCGTAAAGGACGATGTCGCCCAGGGTGATGCCGGCATATTCGCCGCCGGCGGCCTTCAGGGCCTTGCGGTAAGCCAGAATGGCGGTGGCGTCGAAGCTGGTGTTGTGGGTCAGCTGGGCCATGGTGGACAGGCTGGTGCTCATGGACTTGCTGATGGCACGGCGGATACCGCTGAACTTGACGTCTTCGTATTCTGCTTCTGCCACGGGAGCGGCAGCGGCGGCAGCCACTGCGGGAGCGGGAACGCCTTCGGCAATGAGCTTCTGCACGTCACGCTCAATGATACGGCCGTTGGGGCCGGTGCCGGTGGCCAGGGTGGGATCCACGCCGTGGGCCTTGGCCAGCTTGGCGGCTCTGGGAGAAACGGGAGCGCCTTCCACGGCAGCAGCCTGGGCGGCTTCTGCGGGGGCGGCAGCTTCTTCCACGGGCGCAGCAGCTTCGGCAACCTCAGGTGCTGCACCGGGCTTCAGGCAATCGGTGGGTTCACCGTGGGGACCAACGGCACACACGTTCTGCAGGCAGGGAACCTCATCGCCTTCGCCGAAGAAGATGGCCAGCAGTTCGCCTTCTTCGGTGGACTCGCACTCGAAGGAGGCCTTGTCGGTTTCATAAGTAAACAGGATGTCGCCCACCTTCACCTGGTCGCCCACCTGCTTCAGCCACTCACCGATGATGCAGGATTCCACGGTGATGCCGGCCTTGGGCATGATGACGGCCTTGGCCTTGGTGTTGCAGGCTGCGGCGGCTGCAGGGGCAGCAGCGGCAGGGGCGGGAGCGGGCTCGGCAGGGGCTTCAGCACCGCCGGCACCCTTCAGAGCGGAGCAATCTTCGCCCTTGACGCCAATGGCGCACACGTTCAGCAGGCAGGGAACTTCGTCACCGGCTTCATAAAAAATTTCCAGCAGTTCGCCTTCCGCGGTGGACTCGCATTCAAAAGCGGCCTTATCGGTTTCGTAGGTAAACAGGATGTCGCCCACCTTTACCTGGTCGCCTACCTGCTTCAGCCACTCGCCGATGATGCAGGATTCTACGGTGATGCCGGCCTTGGGCATCAATACACCTTTTGCCATAACTCGTTAACCTCCATGTTGTTATTTTTCGTATATAGGGAAACGTTATTTACTGATGACTTCCACGCCTTGTTCGCGCAGATAGGATTGCCATTGGGGAGAGGGGAGACGGTCTGTGATCAGCTTCTTCAGCTGGCCGATGCTTCCAAGGGCCACCAGACCGGAACGGTCAAATTTCCGGTGATCCGCCAGCAAAATGGGGCAATCGCAGGAGCGGATCATGGCCTGCTTTACCTGAACCACCTCGTCGTCTGAGTCGGCCAGCCCCAATTCCCGGTTGACACCCCGGCAGGAGAGGATGGCGTAGCTGACGTGATAGGAACCGACGGTGCGCAGGGCATGAGGTCCCACCTGGGCCAGTACATCCGGCTTCAGGGTGCCGCCGGTGGAGATCACGTGCCAGCTGTCCTGGCCGGTCAACTCCCGCAGCAGTTCCAGGGAGTTGGTGATCAGGGTGATGTTTTTCAGGTGGCGTATGGCCCGTACCGCGTATGCGGCGGTGGAGCTTTCGTCCACCATCAGGGTATCGCCGTCTTTGACGATTTCGGCCAGCAGCTGGGCAATGGCCACTTTGGGTTCGACATTGGTATTTTTCCGGATGGCATAGGGGGGAGAGATGCGGTCATTGCCTGCCAGCACCGCACCGCCGTAAATGCGGACCGCGATGCCCTCTTTCTCCAGCCATTCCAAATCTCTTCTGATGGTTTCTTCGGAAACCTCGTACTCGGCGCTGAGAGCCGAAACCACCACCTGGCCGGTGGCTTTGATCCGCTCGGATATGATGCGCCGACGCTCGGCTGCCAACAAGGCAAACCACTCCTTTCATACACGCATTCCTGATATAAGATACAGGATTCTGTGGGAAATGTCAAGAGAAAACAACAAAACCTCGGTAAATATTGGGTGACTTAGTTGGGTTTGAAAACATCAAACGGGTAAAACCCACAAACTCTCAATATCACAGCCACAAAAACACACCCACCGGCGAAGCCGGTAGTTGTCATTTAACGGGCATAGCCCTCTGTTCCTCGCTTACGCGTTAACGCGTGAGTACGATCCGCCAGCTGCGTAAAGGCCCCCTTGTGTAAAGGGGGCTGGCAAAAATCTTTGATTTTTGACTGAGGGATTGTTTCGAGATCCCATATTCTTTTCCAACTTTCCTGGCTAAACTGCATTGGAGCAATCCCTCCGTCAGCCTGTTCGGCTGACACCTCCCTTTGCACAAGGGAGGCTTTCCCGTATCCTACTGCCTGCTTCTTTTGACGTTTTTTCTTTTCTTCCGTTTTCTTTCTGCTCGCCGCCATAGGCTTCACAGAACCACGCGTCCAACGCGTGGTTTTCTTCATACAAAAAGTGGCCGTCTTTATCAGACGGCCACAGGGATCAGTAGGGAATATAGAACCGGAACTGGACGCCGATGGGGGTGTTGCTGACGGAGCAGGTGCCGCCGTGGAGGGTCACGATGCTCTTGCTGATGGCAAGGCCCAGACCGGTGCCGCCGGGCTGATCGTCTGCCCGGTAGAAGCTGTCAAAGACACGTTCCAGGGCTTCGTCACTGAGGGGCGGGCTGTCATTGCGGAAGGTGAACACCGCACCCAGGGGTGCCTGCTCCAGCAGCACATAGACATGGCCCCCTTTAGGGGTGTAGCGGATGGCGTTGTGGGCAAAATTGCGGATTACCTGTTCCAGCCGGGCTTCGTCGGCGGTGATGGTGAAATCCTTCCCCAGATTCAGTTCGATCTGCAGTTCCTTGGCTTCAGCGGCAGGCTCCAGCCGGGAGAACACATCCCGGATCAGAGCTGCCGGTATCACCGTGTCGGTGCTGAGTTTGACTTTGCCTGCTTCCAGCCGGGAAAGGTCCAGCATTTCCATCACCAGGGAATCCATCCGCTCGGTTTCTTCCAGGATCACCGTCAGGTAGCGATCCCGCTTTTCGGCGGAGATGCCGCTTTGCAGGCCTTCGGCGTAGCTGTGGATGATGGCCAGAGGGGTCTTCAGCTCATGGGCAATGGAAGAAACCATCTGCCGGCGGTGCTTTTCTGCGTTTTCGGCGTATTCCAGAGCGGTGGTCAGCCGCTGCACCTCGGTTTTTGCCTGATGGCGCTCCGGCTGAACCCGGTCAAACCAGGCGGAAAGCTGCTGCAATTCCTGCCAGGGATTCCACTGGTAACCAAGGGCAACCCGGTCCGCCGCACAGGCGGCCAGAATCAGATCCAGCGGCTCCGTCAGCTTCCGGCGGATGTTCCATAGGATGATGGACAGGGCAATCCAAAGCAGAATTCCGCTGACCAGATAGAAGGGCATCAGCCGGATGCCCACATACACGATGGG
Organism: Faecousia sp.; assembly: GCA_045535175.1. Classification (GTDB taxonomy): domain Bacteria; phylum Bacillota; class Clostridia; order Oscillospirales; family Oscillospiraceae; genus Faecousia. The sequence goes on along the minus strand of JAZSLC010000105.1, from coordinate 926 downwards.
CCGGCAATGAATGGCCAATGCGGCAGAGCCGCCGTATGCGTTTTTCAGCCGCATGGTGATTACCGCTGAAAACAGGCCGTAGGAGCTGCCCTCGATGTCCGGATCCTTCAGAAGATCCCCCGCTTGCTGATACACCTTTCCCCGGTGCAGGAAGGGACCGTGGGAATCGCAGGCGGTGGTATTCAGCCGGCTGACGGTGATGGGGCTTTCGTCACGGCTGTGATCCTCCGTATCCACCCAGTAATGATCGGCAATCATCAGCTTGATGGCGGAAAGATGGAAACGGTCCCCTTCCAGGTAGCCCTGAAGCTGCAAATCAGAGCCGATCCACAGGCCAGTCAGGTTATGCTGGGTGTATTCTTCCCGGGCCCAATTGCGCAGGGCTTCCGATTCATTCAGGTCAATGTAGTAGTCCTTGGCACCGTGGGTGAAGGTAAGATAATAGCCGGGAGGAAACTGCTCCTTTCCATCTTCGTCATACCAGCAGATATCATACCGAAACCCGTGAACCAGGTCCCACTTGCCCCAAAGCCACTGGTCGGAACTCATGGAGTTGGGCCGTTGGGGCAGCATCAGAAAGTTGGAGGATTCCGGCATGATAGAAACATAGATGTGATCGGAAAAGATCAGCTTGGCAACAGAGGGATTGTCAGAAATCAGATGGATGTGGGTAGTCAGGACCCTGAAGACGCCATCTTCCAGGGATTCAAAGAACTCCCTGGCGCTGATGCAGGTAATCAGGGTGATCAGTACCAGCCAGAGAGCCACCATAGGCAGCACGATCCGGCGGCGCAGGGCTTTGTAAACGGTGGGGGCGGGTCGTCTTTTCATTATCACACCTCCAGAGTGTAGCCGGATTTGGTAACGGTCTTGATGAGGGCGGGAGCATCTCCCCGCTTTTCCCGAGGCCGTCTGAAGTCGGATCG
>JAZSLC010000155.1:0-21876 GCA_045535175.1 Faecousia sp. | reverse complement strand
CTTCCCCGCTGCCATTCTGCAGCCTCCCTTCTATTCCATCCATCAGACCAGAAGCGAGAATCTGGGCGGTATCGGCGCGGTCATCGGCCACGAGATCTCCCATGCCTTCGACTCCAACGGCGCCAAGTGCGACGAGTTTGGCAACCTCAATAACTGGTGGACCAAGGCCGATGAGCGGAAGTTTAACAAGAAGGTCAATGCCATGATCAAGCAGTTTGACGGCATTGAGCTGCCCTGGGGCGTCTGCAACGGCAAGTTCACCGTCAGTGAGAACATTGCCGATAATGGCGGCATGGCAGTTACCCTGGACATCATGTCCAACACCGAAGGTGTTTCCTTTGAGGAATACTTCGCCAACTGGGCCCGGGTCTGGTGCCAGAAGGCAAAGCCCGAGTACCAGGCGCTGCTGCTGCAGGTGGATGTCCACGGTCCTGCCTACCTCCGGGCCAATATGCCCCCCAGAAACTTCCCCGAGTGGTACGCCGCCTTCGGGGTCAAAACGCCCGACGGAATGTACCTGGCCCCCTCCAAGAGAGTGGTTATCTGGTAAAACCTATATTCCCCAGAGAGGAGCTGTCTCAAAATGAATGAGATAGCTCCTTTTTCTGTATAAACCGTAGGGGAGGCGTTTCGCCTCCCGGGACGTAGGGACGGGGAACCCGTCCCCTACGGCCACATTAGATCCGATTTCTGCTGGGCTTATTCATGATTTTCATTTTGAGACAGCTCCTCTTTTTCGTCTTCAGCAGCCTCAAGTCTTGTCATTCTCACAAAAAACAGGGGCGTGCATCGAAATAATTATTGCACATTTACAAAGAATCGGTTTTTGTGGCATAATGAGGATGCGGCCGCAACCCACAAAACCATCATCCAAAAGGAGAGTTGTGAATTATGAAGAGAATCCTCGCCATGCTGCTTGTTCTTGTAATGCTCGTCGGCACGCTGGCAGGCTGTAACCAAGACCAGCCTCAGCAGACCCAGGGCGGCAACAATGATCCCAAGCCCACCCAGACCGCTGCTCCCACCACTACTGAAGCACCCTCCAACTTTAACCCCACCGGTTATCCCATTGTCAACGAAAAGATCACCCTGAAAATCATGGTTGGCGCCAATGTGGCAGACCCCAACGAGATGACTTTCATCAAGGATATGGAAGAGCTGACCAATGTCCATATCGAGTGGATCACCGCTCCCACCGAAGGCTTTACAGACCGTCTGGGTCTGATGTGGTCCAGCGGTGAATACCCCGATGCCGTTCTGGGCGGCCAGACCAGTCTGCCCGATCCTGCTCCGGAACTGTACCAGGACGGTGCTGTTCTGGCATGGAACGAGCTGATCGACCAGTATATGCCCAACTTTAAGGAAAACTGCGCCGATTTCTTCCCCCAGATCACCTATCCCGACGGCAACATCTATGTGCTGCCCCGTATCACTGCCAACTATTACGCTCAGAATAATCCCGTCACCATCAGCACCAAGTGGCTGGAAAATGTGGGTATGGAAATGCCCACCACCATCGACGAGTTCACTGCCGTTCTGCGGGCCTTCAAGGAGCAGGACGCCAACGGCAACGGCAAGACCGATGACGAAATCCCCTACTCCTCTTACAGCAACAGCTGGTATAATGCTATCAGTATGATCACCGGTGCCTTCGGTCTGCCCGCCAGTAAGACTCCTCTGGTTGTTGACGGCGAGGTCATCGACCCCAATGTCCAGGATGGCATGAAGGAAGCCGTCAAGTACCTGGCCATGCTCTACAGCGAAGAGCTGATCGACCTGGAGATCTTCACCCAGGATTCCAATTCCTACGGTGCAAAGGCCAAGGAGACTCCCACCCGTATCGGTGTTACCGCCACCTGGCGCCGCGGCACCTCCTACGGTGACGCTGTGGCCGTGGAAGAATTCATTCCTCTGCCCGCCCTGGTTGGCCCCAATGGTCATAAGGGTATTGCCGGCGAGTATTCCAACGTCCAGTGTGAGAACGTCATGTATATCACCTCTGCCTGCGAGTACCCCGAGGTTCTGGCACGCTGGGTGGATACCCTGTACGATCCCTTCTATAGCTACCTGGCCGGCTACGGTGCTCTGAATGAATCCGTCTTTATGGCCCAGGAAGAGGGCAAGTGGTACCGCAAGACTCCCGCTCCCGATGGCTTCGAAACTCTGGCCGATTATGTGAATGTTGCGCACCTGCAGCACATCCCTCAGGTCTGGACCCGCGACATGTCTACTAAGTACATCTGGACCGATCCCAATGAAACCGTTGCCTTCTCCAACTACGACAAGCCGGATCTGGATGCAGCCTACGAAGGCGCTTACTTCCAGAAGTTCCCCAGTGGCAAGTTGTTCACCGCGGAGATGCAGGAAGAGCTGGATCTTCTGGCTACGGATATCCAGAAGTATCAGAAAGAAACCATCTGCCGCTGGATCTGCGGTCAGGGCGATGTGGAAGCTGAGTGGGCCGACTACCTGGCAACTCTGGAATCCATGGACCATGCGCGCTACATTGAGATCTATCAGCAGGCCTTTGATGCAACCAAGTAATCCATTATTCATGCAACCGTGATCTTCACCGGTGACCGGTCCACGGACCGGTCACCGGTGAACCGGATTAAGGAGGATCCTATGTCCCGAAGACTCAAAAACAGCAAGGGATGGAAGCGTGTTTTGCGGGATAACTGGCAGCTGTATGTGCTGGTCCTGCCTGCAGTAATCTATTTTGTCACTTTCGAGATCGTACCGCTGTACGGTCTGCAAATTGCCTTCAAGGATTTCCGGCTCACCAAAGGCATCGTGGACAGCCCCTGGGCTGATCCCCTTTGGAAGCATTTCAAGCGCTTTGTAGAGGGTCACTATTTCGAGGAAGTGATCCTCAACACCATTCGCCTGAGCATCTATTCCCTCATTCTCTCAGTTCCCCTGCCGGTGGGCTTCGCACTGATGCTGAATTATTGCCGCAACCGGCGTTTCGTAAAGATCGTCCAGACGGTCTCCTATGCTCCTCACTTTATTTCTACCGTCGTTGTGGTCTCCATGCTGAATCTGTTTTTGAACCCCGACAACGGCGTAATCACCAATCTGGTTATGAATCTGGGCGGAAAACGGACCAATCTGATGTCCTCACCGGACGCGTTTCCCCATCTTTACACCTGGTCCGGCATCTGGCAGAGTCTGGGCTGGTCCGCCATCATCTACATCGGCGCCCTCACCGGCGTCAGCCCGGAACTCCATGAAGCCGCCATTCTGGACGGTGCCACCATCATGCAGCGGATCCGCTATGTGGACCTTCCGGGTATCAAAAACACCATCATCATGCTGCTGATCATGAAGACCGGGCAGGTGCTGGGTGTGGGCTTTGAAAAGGTCCATCTGATGCAGAATGCTCTGAATTCCTCCACGGCAGAGGTTGTGGCCACATACGTCTATGACATGGGTATGCAAAAGGGCCAGTACAGCTTCGCAACCGCTGTGGGCCTGTTTAACTCCGTAATTTCTTTTGCCCTGGTGATCATTGTCAATGCAATCTCCAAGAAGTATTCGGATAACTCGCTGTACTGAGAGGTGATCATACGATGGCTATCAAACATATACCCGTACAATCCAAACACCCCAACCGGATCAGGGCTTCCAAAAGTGACCGGATTTTCTATACGGTCAACGGCGTTCTTCTGGTGCTGATTTTCCTCATTACAGCCTATCCGATGTATCTGGTAGTGATTAGCTCCGTTTCCGATCCCACCATGGTCCACCAGGGCAAGGTGCTGCTGATTCCCCGGGGCTTTACCCTGCTTGGTTACGAGCGGACCTTATCCCACCGGGACTTGCTCATGTCCTACTGGAACACAATCAAATACACGGTGGTGGGTGTAGCCGTGAATCTGGCCTTTACCCTCCCCGCCGCCTACGCCCTCTCTGTAAAAAAGCTGTACGGCCGGCGGCCTCTGATGTTCCTGGTGACTTTTTCCATGTATTTCTCCTGTGGCATGATCCCCAACTATCTATTGATCAAATCTTTGGGACTGCTGAACAAATTCTGGGTCATGATCCTTCCCGGTGCGGTCAGCGCGTATAACCTGATCGTTGCCCGGTCCTTTATCGAAAGCAACATTCCGGACGAGCTGTATGAGGCGGCCCAGTTGGATGGCTGCGGGCGGATCCGGTTTTTCGCAAAAATCGTGTTGCCCCTTTCCTCCACCCTCATTGCCATTCTGGCCCTGTTTTACGGTGTAGGCCACTGGAACAGCTATATGAGCGCCCTGCTCTACATCCAGGACCGGGATTTGTTCCCCCTGCAGGTGATTCTGCGGGAGATTCTGGCAACCACCCGATTCTCCCCGGAAGATTTCGTGGATCCGGATATTCAGGCAGTGCTGGAGCAGATGGCAGAGTCCATGCGGTACTCCATGCTGCTCTTCACCAGTCTGCCGGTTCTGGCAATCTACCCCTTCCTGCAAAAATATTTTGTCAAGGGTATCACCATCGGCTCCGTAAAAGGATAAATCATCGCGCCATGCGTCAGGGAAGGCCGCTTCAGGAAAGCAGGCTTCCTTGGCGCATTTGGTGCTGATTGGAAATAAATCATCGGAGGTGCCGGCCTATGGCCTCCTTAAAAGAATTCTTACAAAAACTCCGGGAAAGATACCTGTTTTCCTTCCTGCTGACACTGCTGCTTCCCTGCGTGGTGGTGGCAGCCTTCGTCCAAAGCACCTACATCAGACAAATGGACGAGCATATCCTCTCGGCTGCTCAGAGCCGCTGTGCTCAGGCCCAGCAGCAGATCGATCAAGTATTTGACCGGATGCGCTCCGCCAATAACAGTGTCTCCATCGATTCCAAATTTCAGAAGCACATCTCCCCCCAGGAGTATACCAAGGTCGTCGAAGCCCAGAATTTTCTGAATATCCTTCTGACCAATCAGCGGTGCATCAGCAACATTTTTGTCCTTCAGGACGGAAGCAACTACCTTATCTCTGCATTGGGCACTTATCAGAAGTCCGCATTTTATACCGTCTACAATCCCGGAGACATGACGGAGGCGGATTTTTACACCTGCCTGACAAACGGAAACGCCAATCCGCTGACCATCAATGGGGCCCAGGGAGACTATCTGCTCTACAGTTCCCGGATCACCCGAAACCGGCAGTCTATGACCCTGCTGTTTCTGCTGGACAAATTTGAACTGCGGAATTTACTGCGGCAGCACCTGACCGACGGCACCGGAATGATCTGCATCCGGGATTTGACGGGGAACATTCTGGCGGTCTACACCAATGACGCCGGTTACGATCAGGAATGCTATGACGGAATCCTGGAATCCTGCCAGGGAAATAACGATTTGGTGAACCGGGATGGCCGCCGATATGTGGTCAGCCGGAGCAGCAAAAGTGCCAACGGATTTGAGATCATCAGCATCGTTACAGGAGATTCTCTTTCCATTCACGCCCAGGCTCAAAACCGCATTTGGTTTTTGATGCTGTTTATTCTGCTGCTGGCCGGCGTGATCATGGTGATCTATCTGAGCAGCACCATGTACAAGCCCATTCACTCCATCAAAACAAAGGTTGAAGGTCTGGCAGGCGGCAGAAACAAGCCTTCTCCCAGGTCCAGTGTCTACGAATCCATCAACGCCGGAATCGACTATCTGGAGCGGGAAAGCCTGTATATGCGCAGCCAAATTGAAAGTCATCATCAATACCTGATCGGCAGGCTTCTCAGTAACCTGATCCAAACCCGTGCGGACCAGGATCAGCTGTGCAACGTATTTGGCTGGGATCGGCAGCGGGATGTTTTCTGCGTTTGTCTGCTGCAGGTCCTTCCGGGCTACAGCCGGGAAGAGCTGGTGGCATGGCTCCAAACCGTCCAGATGCGTCAGGTTCGTTTTCTGGTAAAGGAAATGTACCAGGAAGGAATTTTTGCAGTAATTTGGATCGGAGACCGCCAGCACTACAGTGCCATCCACGAACAGTTGGAGCTGGTCCGCACCGGCGACAGCAATATCCGATCCATTACCGGCAGCGGTCAGTGGTGCGGCCTGGATGAGATCCCCGAAGCCTTCATCAAGGCCATCGTGGCCCATACTGACCCTGATGCCCTGCTTCCGGAAGAGGCCTGCAGGCATCTTCGCCGCCTGATCGCCGGCCGCAACTGGGCCAAAGCAGCCTCTGCGCTGGAATCGCTCCTGCCCCAGCTGAATCATACCGCTCAGATCCGCTATGTTTGCTTGTCGTCTGCGCTGGCCCTGCCAGAGAATCAGGAGTCCCTCCACAGAGATATTTTCGAACTGGCAAAGCACACCGATCTGCCCTACTTCCGGGAATATCTGGATTCCATTATGGAATTCCTGCGCGATTCCGCCCAAAAACATGAAAAACACCTGGATCTGGATGTGCCTTTGATTACCCAAATGCTCCGCTATCTTGCAAACAAGTACAACGACCCCACCTTTTCCGTTCAAGAAATGGCCGATGAATTCAACATGAGTATGCCGGGCCTGAGCAAGTATTTCCATGAAAAGCAGGGTAAACTTCTGAACGAATACGTGACGGAACTGAAAATGAACCGGGCTATGTTCCTTTTGGAACATACCGATATGTCTGTGGCGGCCATCAGCCAGGATGTGGGATACTTTAATCCCGGCAGTTTTGGCAGGCGCTTCCGTCAGGTCATCGGAATGTCGCCACTGGAATACCGCAGAAGCAAAACGGGAAACAACGAGGAGGATGAATAATGGATATGCTGAAATGCCTGCACAATCAGGTCTGGAGCCGGTTTGTACGAATGCCCCAGGGGCATCTGCTGGATTATGCAGACCAAAACGGCTGCACGACCATTTCCACTGCGCAGGAATGTAACCGCTCCATGCCCAATGCGCTGGGCTGGTGGACCCCCATCGAAAACGGTGCTTTTTTCGGCGGGCTGTACGCCTATGCGTTGATCGATCAATACGAACGCACACCCGATCCAAAAGCTGCAGAAGAAATTGAAATTCTGATTGGTGGGTTAAAACACCTGCAGGATGTGGCAAAGGTGGACGGCTTCATTGCCCGGGGCGTGGCCGACGACGGGGCAAGCCACTATCCCTTCTCTTCTGAGGATCAGGTGGTTCCCTGGGTCCTGGCGATGCAGGCCTATCTTCGCAGCAGTCTGTGCAAAAATCCCGGTGAAATCCGGGAAAGGCTTCTGAGAACGCTTCGACCTATGAAAGAAAACGGCTGGAGCGTTTTGACCGATGTGGAAGGGATGCTGCTGGGCTGTTGGGAAACCTCCGGCTCCTGGCGCGCCGTGGCAAAGGTACTTTACTGCGCCCGTGTTTACAGTATGCTTACCGAAGATCCGGAGGACCTAAAGCACTATGAAATCCTCCGGGATTCCGCCCCTGCGGGCGGGCCTCTCCTCAGAAAAGAAGTGGTAGCCGCCGGCTTCGCCCATGATATGGTTCAGTTTCAGAGTCTGAAACAATCCTGGATCTTCCTGGCCTCCCATCTGGGACTGAAGGAACTGGCGGTCCTGGATCCGGAACACGCCGGTTATTATCGGGAAGGCGTTCGCCTGGATGGCGTTACAGCGTACCGCATGATCGATGAAATGAAACACTACGACAACGAAACAGACGGCTTTGATATGAATTGGCGGCGCCTGGAGCCCCTGTGGAAGCCTTTGGGCACCAGTCCCCGGGAGGCCATCGATAACGCCGGTGCCATGGGCCGGGTTTGGTCTGCCGAAGTGGTACCCCATCGGCACATGGAGCACAATGTCCTCGGCTTTTCGCTGTTTTACGGTTGGATTGCCGTTACCTGCGGTGACAGCCGCATTGAAATGCTTGCAAAGAAAAAGCTGGAAGAACACATCCCAAACATTCATTGGGAGGCCCTCCACCTTTGCTACGCCTTTGCGGCAGAAGCCGCGCTGATTTCCTGATCGAAAAAGTTGGTGACCTCAATGAAGTATGTCTACGAACGATTCGAGTCCATTCCCTATGTGATTCGCTTCCCGGACGGGTTTTCTAAGGAAAACAAGCATCCGCTGATCCTGTTCCTTCACGGGATGGGCGGCAGAGTTCGAACCACCACCATCGAAGGGTTCGAGAAAATCCATTTTTTCGCCCTGAGCGAAGGCATTCCGGATTTCCCGTTCATCTGCGTAGCGCCCCGCTGCGATCGATTCACTTGGTTCGACAGGTTTGAAACGCTGACGAGGTTTATTGAAGATCTGTCCGCCAGATCTTACACCGATAAAGACCGCATTTATCTGATGGGTGCCAGCATGGGTGGGTTTACTGTCTGGCAGCTTGCCATGAGTATGCCGGATCGGTTCGCCGCCATTGTGCCCATTTGCGGCGGTGGGATTTACGCAAACGCGGACCGCCTGAAAAACACACCCGTTTGGGCTTTTCATGGTGGCAAAGACCGGACCGTTTTCCCGGAAGAATCACAAAAAATGGTAGACGCCGTAAACCGCAGCGGTGGAAAGGCAAAGCTTACCATTTATCCGGAAAATGGGCACGACGCATGGAGCGACACCCTGCGAAATCCCGAAGTTTATCAATGGCTCCTGACACATTCTCTCAAAGAACGCAGAAACGAGGTATGAGCAGTGAATGGTTTGCTCCGCTATGATGGCCCTCTGTACAAAATCGTAACCGCTGCCCTAAAATGTCTGCTGGCTTCTCTTTTATGGCTGGGCTTCAGCGCCCCCATCATCACAGCCGGCGCCGCTTCGGCAGCACTCTACCATACCGTTTTCAAAGTGATCCGAAAGGACGAGGGAAATCTGTGGGCAGAGTTCTGGGGGGCTTTCAAAAACAATTTTAAGCAGGCTACTCTGGTTTGGCTGATTATTCTGCCGATTCTGTGTTTTTTACTGGCAAGCGCATATAACGCATTTGTGCTGTATGGCCTTGGAATTGTCTCCGTAGTGCTTCCCATTGCAGTTCTGCTGGTGCTGGTCTGGGTGATTCTGTGGGCAAGCTACCTGTTCCCCTGCATTGCCAGATTCCAAAACACCACCGGTGCCATACTGAAAAACTGCAGTCTGTTCATCATGGCACATCCCCTGTGGTCGCTGCTTCTGCTTCTCGTTTTCCTGGCAGAGGTGGCCGTGGTTCTTGCGGTACCCGGGCTGCTGCCTGTGGTTCCGGTTTTTGGCACACTGCTGAGCAGCTATGCATTGGAACAGGTTTTTCGAAAGTACATTCCTGCGGACGGAGATATACCCCAGGACCAGACAGCATAAACCGGCATAATTCAAAAAATGGGTTCAGGCACAAGGCCTGAACCCATTCGTCATTTTGAGGGAATCTTTACTTTCTCTTTGCCCAAAGCTTGGAGCACTCCACTGCCAGGCGCCAGCCTTCCAGCAGGTCCTCCCGCTTCTCAGCTTCCATATCGGGCTCGAACACGGAGTCGATGGCCCAGTTGTTACGGATGTCGTCCAGGCTCTTCCAGTAGCCCACAGCCAGGCCAGCCAGATAAGCCGCACCCAGAGCGGTGGTTTCGATGCACTTGGGGCGATGGACGTGGCAATTCAGAATGTCACTCTGGAACTGCATCAGGAAATCATTGGCGCAGGCACCGCCGTCCACCTTCAGTGCGGCGATGGGAATGCCGGAGTCCTGCTCCATGGCTCTGCAGATGTCGTGGGTCTGGTAAGCCAGGGACTCCAGAGTGGCACGGACCAGATGGGCCCGGGTAAAGCCGCGGGTAATGCCCACCACGCAGCCACGGGCGTGCTGGTTCCAGTGGGGAGCTCCCAGGCCTGTAAAGGCAGGCACCACATAACCACCGGCGGTATCGCTGACGCTGGTGGCGTACTGGTAGCTTTCCTTGGCGGAGGTCAGCACATCGATCTGGTCACGCAGCCACTGAATGGCGGCACCCGCCACGAAAATACTGCCTTCCAGGGCGTACTGCACCCGGTCCTCATAACCCACCGCGATGGTGGTCACCAGGCCGTTCTTGCTTTCCACAGGTGTCTCGCCGGTGTTCATCAGCAGGAAGCAGCCGGTGCCGTAGGTATTCTTCATCTGGCCTGCCTCAAAGCAGCACTGGCCAAACATGGCACACTGCTGGTCACCGGCAGCGCCGGAAATAGGAATTTCGCCGCCCAGCAGTTCGTATTCGGTCTTGCCGTAAACATGGGTGGAGGGCTTCACTTCCGGCAGCATGGACTTGGGAATGTCCAGCAGCTCCAGCAGTTCCTCATCCCAGCACAGGTCATGGATGTTATAGACCATGGTACGACTGGCGTTGGTATGGTCGGTCACATGGACCCGGCCGCCGGTCAGGTTCCAGATCAGCCAGGTATCGATGGTGCCGAACAGCAGCTCGCCCTTCTCGGCCCGCTCCCGGGCACCGGGCACGTTGTCCAGAATCCACTTGATCTTGGAGCCGGAGAAATAGGCATCGGGCACCAGGCCGGTCTTGCTGCGGATCATTTCCCCATAGCCCCGGGCCACCAGGTCATCAATGATTCCGGAGGTGCGGCGGCACTGCCAGACAATGGCGTTGAACACGGGCTCACCGGTCTGCTTATCCCAGATCACAGTGGTTTCGCGCTGGTTGGTAATACCGATGGCGGCGATGTCCTCTGCCTCCACGGCCAGCTTTTCCATAGCATTCTTGGCCACCTCAATGGTGGTTCTCCAGATTTCCATGGGGTCATGCTCCACCCAGCCGGGCTTGGGGAAAATCTGACGGAATTCCCGCTGAGCCGTGGAACAGATATTGCCTTCGTGGTCAAAGAGGATACAGCGGGAGCTGGTGGTTCCCTGGTCCAAAGACATGATATACTTCATGGTCGTTCTCCTTAGTTGCGGATTTTGTATGCGGCACAGCCCCAGAAGGGCTGTGCCGCAAGGATGGTAAAAACGAACTTACAGGGCCATGGTCAGAGTGTTGGAGCAGCTCATGATGGCCACGATGATGCCGCAGATAATGCCGGGCAGGTAGGGGTTCTTGGTTTCCTTGTAGATGATGCGGGAAACCACAGCAGCGCCGGGCAGGACCACCAGCATGGGGAACAGCCACACGCCGTACATATTGTACTGGGGCCACATCAGATCGCTGCCGGAGATGTAGGGGATGTACTGCAGCAGCAGCAGGATGATGGCGGGCAGAACAGCAGCCAGAGCAACCAGAGCCACATTAATCCACTTGCCCTTGCCGTTCTTCAGGCCGATCTCATTGTAGTTGAAGCAGTTCAGAGCCACGGAGTTGGCAACGTAGTAAACCAGGAACAGGAATGCGTAAGGAGCGAAGGTCAGACCCAGCTGCTCCAGCTTGAATGCGCGGAATGCAACAACCCAGATACGGAAGTCAGCCATGAACAGGTAGTCGGCAACGCCCAGGATGGTGAGCATGGCGGCAACCACGATAGCAGCAACCAGCAGGGTCTTGCCCAGCTTCTTCAGGGAGATCTTGACGCCAATTTCGCCCAGATCCACACCGTTCTTCTTGCCGAAGCAGAAGTAGCTGACGATCATGCTGATGACGGAGAACAGACCGCAGGCGGCGGCCCAGGTGCCGACACCGTTGGGGGAGGACTGAGCCACACCGGGAACATAGCCGGAAGAGGACTTCAGAGCATTCAGGATGGGGAAGTAGACAATGGAGGCGAAGATCACGCCCAGGGCCAGAGAGCCGAAGAACCAGATCTTGCCGGTCTTGCTGATGGCTCTGGGAGCCACGGGAGTCTCAACGCTCAGATCCTTGAAGAAGGGAGCCTGCACCAGAACCAGGGCGAAGGAGACCATGAACATGAAGAAGCCGATCAGGCCGATGGTGTTGAAGACCACCTTCCACTGCCAAATCTGATTGGTGGGAGCGATCTTAACGGGAGCATTCAGTGCTGCATCAAAGAACTCGATGGTGCCCACGGTGGACTGGTAGCTGAAGTGGGACCAGGGGTGGATGATGGCGGGGTTATAGATGACACGAATGGCTTCCTGGCCATTCACTTCTTCCTTGTACATCTTGTTGGCTTCCCGCAGTTCCAGACCGGCGGGGTTCTTGCCGAAGTGCAGAATGGACTGAGCGTTCTTGTTGTAGATGAAGTCCTTGGGCAGAGTGGGGTTGCCGTTGGCATCGGTGTCGTCGAAGAACCACTCATCGTACTGGCCGGCAATGATACCCATGTCACGGGAGCCGTAGATGTTGACGAATTCACCATTGGAGGAATAGGTGCCGTCGGCACTGTTCAGCAGAACAGCAGCAATCAGGGGGGTGGGAGAATAGCTGTCCAGCTGCACGGCAGTGTTGCAGGACATACCGCCCAGGGAGTGACCGGTGATACCGATGCGGGTGGAATCCACAAAGTTCATGCCGGCCAGTTCCTTCACGGACTCGTACAGGCCCATGATGGTGCTGACAATGCTCTCAACGTCCTCAGAATCGCCGTGAGAAGGCATATCCTGAGCCAGAACCACGAAGCCGCGGCGTGCGAGCTCCACGAAGTTCAGGTCCTGCATACCCTTGTTGTTGAACATACCATGGCTGGTAACCACAGCGGGAGCAGGAGTTTCAGCAGTGGCGGACTTGGGGATAAACAGCCATGCGTTCATGGTATAGCCGTTATCGGTGACCCAGTTGATTTCCTTGACGGCAACCTGGCCAAAGTTGGTTTGGATCAGGCTTGTAAAGATGCAGGAGACCAGCATCAGGACAAGGCTGATTGCGAGGATGACATTTCTTTTCTTTTGTTTGCCCATCTCTTAATACCTTCCTTAATGAAATTCTTCGACAGGAAATAACAAATTTTTCATCGAAGTTACTGTCATATTACCATCAGAGCGCAAAAATGTCACCAAAGCATAATGTTGTAATTTATCTCTGTTTTGTCCTGTTTTATTGCGATTTGTTGTTTTGTTGTCTTTTTAGTTCACCATATTGTTAGTTTCCATCAGTTTTTGTTGTTATATTTTGTGCAATATGTACACCGCCCTGCATCCATCCAGTGGAAGGATACAGGGCGGCACTATTTGTCAGTATTGATTCTGCCGGTAGCTCAGAGGCGTAATGCCCTCAAACCGCTTGAAAAGGTTGATAAAGTAGCTGGTATTCATGTATCCCAGCTCCTGGCTGATCTGGGAAATGCTCTTGGAGGTATTGCGCAGCTCCCATTTGGCCCGCTCCACCTTCCTGCGGCTGATGTAATCGGTAAAGCCTTCCCCCACTTCCCGGCGAAACAGCCGGGAAAAGTAGCTGGGACTCAGGTGGCACAGGTCCGCCATGGCATTCATGGAAATACTCTCCCCCAAATGGCTGTGGATGTAAGCAACTGCCGGATACACCGGGCTGCTTTTGGACAGTTCCGCCTGCCCCGGCAGTTTTTCCATTACAGACTCCGGAGGCCGCAGCTCTTGCAGCTCCACCCCCGTCGGGCCGTCTGCTTCATTCATGCGCAGCAGCCACTGGTAGGTCTGGGTATCGTTTTTATGGCGGATTTCCCGATCCACCAGGTATCCCACCAGTTCTTCCATCAATTCTGCAATTTTCACCACCCGGGAATACTCCATCCGGGGAATTCTATCGTAAAGCTCCAGCAGCTTTTTGTAAGCCTCTTCCTTGCCCTCAGGCACCCGGCTGATTTCACTGACCAGGCGGTCCACCTTACCGTCGGCGTCCTCATAGGGAATCCGCACCTGGCCGAACATGACGGCCCCCAGGTAGCGGTCACCCACCACCACCGGCACCGCCACATCCACAATACCGCAGTGGCAGAGGTAAATGTACGGACGGCCCAGACGTACCGCCTCCAGACCCGCCAGAGCATCACACCGATGGCAGCGCTTGCAGCTGACGGGATTTTCCCGGATCACGCCGCAAAACTCCGTTCTGCCCGAGTGCTTGGTAACGGGCACACCTTTATAGTCAATGGTGATGATAGCCGTTCCGGTCAGGTCTGCCAGCCGGTCCTGAACCGCTTCCCATGCAGGAATATCCAACAGTTCCCGCAGGTCCAAATCCCGCTTTGCCACGATGCTCTCCCCTTTCCGTCAAAGTTTGCCCCGGTGCATAGCCTCCCAGGCCACCCGGGCCGCTTCCGGCTCTTTGGTGCAGCGCATTTTCCAAAGCTTCACCCGGGCCGCCAGCTGCCCCATCAGTTGTTCATAGCAAGCCTGTTGCTCCGGCTCCTCCGGCGCAGCGCCGTGACGGAGCAGCACCTCCAGCACTTCCTCTGCCCCGGCCGGGGAGATTGTATTCTCCCTGCCCCGCTCCAGGATGCAGATGCCCCCCAGAGGCACCGCAATATTGCTGTGCAGCCCGTGTTTGCCGCTCCAGGGGGAGCCGTAAATGAGAACCTGTTCCGGCTCCAGCCGCACAAAGGGCTTGTCATCGTTGATCATCACCGCCCGGTCCCCCAGCAGTTCCCGCCACAGGCGGGTGTGGGTGGATTTTCCGGTACGGCAGGGGGCACAGAACAGATAGCCCACTCCGTCCACCGCCACGGCACTGCCGTGGAGCAGCAGCACCCTACGCTGCAACAGCTGCCGGGCCACTTCCGCCTGCAGAGTTTCCCGCTCCAAAAACGGATCCGGGAACACCCGGGGCCGCAGCCCCTCCCGCTTGGCCTCCGCAAAGGCCAGTTCCTGCCGGCGCACCAGATCCTCTCTGGTCACCGAAACAAAAAACGCCGGTTCTTCCTCCGTCAGGTAAGGCGCACAGTAATCCCGGGTACTTTCAAAGAGGGACCGTACTTCCACGGTTTCCCCGGCAATCCGGATTCTGAATACCCCCATTACTCGGTGGTGAGGCCCTGATTGTTTTTCTGCTTCTTCTGCTGGCCCATCCAGATACCCATCACCAGGTTGTGGGGAAGCAGCTTCACCAGGCGCACCTGCATCCGGGTGGGGAAGCCGTGGACGGAATAGTCCTTTTTGCCCCGGTACAGGTCCCGCAGGCCGGTTGCCACCACTTCATCGGCTTCATACAGCCGGTCGAAGTACTGCACCCGGTTGTTGGTGCGGAAGGCATGGTTGAAAAACTCGGTTTTCACCCAGCCGGGGTTCATAGCCATCATGCGAATCCCCCGTTCCTTCAGCTCCGCATTCATGGCCCGGGTGTAGCTGAGGACAAAGGCCTTGGTGGCGCCATATGTAGTAATGTAGGGCACCGGCTGGAAGGCAGAAAGGCTGTCCAGCTGCAGCACATGGCTTCCACGGCCCATGAAGGGCAGCACCAGCCGGGTCACCGCCACCAGGGCCTTGCAGTTCAGGTCGATCATCCGCAGGTCCTCTTCCAGGGACACCCGGTCAAAATCGCCGAATTTGCCGAAACCGGCTGCATTCACCAGCAGCTCCACCTGGGGCTTTTCCCCTTCCAGCAGAGACGCCAGAACCTCAAAGCTCTCCCCGGCACACAGGTCCAGCACCAGAGGCCGCACCGGCACCTTGCTTTCCTCTTTCAGCTTTTCCAGGGCATCCTTCCGCCGGGCAATGGCCCAGATCTCATCCACCCGGACATAGCCGGGCAGCTGCAGCACAAATTCCCGGCCCATACCGGAGCTGGCTCCGGTCACAATGGCAATTTTCATAACAGTTCCTCCTTGAATGCCCGGGCAGCAGCCAGCAGCTGCTGCCGCTGATTGGGGCATTTATCTTCCAATACAAGTTCCAGCAAATGGCTCAGGCAGCGGCCGATGGACCGGTCCGCCGGGTAGCCCAATTCCATCAGGTCCCGGCCGTTCACCGCCAGGTCCTTCAGGCTGAGGCAGGCCTGCTCCTGCCGGAGCTCCTGCATCAGCACTCCGATCCGGTCAAACACGTCGGTTTCTTCCTTGGTGCCCTTGCTGTGGTAATCTGCCCGCTGCAGCACCAGCAAATCCTCCATAAACTCCGTACCGAATTTGCTCATGCGCCGCTTCAGCAGCCGTTTATCCGCCTCCGGAGGGATCATGTGCCGCTCCACCAGGCTCACCACCCGGCTGCGCAGGTCATTGGAGGCCTTCAGCCGCCGCAGGGCCTCCCCGGCCAGTTGGGCGCTTCTTGCTCCATGGTCCGGGAAATGGCCACGGCCATCTTCATCCCGGTAAAATACCTCCGGCTTTCCCACATCATGCAGCAGCGCCGCAAACCGCAGATGCAGCACCGGCGGCACCTGCTCTACCACACGGGCGGTGTGGGTATACACATCATAGGCGTGATGGGGGCTGCGCTGGTCGAATCCCACACAGGGACCCAGTTCCGGCAAAACCTGCACCAGAATCGGTGCAAAACGAATCAGGTCCCCAGCCTTTACCACCGGGAGTAGTTTACATAACTCATCCAGCACCCGTTCCCGGGCCAGATTGTCCATGAGGCACCGCAATTCGAACATGGCCTCCAGCGTCTCCGGCTCCGGCGTCAGGCCGAAGCGCACCGCAAACCGTACTCCCCGCAAAATCCGCAGGGAATCCTCCCGAAACCGCTGCCGGGGATCTCCCACCGCCCGCAGCACCTTGTTCTTCAGATCCTCCCGGCCGCCGTAGGGATCCGCGAATCCCCGGGTGGGGGAAAAGGCCATGGCGTTAACGGTAAAATCCCGCCGCCCCAGGTCGCTGCGGATATCCGGAACAAACCGCACCCAACCCGGATGCCGGTTGTCCTCATAATCTCCCTCGGTACGGAAGGTAGTGATTTCCACCAACTGATGATCCATCACCACCGACACGGTGCCGTGTTTTTCCCCGTTGAGCACCAGCGGATACTCCCGGAAAACGTGCCGGATCTGCTCCGGCACCGCATCCGTACAAAGATCATAATCATGGGGCGTCAGCCCCATCACCGCATCCCGGACACAGCCGCCCACCGCGTAGGCTGCGTAGCCCGCCTGTTCCAGCTGGGTGATGCACTCCAAAATATACCCGGGCAGCTTCATGGGGCCTGCTCCTGCATCTTCTTTTTCCGGATGACCGCTCTGGGATCCAGCAGCAGCCAAATGCCCACCCCCAGAAACAGCAGGGGATGATCGGAACCGGGCACCGCCGCAAAGCTCAGCAACATAGCCATGGAGGTAAAGAAGCCATGGTCTTCCCGCTTGCCCATGCCGGCCCCCAGTGCCGCCTTCTGATAAACGGAAAGCATCAGGCACACCAGCGCCAGCAGCCGCAGGATATACCGGGCGCTTTCAGGCTCCGCACTCCAGCCCCGGTAGCGGGAAATCAGATAGAACATGAGAAAAATGACACAGCCGCCGTAGGCCAGAAAATGGTATCTGACCCCCCGTACCCGGCACCAGGCCACGTAGCCCAGGGCCAAAGCCCCCAGAGCCGCAGGAACCGCCGTCATCCAATCCCCCCGGGCCATCAAAGTCACCGCCGTCACGGCTATACCCAGGGCACCGGCGCCGATACCGGCTCCCCGAACCGCCGCAGGACACTTGGGCAGCCTGCGCACCTTCCGGGCAAGGAAACTCACCACGGCAGCGGCAGCCACCAAAACCCAGGACACAATGGCAGCAGGATGTCCCCGGAACAGCAGTCCCCGGTCATCTACGGCAGCAAAAAACACTGCCTGCAGTACCATGCAGACAATGCCGACCCCGGCAAAGAGGTAATGAAGCCTTGGGGAATTGAGAAATTCTTTCATAAACCGGTCCTTCCATAAAAGGCTCACAGCAGCAGGCAAAGGACACTCAGCACCGGCTGATGGAGCAGGTAAACAGGCAGGGAATGTCTTCCAATCCACTGCAGAACAGACAGGGGCGCACGTCCGTGCTTCGCCCCGGGGAATAAGCTCTCTTTTTTGCCATACAGGGTACGGCCCAGCACCGTTCCCCACAAAAACCACCCCAGATGAGGCAGCAGCGGGAAATAATCGGCTGAAATAAACCCTGGCGGCACAACCCCCAATGGAATCCACCAAAAGGTCTGTCCCGTCAGGGTTTCGGTCCAGGACCCCAGGATCAGTGCCAGCAAAGCACAAAGACCCAGAGCCCACAAATGAAGTCGCCGGAAAACCGGCCACAGCAGCATACAGCAGCCCAGGCAGTGCAGCACCCCGAAGGGGATGAACACATCTTCCCCAAAGCCCAGGGTTCTCAGGCCCAAGGTCACTAGGGAAATCCCAATGCCGCACAGCAATACCGTAAGGCCCCGCCGCACCGGGTGATGCCCCAGTGTGGCGCAGATGCCGGAAATCACCAAAAACACGGGTCCACCCACCCGGGAAAGAAACCATACCCATCCCGGAATGGAGAACTCCACCACCCCATAGACCTGGGTCAGGTCATAGAGGAAATGAAAGGCCACCATCCCCAGAACACAGATACCCCGAAGGGCATCCAGTTCCCAAATACGTGCGCTCAGTCCCCCTGAGCGGCGTTGGCTTCCTCCTCCAGGACCCGGTAAGCCACCTTGCCCACCAGGGTCTTGGGCAGCTCGGTCCGGAATTCGATCTGACGGGGCATGGCGTATTTTGCGATGTGATCTGCGCAATAAGCAAGCAGCTCCTTCTTCAGTTCTTCCGTGGGCTCCACGCCGGGCATGGGCACCACGAAGGCCTTCACCAGCTGGCCGCGATACTGGTCCTTGATGCCGATGACACAGGACAGCAGCACCTTCTCATGGCCGTCGATGATGTTTTCCAGCTGGGAGGGGTAAACATTGTAACCGGAGGTGATGATCATTCTCTTGAGGCGCTGACGGAAATAGATGAAACCGTCCTCATCCATGTGTCCCAGGTCACCGGTGTGCAGCCAGATGCGGCCGTCGCCGTGACGGCGCAGGGTATCGGCCGTCTCCTGGGGCTTGTCCATGTAGCCCAGCATCACCGTGGGGCCGGAAACACAGATTTCACCTTCGGTATTGGGATCGCACTCCTCGGTGGTGCCGGGGGTGACGACCTTATAATATACATCCGGGAAAGGCACACCGATGGAGCCGCTGCGGGCATAGTCCTTGGGCGTCAGGCAGGAGGCGGTGACACACTCGGTGGTGCCGTAGCCTTCCCGAATCTGCTCGGTGCAGCCATGCTCCTTCAGGAAGGCATCCACCTTCCGCTTCAGTTCCGGGGACAGGCTGTCGCCGCCGGAGAAAATGCCCCTCAGGAAGCTCAGGTCCGCATCCTTCAGGCCCTCGGCCCGGAGCAGGGCCTCAAAGAGAGTGGGCACGCCGGGGATAATGTTGGGTTTGTGCTTCAGCAGCACCTGGGCATAGAGCTTGACGCTGAACTGGGGCACCAGGATGCAGGTGGCACCGCCGATGAGAGCGGTGTGGATGCCGATGCCCAGACCGAAACCATGGAACACAGGCATAATGGAGAGCATCTTCATGCCGGCCACACTGCCAAAGCCGGAAGCGGCAATGGTCTGCAGGCCCAGGGCGTTAAAGTTCAGGTTGGAGAGCATGATGCCCTTGGTGGTACCGGTGGTACCGCCGGAATAGAGGATGGCGCCGCAGTCGTCGGCCTTGCCGGTATCCTCGGGCAGTTTGGCGTTCCTGCCCGCAGCCACCACATCTTTCCACAAGGTGTATCCGGTTTTAGGCAGAGGATGCCGACCGCCTTTGGTCAGAGGGAAAATCAGGTTCAGAGGGGCAGGCAGTTCATCGGCGATCTTGGCAATCAGCACCCGGCAGGGCTTCTCCACATTGGGAATAATCTCTGCCACTTTGCCATAAAACTGATCCAGCGTCAGAATGGCTTTGCTGGAAGACACATTCAGGTAGAAAGCAATCTCCTGGGCCGCAGACAGAGGATGGATCATATTGGGAATGGCACCGATGCGGTTCAGGCCATAGAAGCAGTGGAGCGCCTGAGGGGAGTTGGGCATACAGATGGTAACCCGGTCGCCCTTCCGGATGCCCATGGCCACCAGACCCCTGGCAGCGGCATCGATTTTATCCAAAAAGGCTTTATAGGTGGTCTTCTTCCCCTGGAAAATATAGGCCGTATACTCAGGATACTGCTTCGCGGTGCGGCGCAACTGCTGGTACATGGTCAGCTTGGGGTAGTCCAACGTGGCAGGGGTGCTGCCATAGAATTTTCTCCAGGGTGCGGATGCAGATAAACCCATAACAATCAGGTCCTTTCTCTTTCTCTGCGGAATGAATTGTAATGCACCGATTATAACAGTATTATCCCGCAATTTCCAGTACCTGACGAAAAAAAGTTCATTTTGGCACTTGTTTCCACGGACTTTCGGCATTATAATGAATAGAGTTTTACCCGGAGGAAATGTTTATGCTGCTCGGTTCCATATTTGTGCTTTCTTTGGCTGCTGCGGTGGGTCTGTGCCTGCTTGGAGGCGGTTTCGGAGGACTTCAGTTCCTCTGGATGCTGCCCCTGGGCTTTGTGGGGTGCTTCCTGGCCCTTCTGGTGGCAGCGCTGCTGTTCCTGCTGCTTTTGTGCGCCTTTGTGGACCCCAGCAAACCCAGAGAGAAGGACAGCCCCTTTTACCGGGCCGTGGCTGGTCAGTACATCCATCTGCTGATGGTGCTGCTGCGGGTCCGGGTCCATACGGAGGGTCTGGAGAAAACCCCAAAAGAAGGCCGGTTCCTGCTGGTTAGCAACCATCTCCACGAAGTCGACCCCGCCGTGTTCCTTCGCTTCTTCCCTAAGAGCCAGCTGGCCTTTGTGGCCAAAAAAGAGGCAGGCACCATGTTTGTGGTGGGCAAGATTATGCCCATGCTGCTGTGCCAGCTGATCAACCGGGAAAATGACCGGGATGCCCTGCGGACCATCGTCCGCTGCATCCAGATTCTCCGGGAGGACAAGGCATCCGTTGCAATTTTCCCGGAAGGCGGCATCCATGACGACCGGAAATTCTACCCCCTGAAACCCGGCGTCTTCAAAATCGCCCTGAAGGCCAATGTGCCCATTGTGGTCTGCTCCCTGCGAAACACCAACCACATCATCAAAAATGCCCTGCGGCTGAAACCTACGGATGTGCACCTGCACCTGCTGGAAGTGATTCCTGCAGAGGACCTGGCCGGCAAGAATACCGTGGAAATCGCCCACTATGTCCACGATCTCATTGCCGCCGACCTGGGCCCGGAGAACTGTGCCCCGATCCCGGAAGAAAATACTTGATTTCACACCCCCATTCCGCTATAATAAGTTGTCACGAAGAAAAATTACCCAATCATATTGGAGGATATACCATGAAAAACAGCGAAAAAACATTGGAAATGATTGTAAACCTCTGCAAGAACAGAGGCTACGTTTACGCCGGCTCCGAAATCTACGGCGGCCTGGCCAACTCCTGGGACTACGGCCCTCTGGGTGTGGAGTTCAAGAACAACGTTAAGAAGGCCTGGATGAAGAAGTTTGTCCAGGAGTCCCCCTACAACGTGGGTCTGGACGCCGCCATCATTATGAACCCCCAGGTCTGGGTCACCACCGGCCACGTGGGCAGCTTCTCCGATCCCCTGGTGGACTGCAAGGGCTGCGGCTCCCGTCAGCGGGCTGACCAGCTGATTTCCGCTTCCGAAAGCGGCAAGGCCGTCAATGTGGACGCCATGAACACCGACCAGATGAACGACTTCATTGCCGAGCATGAGGATGTGGTGTGCCCCAACTGCGGCAAGCATCACTTCACCGCCATCCGTAACTTCAACCTGATGTTCCAGACCAAGATCGGCGTCACCGAAGACTCCTCCTCCGTGGCCTATCTGCGTCCCGAAACCGCCCAGGGCATTTTCGTGAACTTTGCCAACATCCAGCGCACCACCCGCAAAAAGCTGCCCTTCGGCGTCTGCCAGGTGGGCAAGGCCTTCCGTAACGAGATCACCCCCGGTAACTTCACCTTCCGCACCCGTGAATTTGAGCAGATGGAATGCGAGTTCTTCTGCAAGCCCGGCACTGACCTGGAGTGGTTTGCCTACTGGAAGGACTTCTGCAAGAACTGGCTGCTCTCCTTAGGCATCAAGGAAGAGAGCCTGCGGCTCCGGGACCACGATCCCGCA
>JAZSLC010000156.1:0-3873 GCA_045535175.1 Faecousia sp. | reverse complement strand
CTGAAATGGTGGCGTTTGGAGCAAGACGAGAGGGAGGCCTGCGTTCGATCTCAAAAGTCTTCCGAGAAGATCCCTATGGAATATCTGGAAATTCCGGATCAGCCACACAAACAGGGGCACCGGAAAATACTGCAGAATTTTACCAATGCTATTTTGCACGATGAGCCCCTTCTGGCCCCCGGCTATGATGGGCTTAAGGAACTGACCATCCAGAATGCGGCTTATCTGTCTGCGTGGAAAGGAAATGTTCCTGTGGACCTGCCCTTTGACGAAGGGGAGTATGATGCGCTTCTGGAAAGAAAGCGCCAGACCGCCGGCACTCCCAAGAATGGCGGGCAATCCGCCAGAAATCAGGATTACAGCGAGCGCTGGCAGATCAAGTGGTGACTTAACCATAAAAGAACTGCAGCCCCAAGAGGAGCCGCAGAAGCGTTATTGGGTTTTGGTGGGTGCGCAGCCGTAGTATTTTACATAGGCCCGGTAGAAGCTGGAATAATCGTTGAAGCCGCATTTGGGATATACATGGGTGGCAAATTCCCCGGCATCGATCAGCTGCCTGGCTTTTACCAGCCGTTTGACGGTCAGATAAGATTTGACGGTCACGCCGGTGGATTTGCGGAATTCCCGGCAAAGCTGGGATTTGCTGATATAGAACTTCTGACAGATGTCCCCCAGAGAAATGGGCTTTTCGATGTTCTGGTTGAGATAGCGAATGATCCGGTGGGCCATGGAATCGGGAGCGGAATCTGCACTTTCAGGGAGGTTTGCGTGGATATTGCAAATCTCGTGGAGCAGAGGGATCAATCCGGCAAAAATGCTGATCCGGGGGTCCGGACCGGGGGTCATCATGGTCTCAAAGTAGTGTTCACAGCTGCCGTAGCGAAAGCGGTGGCTCTTATAGAGGTTCTGCTTCCCCGGGATGTGATCCAGGAACGGGGAGAACAGGGTACCCTGGGGATCGATCCCCTTCAGAATGACCGGATCAAAGTGGAGCACCTTTCGTTCGTAGGGCTGGGTCAGGTCCAGCTCGATGTAGTGGGACTCGGTGGGCTGCATGATCAGCAGGTCGCCGCTTTCCAGAGGGTAGGCGCTGCCTTCGATATGAAAGGTGCCGGAGCCCTTTACAAAATAGAACAGTTCCACCGTGTGATGGGTATGCAGCACAAACCGGGACTGATCCGGCGTGGGACTGAGGCTGTGGGAAATGCTGAGATCTTTATCCATATAGCGGTACAGAGAGGGCATAATTCATCACCTGAAGAAATTATACACCGATTTGGCAATTTTTGCAATATATATTTAGAATATTATCAATCGCATTGCAATTTATATTCTGATAGAATAGAACCGAAACAAAAACATGGGGGTAGATAGAATGAAGTACAAGCTGTCCGCCTTTGCGGACGAGAGCAGCAACGCCTTTCAGGGCCAGATTGATGCACTGAAGCGCAACGGCATGGGATTTCTGGAGATCCGCAACCTGGACGGAAAGAATGTGACGGAGCTGACCACCGCAGAAGCAAGAGCCCTGGCACGGATCCTGGATGATAATGGCCTGAAGGTGTGGTCCATCGGTTCTCCCATCGGCAAGATTAAGATCGGGGACGACTTTGCATCCCACATGGATCTGTACCGCCATACCCTGGACCTGGCAGGAGAATTCGGTGCCGGGAACATTCGCCTTTTCAGCTTCTTCATGCCCAAGGACAAGGCCCCGGAAGAATTCCGCAGCCAGGTGATTGACCGCATGGCTGCCTTTGTGGAGGTGGCAGGGGCGTACGGCGTGAACGCCTGCCATGAGAATGAAAAGGGCATCTATGGCGATGTGGCTTCCCGGTGTCTGGAGCTTCATCGGGCCGTTCCCGGCTTGAAGGCAGTCTTTGACCCGGCCAATTTCGTCCAGTGCGGTCAGGATACCCTGGCAGCCTGGGAGATGCTCAGAGGCTATGTCCACTATATGCATATCAAGGACGCCCTGCCGGACGGCCGCGTGGTACCTCCCGGAACCGGCAACGGTAATGTGCCGGCCCTGATTGCCAAGTACTTTGCCCAGGGCGGAGAGGTTTTGTCCCTGGAACCCCATCTGTATGAATTCGTAGGCCTGAAGTCCTTGGAGCAGGAGGGAGAGGAAAGCGTTGTTGGAGCGCTGTCCTTTGATACTGCCGAAGGTGCTTTTGATTTTGCAGCAAACAAACTGAAAAATATTTTGGAGGGAATCGTATGAAAATTGGCGCACAACTTTTCACCACAAGGGAATTCTGCAAGGATCTGCCTTCCTTCGCGGAGACTCTGAAAAAGGTAGCCGACATCGGCTACACCACCGTGCAGGTATCCGGTACCTGTGAGTATGAGCCCCAGTGGCTCAATGAGCAGCTGGCCCTGAACGGCCTGCGCTGTGTCATTACCCACACCGCACCGGTGAAGCTTCAGCAGCAGCTGGCTCAGGTCTGCGCCGATCATAAGGCTATCGGCTGTCAGTATGTGGGCCTGGGTATGTATTCCCTGAAGAATGGGGACCTGGCTGAGGAATACGCCAAATTCCTGGAAATCTACAGACCCATTGCCCGGGAACTGAAGAACCAGGGCCTCTATTTCATGTACCATAACCATGACCAGGAGTTCAGACGTCTGGATGGCAAGACCATCCTGCGCCACATGGCGGAAGACTTTGCCCCCGATGAGATGGGCTTTACCCTGGATACCTTCTGGGTGCAGGCCGGCGGCGCCAATCCCGTGGAGTACCTGCAGGAGCTGAAGGGCCGGGTGCCCTGCATCCACCTGAAGGACTTTGCCTACGGAAGAGGCGACGGCTTCAGACCCAACATGGCAGCCGTGGGCGATGGCAACATCAATTTCGCTGCTGTGATCAATGCTGCTGCCGATGCCGGCACCGACTATCTGCTGGTGGAGCAGGACGACTGCCATGGCGAAGATCCCTTTGCCTGCCTGAAGAGAAGCTATCAGCATCTGCGGGCCCTGGGCCTTGACTAAGGAGGAGTACTATGAAGACCATTCGACTGGGTATCCTGGGCATTGGTAACCAGGGCACCATGTATTCCCAGAAGATCCTGGCAGGGGAGTGCCCGGATTTCACGCTTGTGGCCATCTGCGACCATAACCCCAAGCGCATCGCCTGGGCAAAGGAGAATCTGAGCCCTGATATTACCTACTTTGAAAATGCCGAGCGGATGTTTGCCAGCGGCGCCATCGATGCCTGTATCATTGCGGTGCCCCACTACGACCATCCCAAGTATGCCGTCAAGTGCATGGAGCAGGGCATCCACGTGCTGGTGGAAAAGCCTGCCGGTGTCTACACCAAGCAGGTGCGCTGGATGAACGAGGAAGCGAAAAAGCACAATGTGGTCTTTGGTATGATGTTCAACCAGAGAACCAACTGCATTTATAAGAAAATGCGGGAACTGGTCCAGTCCGGAAAGTACGGCCAGATCCGCCGCACCAACTGGCTCATCACCAACTGGTACCGTCCCCAGGCTTATTATGATTCCGGCGACTGGCGTGCAACCTGGTCCGGTGAGGGCGGCGGCGTTCTGATGAACCAGTGCCCCCATCAGCTGGACCTGTGGCAGTGGATCTGTGGTATGCCCGTGAAGGTCCATGCCCACATGAAGTACGGCCAGTGGCACGATATTGAGGTGGAAGACGATGTGACCGCCTATGTGGAGTACGAAAACGGCGCCACCGGCGTGTTCATCACCACCACCGGCGACGGCTGCGGCAGCAACCGCTTTGAGATCCAGATGGACAAGGCCAAGCTGGTGGCAGAGGGTAAAAAACTGACTGTGCTGGAGTTCGAAGTCAGCGAGCCGGAGTTCTCCCGCACCAATACCTCTCCATTTGGCCGCATTGAAACCC
>JAZSLC010000077.1:0-3782 GCA_045535175.1 Faecousia sp. | reverse complement strand
CCCTCTGTTCCTCGCTTACGCGTTAACGCGTGAGTACGATCCGCCAGCTGCGTAGGACTGTTACTTGCTACCCGTAAACGGGTTTGTTCCCGGTATCCTTAACTGATCCCCGAGTTCATCCTCGTGAAGCTGGTTCTTTATGTACTCCGCAATTCGGCTCTCGTTCTTTCCTACTGTGTCCACATAATATCCTCGGTACCAGAATTCTCGGTTCCGGAACTTATACTTGAGTTCGCCGAATTGCTCATATAGCATCGTGCTACTTTTCGCCTATATTTTGGCGCAAATACAATGTGATATTTGCAATTCCATTTCGTGTGTGATAAACTGTTGATGTCATTCATTCCCATGATGAGTGATACCTCCCTGTTATGATGTTGCGCAGTTGGCGGACCGCTCAATTATCATAACAGGGCTTTTTACTCATCGCCATAGGCTTTTTTGAACCACTCGTATAACGAGTGGTTTTCTTTATACAAAAACAGGCCGTCCCGGGTGGGACGGCCTGCAATTTAGATCATTAGTCTTCGTTGTTCTTGGCTTCGGCGATGATCTTGGCCTGGTTGACCTTGGGCACTTCCTCGTAGCGCTCGAAGGTCAGGGTGAAGGAACCACGGGCCTGGGTCATAGCGCGCAGGTCGATGGCGTAGGAGCTCATCTCAGCCATGGGAACCTCAGCCTCCACCACGGTGTTGCCGTCGGAGTCGGGGTTCATGCCCATGACACGGCCGCGGCGCTTGTTCAGGTCGCCGATGACGTCGCCCATGTAGCTCTCGGGAATGGTGACGGCCAGGGCGCCAACAGGCTCCAGCAGGGTGGGCATAGCGTTGGGCATTGCTTCCTTGAAGGCCAGGATGGCAGCCAGCTTAAAGGCCATTTCGTTGGAGTCAACGGGGTGGTAGGAGCCATCGTACAGGACGGCCTTCAGACCAACCATGGGATAGCCGGCCAGAGGACCTCTCAGGATGGCTTCCTGAACGCCCTTTTCAACGGCGGGGTTGAAGTTCTTGGGCACGGCGCCGCCAACAACTTCCACGTCGAAGATCAGTTCATCCTGCTCTTCCTGGGGCTCAAAGCGGATCCACACGTCACCGAACTGGCCGGAACCACCGGTCTGCTTCTTATGACGGCCGTGGGCTTCCACCTTCTTCTTGATCTTCTCGCGGTAGGCAACCTTGGCGGGGCTCAGAACGGCATCCACACCGAAGCGGGACTTCAGCTTGGCCACCAGCACATCCAGCTGCTGGTCACCGGTGCCGGACAGCACCAGCTGACGGGTCTCGGCGTTGTTGACCAGGGTAAAGGAGGGATCTTCTTCGTTCAGGCGGTTCAGGCCGGTGCCGACCTTTTCTTCCTGGCCCTTGGTCTTGGGTGCAATGGCCATGGAGTAGCAGGGAGCGGGATAGGGAATGCCCTTCAGGATGACCACCTTGCGGGGATCGCACAGGGTATCGCCGGTCTTGACCTTGTCCATCTTACCGATGGCGCCGATGTCACCGCAGCTCAGGCACTTGACTTCAGTGGCCTTCTTGCCGCACATGGAGTACAGGCGGCCCAGCTTCTCGGTTTCGCCGGTACGGGCGTTGACCAGAACGGTTTCGGAGTTGATTTCGCCGGAGAGGACCTTCACGAAGGAGTACTTGCCGTACTGGTCGGAAACGGTCTTCCAGACGAAGGCAGAGGGAACGCCGCCGGGAGAAACCACGAACTCTTCCACTTCGCCGTCAGCGGTGGTAGCCTTGTGGTAGTTGCCCTCGATGGGGTTGGGCAGCAGGTCAATGATGTGATCCATCAGCATGAGGCTGCCCAGGCAGTTGAAGCCGGAGCCGCACAGGACGGGGTACAGGGTGTGGTCCAGAACGCCCTTGTGCATACCCTTGATCATTTCGGCATAGGTGAAGTCCTCACCGCCGAAGAACTTGTCCATGAACTCTTCGCTGGTTTCCGCAACGGATTCCTTCAGAGCGTCATTGAACTCCTCCACCACATCTTCCTTATCTTCGGGGATGTCGATTTCCACTCTCTTGAACTTCTCCATCCGGTAAGCGCGCTTGTTCAGCACATCGATGATACCGGTGATCTTGTGGGAAGCGTCCCAGATGGGCACCACAACAGGGGCCACCTTGTTGCCGTACTTTTCGCGCAGGGCGTTGAAAGTGGCATTGTAGTCGGAGTTGTCCTCGTCCACCTTGGAAATGTAGATGAAGCGGGGCATATTGCGCTCTTCGCAGTACTTCCAGGCCTTCTCAAAGCCCACGGTAATGCCGTCCTTGGCAGAGAGCACCAGGATGGCGGCGTCAGCGGCGCGCAGAGCTTCCATAGCGGCGCCGGAGAAGTCGAATGCACCGGGGGTATCCAGGACATTGATCTTGCTCTTCTTGTAGATCAGAGGAACCACTGCGGTGGAAATGGAAATGTTGCGGCGGATTTCCTCGGGATCATAGTCACAAACGGTGTTGCCGTCGGCGTTTCTGCCAATACGGTCAATGGCACCGGTCATAAAGAGCAGGCTCTCTGCCAGGGCAGACTTACCGCTGCCGCTATGGCCCAAAAGGCAAATGTTACGAATGGAGTTAGCTGTGTACATGGTTGATCGTTCTCCTTTTCCGGACGGATTACTACCCATCCTCTGCTTATGTGTGCCAAGCACCACAATGAGTTCATTATACACGAACATTATTCATATTTCAATGCCCAATTTAGGTATTTTTGCAATTTCTGCCGGGGCGGCATGGCTGATCCGGTAGACAATGGGGCTTCTGCGTGGTATGATATTCATACGAAGCAGGACAGATCATCGCAATCGGGCCCCCGGCAGCTCCGTGCAAGACGAAGGAGGAAACAAAATGAAGATCAACGAACATATTTCCCGGCTGAAGCTGGAATTCAAGGACATTTTCACTACCATTTATACCGTGAAGACCCCTGAAGGCGTTTTGGTTTTTGATACCGCCACCTATCCCGAGGACATTACGGTGCATTTGGCCGCCCACCTGGAGACGGAGGGAATCCCGAAGGAGGACGTGCGCGGCGTTTTCATTTCCCACAAGCACCGTGACCACGCAGGCGGACTCCCCGCCTTTGCAAAAGAATACCCCCATGCGAAGATCTACGCCCGCAGTGAAGTAATCCGGGAGGAGTATCCCGGCCGGGTAATCTCCCTGGAGGACGGGCAGGAGCTGTTTGGCGGTCTCAGAATTGTTACCGTTCCCGGTCACACGGCGGATAGCGCCTGCGTTCTGGATCCCCGGGATATGATCCTCATCACCGGTGATTGTCTTCAGCTTTACGGCATTTTCGGCTCCGGCAATTGGTGTGCCAATATTTCCTTCCCGGTGCTGTACCTGGAAGCTCTGAAAAAGCTTGAAACCCTGGGCATCCGCCGCATCCTCACCGCCCACGATTACCACCCCTGTGGCTGGGACTATCGGGATCAGGCTACCATTGCCCTGGCACTGCAGAGCTGCCGCGAGCCTTTGGAGGTCATTCGGCAATTGATCCTGGCGCACCCCGATGAAGACGATGCCGCCATTACCGCCAGATTCAACAACCCCTCCCTTCCCAAGCTTGGCACCCATGTGACAACGCACATCCGCCGGGAACTTCTGTAACACAGGTTCCGAATCAACAAATGCGCCCTGTGAACGAAACAGTCACAGAGCGCATATTCTTTATTCAAGAGGTTTCATTGTGGGGAACAGGATCACTTCGCGGATGGTGTCGGCGCCGGTCAGGAGCATGACGCAGCGGTCGATGCCGATGCCCATGCCGCCCGTGGGAGG
>JAZSLC010000002.1:0-13211 GCA_045535175.1 Faecousia sp. | reverse complement strand
TTTATGGGGTGGGCGATATCCGCACCAACCCCGAAACCGGCTATCCCCGTGAGTGCATGACCCCACACGATAGCACAGTAAATACCCACTGGACAATCGCCACGGCATCCATTTGGAAGCCTTACCACAGCCGCAAGAAAGCGTATGCCCTTCCCTGGGAAGCACCCACGGGAGCCCATGACATCTATAAGGCTGGCGAATACATGATCTGGACGGACTATGAGGTCTATCTGTGTAAGATGGATACGAGCTTCAGTCCTGCCGATCATGCCGGTGCTTGGGAAAAAGTTTCATTTTAGGCACCGCCTGACCGGGTGGTGCCCAAAGAAAAGGAGAATACATAATGGATAATGTTTCTGTAATCATCAACGCAATCCTGAACTATGGTTCCATGATCATGGCTGTCATCCTGGTATTGGTGACGGCGGTGACCATGGCGGTGGAGGTGCTCAAGCGCCTGATCCCCAAGGTCCCCACGGACCTGGTGGTCTTCGCCACCGCCCAGACCCTTACGGCCCTGACGGTGCTGGTCACCGCGGAGGTCCTGACCATCCCTTTGCGCTGGTATTTCATCCCCGGCGCCCTGATGCTGGGCATCGCCGTAGCCTACGCCGCCATGTTCGGCTGGGACAAATTTACATCTCTGTTTTCCCGGCTGAAAGACTACATCAAAAAGTAATTAAAAGTATGAAAACACCCCCTCTGTGGACCAACCATCCACGGAGGGGGTGTTTTGTTATATAAAGGTCTTGGTTTTGGTCTTGGTTTTGCCACAATGGGGTGGTGGAAAAGGAAATAAGAAAAGCCTAAAACCCGTTGGGGCTCTAGGCTTTTTCTTGGAGCTGCTAGCCAGATTTGAACTGGCGACCTCATCCTTACCAATGGCATTTTTGCCGTCTTGCGCCGTTTTGTGAAGTGCGAAAAGTTGTTGCGCCGCAACGACTTTCTGGATTTTTGGTGTTATATCGTGGTGAAGGTTTGGCGACCGTTTTTTATCTTGGGTCGCCAAATGGTCGCCATATTCTAGCTTCAGCGAATGCAGCCCTTGCTGCAGTTCTTAAAATACTTTTCGATTTCCTGTTTGCTATATCCCAAGAGGGTCAGAAGAATTCCGATATCAGGATGTAACACCGATACCAATTTTTGAATTTCCGCTACAGTTAGCTTGTGAGGCTCCTTTAGTTTGGGGTTCAGCGTTGTATGGGGAACCTCTATAGCTTTTGCCAGAGCTCTAACGGACATCAGATTGTGATATCCCTGCTGCCGACGGATCTCCTGCTGAAAATCCGCCACGGCATATTCTTTTGCTTTTTGTCTAATTCGTGGCATTGTTGAATCACTCCTTTTTCTCTGTTTCTTGCGCCATATTGGTACTTTCTGCAAGATATCTTTTGCACCATTCACGGACAATAATTTCCCACGCCAGCTGCCTCTGTTCCTCGCTGATCTCTGGCATACTGATGATTTCTCCCGTTTTGCGGTCAACAATGATAGGCATTCTTCACACCTCCTTTCCTGTAGAAATCATATCATGATCCGTCTCACAAATGCAAAAAACCGCCGTAGCTTCAAAGGTAACGATAGCGAAGCACGGCGGATTCTCTATTTGGTTTATGCCTTCACAAAGTTGCCGGTGGCGGTCATTATCAGCCCATAGCTTGCTGCAATGCTCTGTATATCATCGCCATTGATCAGCCGCTGCATTATGTCCGCAGCCATCACCAATGTTTTGGCGGGATCTGCGCTCTCTCGAATCAGGCGGATCAGTTCTATCTCGTTCTGTGTCATGCCTTGCCCCTCACTTTCCAAACAGCTTGCAGATCAGTGTGTCCGTATAGATTGCCTGAGCATCCGTAATGGTTAGGCATCTCTTCAGAAGAGCAAGCCGGGTAATCATCCGTTGCTCTTGCTCCGGGGTTAGGCTTCTGATGTAATCCATCAGCTCTTGCTTTGTTGTCATGATAATTCCTCCGTTTTTGTTGACTTAGGAGGGGAGGCGGCCTATAATGAAGGGGACTCCCCTTGGTGGGTTGGTGTTGGGCTCTTTGCATCGTGCTTTGGTCGGCGGTGATGCAAGGGCCTTTCTTTATGCTCCAATGGGCTGAACCTGAGACAGGCCAAAGAATCGGGCTTTGTAGATCTCTCCGTCACCCTTGGATGCGTGGATCAAATCCACACCGAACAGGGCTTTGCTTCCGTGGCGTACTTCGTAGCCTCTCTCCCGCCACCCGCTCCAAGTGTTGGTTTCTTCGGTGATTCCGGCGGCGGCCTTTGCCCGGGCGATTCGTTCAGCATTCACCGGCTCCGCCTTGGCTGCGACCCATGCCCGGTGCAGACATTCAGAAAAGGCGATCCGCAGCTTACGGAAGATCTCCCATGCTTTGCGCATGATCTTGGATAGGTTGTACTTCATTGGGTAATACTCCTTTCAATCAGCTCTCCGTTTCTTACAAACACATCGACGATCCTTTCCCGGATTCCGTCGAATGCTTTTGCCATGATGCTGTAGCTCCCGCTGAACTCCCGGATACTGATTACCAGCGCTGTGGCGGGAACCTTGCGCTTCCACAGGAAGCTATAGATCTCTGTGCGGATCATATCTCCCGGCTGCAGTTCGTTTGCTTTGACCATTGCATTTCCTCCTTTGTGGGTGGCGGGTTTGCCTTATGACTACAGTATAATATATGGTTAACCATATATCAAGATGGGATAATGCACAAAGGTTAACCATATATTTTGGCAAAAATGTATATGGTCAACCATATCGGATTGTGATATACTATAGGACAAAGGGGGTGGCGATATGCCTACTACTGATGCGCAGAAGAAAGCCTCTGCGAAGTATCACAAGGAAAACATAGCAAGCCTTGCTTGCAGAGTTAAGAAAGAGCAGGCCGAAAGATTCAAGGCCTATTGTGAAGCACACGGCAAGACAAGCAACGCCGTTTTGCGTGAATTTGTCTTATCATGTATTGATGGGGAGAAGCAAGATCAGGAGGTAGCAGAATGAAGTATTATGCAGATAAATTCCACATGACACCGGAGCAGAGCCTGTTTCTGGCGAAAAAGAAGTGGGACGAAAATGTTTACTGCGGTATGCGGATGGAGAATCGGGCGGTCACATTCCCCCAAACGAAAACGATTCTTCAGGGCGTAAATGTTCCAAGTGTGCAGCTTTCTGACATTCAGGCTATACTCAATATGCGTGATGCATGGCAGTTCCTTCTGGGGTCTATGGATCAGCCCGTCAATCTTTCGTACCTTTGCAAGATCAATGACTATATCGCACGGGGTGAGGCTCTGGAATGGGGCAAGCTGCGCACCGGCTCCGTGATGATCTCCGGCACGGACTATCTGCCGCCTGTGCCGTCTCCAGAGGCTGTCAGCGCCGACCTGCAGGGAATACTGGCCGCAGACACTACCGCCACAGCAAAGGCTCTGGAGGCGTTTGTGTGGGGTGCAAGAGGTCAGTTCTTCTGGGACGGAAACAAGCGCACCAGTATGACATTGGCAAACAAGATCCTGATTTCTGCCGGTGTTGGTTTCCTGACGATCACGGACAAGCACATGGAGCAGTTTAATGCCCTTCTTCTGGACTACTACAACACCGGAGACAGCGAAGCACTGAAAGACTTCCTTTATGATAACGCAATCCAAGGCATCGTAGTATAAACAGAAAGTCCGCACGGATCATTTCTGGTCTGTGCGGGTTTTGCTGTGGGTTTGCGCCTGAAATGCTCTGAGATAAACCCGTTGACAAGACCAAGCAATTCAGATATACTGGTAGCGGAATCGGTAACGGGGTGTTGAAACCCTGGGCGCATTGAGCGCAGCCGATTCCGTTTCCATTTCTCAAAAGTGTGCGTATTTTGTCCGTGTTTGGTCTGTGTTTTGTCTGCGTGAGTATCATCAAAGCACGAAACTACGGCTCTCTTTTTGCCCCACTTTTGTCACATTTTTGATGTGGTTTTGATAGGGTTTTGTTCGGTATCGGCTCTGCCCGGTTGCATGGAGAATTGCGAGAGAAATGCCTGTAAGCGCTGCTGTGCCACCTCAGGATTCCAGCCGCACCGGGCGCACCCATCCTTATGCAGACATTCCACCCCGGCGTTGTTGGGGCAGGGGCTGTCATCGTATCGTCTATATATGCGGTTCAGGAGCGTAGCCACATGACAGCGATGATATTCCCCGGAGCAATACCGGCTATAGTGTGCAGAGCAATCTGCGGTGCCGGAAAAGCCTTGGTTGATTTGGCAGCCGTCTTCGACACCTTCACAAGTAATGAGTTGCCGCTTTACCCTCAAAAGATAGGGGCAAATCTGCGGATTATTTGACATCAGCAAAGCCTCCCTGTATAATAAATCTATAGCACGATCCATTTACAGGACTCAGCCTTCCGATTCCGGCGGAAAGCTGAGTTTTTTGTCGGCCTTTTGTTGGTGTTTTGTTGGCATTTTGTTGGTGCGGCCAGTATGGTCTTCAGGAACTTAAATGCCGAATTTCTTGGCAAGTTCCTTGGCGATGTGTTCGCCTTCCTCATGACCGGGATACTTTTCGCACAGCTGCTGTTTCGCCTCATTGTAGTGCCTGAAGCTGTACTTGCTGTTCCGGTCAACCGGCAGTTTGCTGATCTCCTTCTGGATCAGATCCATGATTTTACTGTCCATCTTCCACCTCGATCCTCAAAGCGATTCTTTTGTGCATACCATTTGAGCTCAATCATTCCTGTCCTTCCGTGGCGGTTCTTCGCTATGTTCACAAAAAACGACTGCGGAGCTGTTGGATCTCGCTCTATGTTCTGTTGTCCGTACTCCGGGCGATGCAGCAGAAGAACGCCATCCGCATCCTGCTCAATGGCACCGGATGATCGAAGCTGTGACAGCTTTGGTTCGTTGCTTGATCCCGGACTATTGACAGATTCCCGGTTCAACTGGCATAGTGCCAGCACCACGCAATTCAGCCGTTTCGCCATTCGTTTCAGATCTCCGGACACCTGCGTAATCCGCTCATATTCACTGGCTTTGGGATTTTCTCCGGCAAGTAAGCCCAGGTAATCCACGATGACCACATTTGCCATGACATTTTGGGCATGGATACCTAGCTCCGATACAGTCATTTGGGATGTTGCCGAAATATGCAGTTGCCTTTGCGCCAACACGCCGCAGGCGTTAATGACCGCTGTGTCCTCCGCCTCTGTGCTTTTGTCGAAAAGAAGATTTTTGGTGCTACACGGGGTGTCAGTGAAGGCTGCCACACGCCGGGCGTTTAATTCCTCCACCGTCATTTCCAAGCTGACATAGAGAACACGGGTCTTCTTTGCCAGCATATCGGCCATAGCAATGCCAAGAGCAGACTTGCCAACGCCCGGACGGGCCGCAATTATGTATAGGCCTCCGGGAGCAAAACCTCCCAGGACTCCGTCCAGCGACGGAAAGCCCGATGTTACGGTTTGCCGCTTCCCCTCGTTCACATCCGCCCGGAATTGAAGAAAATCCATCAGGCTTTCATTGGGGGATTTTACGGAACAATATCCCTCGGAACGAGCCAAAGCATCCAGCGCAGCTCGGGCATTCGCCAGAATGTGATCCGCATCCGTATCGTGACAAAAAGCGCCTGTATGGAGTTTTTCGCCGATTTCATAAAGCTGCCTCCGTTTATGACCTTCTTTGACGATGGAGGCATACTCCGCAGCTCCTGCGCAGGTTGGGGCGATTTCCATGCACTTCTCAAAGAATTCGTGTTCCAATCCGGTTGCGTGCGATACTGTAACGGGATCGATCGGCTTTTGCCCATCCGCCAAGGCGCAGATGGTTTCATAAGTCCGGCGGCAGTTCCCATTCGAGAAGGGCTCAGCCGTGGGAAGAATTTCACGCACCACCGGGAAGCATCTCTCATCAATCAACACACAGCCGATCACAGCGTATTCTGCTGTCTGATGGTTAGGCATGATTGGCTCCCTCCCTCATTGCTACTTCCCACGGATCTGCCAGGGGAGCGAGTACATACTCCGCTTCCTGTTTCGGTTCGTTCCGCTTGGCATCTGACAGATAAGCCTCAAACTTCGTTCCAAACAGAGTTTCAGGACGAAGGTATTTACGCATCCGATCGTCTTTGCTCCATAAGCTGCATTGATGGCGGATTACAGCTTCGAAATCTTCCCAGCTATAGTTCTCTTTTTCTCTGGCGGCGATCAATCTCTGCGTGGCTTTGGTGGTGGGGCGAAAGCTACTTCCAGCCAAATCGTTCAAAAGCTGTATTGCTTTGGAACATAATATATTATTAACTTCTATATTCTTTCTTCTATCTTCTCCATGCCCCCCTATAGGGTGGGGTAGGGGGTCTATAGGGGGGCTGTCACTTTTATGGTCTCCCTTACCCCATCTGATATTTGCCCCGGCTTTTCCCGCTTCCACAGAAAGATTATAATCCTTGATTGCCTCATCCGCCTGGGATTTAAGCACGGCGAATACAGCTCCAGATAGAGAATCCAGCTCTGGCAGTTCCCTCGTCTCAAAATAGTGGTATACTGCCTTGAAAGCCTTTCCGACCGCATCGTCTGGAACGGCATCAATCAACGGCTTTTGATTGAGCCATAGTTTGAACCATGCGGGTCTCTTTTCTTTCTCAGCCATCGTACCACCCCTCGATGCTTTCTTGCCCCGTGGAGGCATCCAGAGCCTTCTGTGCCGATTGTGCCGCCTTGGCGGTATTCTTTGCTCTGGCGTTTAATGTCCGTGTAAACCGCCGTAGCTCCTCCGGATCATCGCTCAGATAATACCCGCCACGGTGGCAGTCGGAAAGAATCACCGCACCGGCAGCCCGTTCTCGCTCGATCTGCTTACGCAGTTCCCGATCACTTGGAAATCCCAACGCCTCAGCAAGAAACTTTGCCGGGATCGCATTCACCCTGCCGTAAGGCAGAGAATCTCGAACTCTCATCTTCATTCCAATCACCTCACATATCCGCCCGGCGGATTCCGGGTGCTTCCGCTGTGGAGATGGGCACATTATCCGCTCCGTCCTCGCATTGCAGGAAACGAATGAGGTTCGGATAGAACAGAAGTGCCTTTGTTCCCACATTACGCACCGGAATCTTCCCGTTGCGTATCCATGCTCTCAATGAGTATTCGGAAACACACATCCCATCGGCTTTTGCTCTCTGGACGGCCTCCCTGATCGTGCATACCTTCCGCATCAAACCACCTCCTCTTTCTGCGACCCGTCCGCTTTCTTTGAAGATGCTGCCTTATTAGCTCTGCGGAGCCAATAATTCGCATTGTTTTTCCTCACCTTGTCCGGATTCTTTGCCCGCCACTCTCTGGCGTAAGCATTACGGGCATCTGCTGCCAGCTTCTTCTCGTATCCATCCATAAAAAGACCTCCACTTCCGAATTAAGATAAAAATAAGACTTGAAATCTGTCTACGCATATTATATCATAAAGATAGAGATGGACATAGTATTTTGATGAAGAAATATTTTGTGCGGATAGCTAGATGTCGTTACTTCTTTATACAGATATGGAGGACATACATTATGGCAAAAAAAGAATGGCTTCAAAAAGGAGCGGACGGACTTACCTTTGGTGAAAGGCTTGAAGATCTCATGCACAGCAGGGGAATGAACAAAACTCAGCTTGCTGCTGAAACTGGAATCAGTCAATCAGCAATATCTGAGTATATCAACGGAAAAGAGTCTGGGACAATATTACGCGCCCCGGATTGTGCTACTGTTATTGCTTTTGCAAAGCATTTCGATGTCTCTGCTGATTACCTTCTTGGACTGACTAGGGTAATGACGCCTGATGTGGATACTCAGGGGGTCATTTCTCGAACCGGCCTTTCCGAAGAAAATGTCCGTTTGCTTGAAGCGTTGCAGTCTTACCCAGCGTCAGCATATCTTGAAATGGCGAACGATTTTCTAAGACTTATTCTTGAATCTAAAGCTATGATACATTACGTCTTAATGAAAACTTGTATTGATGTACCGGCGCCGCGTTCTACGCATGATCGTTTAGCTTCCGAAGATGTGTCTGTTGAGGAATTGGCATTTTGGGAAAGTTATCAGCGAAAACATGGATACGTAAGTCTTTCTGGTAGAGAAGCACTCGAATTCCATTGTTCTAAAATTGCAGATATTCTTGAACAGGCCTTGATAGATAAGTATAAGGCGGTTGCAAAATGGGGGAATCAAGATGGCATCGATTAGAGAACGGAATGGCAGCTACCAGATTACTGTCAGCACCGGGCGGGATATATACGGCAGAAAACTCCGGGAGACCACCACCTTTACGCCCGATCCCTCGCTGACACCTAAGAAGCGGGAAAAGGCTGTGGAGGAATTCGCACGGGATTTTGAGCGGAAGATCCTCAGCGGTGCGGCTATGGACGGTCGCAAGATCACCCTGAAGGAATTCGCAGATCGATGGCTTGTGGAGTATGCGGAGCAAAAATTACAGCCCGCCACGGTCAACGCATACCGCAGCGAGCTGGAAGAGAAGATTCTGCCTGCGTTGGGGCATCTGAAGCTGTCGGAGCTGAAGCCTCATAACATCAATGCGTTCTTTGTGTCTCTGGCGCAGAATGGGGCAAGAAAAGACGGAAAGCCCGGTGGCTACAGCAAGGGGACGATCGCAAAGACACGGAATGTGATATCCTCTATTCTGCGGACGGCTGCGGAGTGGGAGATCATCGACCGGAATCCTTGCGACAAGGTGCGCCTGCGGGGTGAATCTACCGCCGAAAAGCTGAAGTTCTTCACGCCAGAGCAGACGAATACTTTCCTGCACTACATCGAGCAGCCCTACACTGTGAAGATCAAAGGCCATAAAAGAGTGGATGACACCGGAACTCCGTACACGGTGGGAGACTACGAAACGACCAAGAGTGTGCCGGAACAGCTTCGGGTATTGTTTAATCTGGCGGTCTACACCGGATTGCGCAAGGGCGAGTTGCTGGCTCTCCAATGGTCAGACATTGATCTGGCGACGGATGTTGTCCGGGTGTCAAAGTCTGTCACATTGGTGGATGGCAAGCCGGTGATCAAGTCGCCCAAAACGAAAACTTCCCACAGAACGGTGTCAATTCCTCGTTCGCTTTCAGAACGGCTCCGGAAGCTGCACGCCGAGCAGTTGAGATACCGTCTCTATGTGGGCGATTACTGGCAGGGGAATGATTGGGTGTTCACTCAGGATAATGGCAAGATGATGAATTACTCCACACCATATCAGGCTATGCAGGATATCATCCGCCGCTACAATGTGGACAAAGCCCCGGAAAAACAGCTGCCGCTGATCCCGTTCCACGGGCTGCGGCACACCTCCGCCACACTGCTGATCGCAAGCAAGCAGGATCTTAAAACAGTTTCCAGCCGCTTGGGTCATGCACAGACCTCCACCACCATGAACATCTATGCTCATGCACTTCAGGAGAGTGATCGTAAGGCGGTCACAGCTCTGGAAAATCTGCTTGCAAAACAGGCTTAAAAATAAAAAAATCCCGCTCCGGTCGCCAAATGGTCGCCATTTGGTCATCGGGGCGGGTTTTATATAAAAAGAAAAATCCTAAAACCCGTTGGGGCTCTAGGACTTTTTGTGGAGCTGCTAGCCAGATTTGAACTGGCGACCTCATCCTTACCAAGGATGCGCTCTACCGGCTGAGCTATAGCAGCGAATTTCAAACAGCTTCGCTATTATATAACAGGGAAATGGAAAAGTCAAGCCTTTTTCTAAAATATTTTCCCCAAAAGTTTCAGATTCTCCCACACAGGCGATGGACAATGGACAATTGGTGAAACGCCCCAACGATAAAAAACGTGCGTCATCCTGAGCGCAGCGCAGCGGAGCCGAAGGATCTTCTGCGTATTTGGCTACAGATGCGCCGGTACCACGGAAAAACCTGCCAGGTTTCTCGTAGGGACGCCTCTCTGAGGCGTCCGGAAGTGCGGCGTTTCGAAATGTTGAAATACGTCGGAAAAACCATCGTAAGATCACGGGGGGTTATCGATGCGTGATACCGCAAGACCAAAGCGGTCGTTTCGGACGCCTCAGGAGAGGCGTCCCTACGGACATGACCGAAAGGTGTTGGAAACCGGGACGTGGCGGGCGACCAAAGGTCGCCCCTACGACATGACCGCAAACGCCCCTGTAGGGACCGACCTCCCGGGCGGTCCTCATGGGATCACGGATCGAACCGAGCGGCGCAGGTGGGTAGCGACTACAGACCCCCTGACGCACGGTACGGAAACGTAACGAACCGAGCAGGGCTAACGCGTAACGACCCCCACCAACCTATGCACGAATTGTCCGGCCGCACTGCGGCCCAAAAAGAATCCGGTGCCCCAATGGCACCGGATTCTTTCAGGAGAAGAGGAAAGAAAAATGAAAAAACCGTACGCAACCCCGCTTTGTACTTTCATTATACCCCCAAGGTATTAAGCGCGGTAGGGGAATTCTGTTAAGCAAATATGAAGGGACGTAAAACTTGCGGCCCCGTTTTTGTCAGGATTGCCGAAAATTCCCCTCAGCCCCGGGGAAACCACTCCGGCAGGGCCTCAAACCGCCGCACCTGCCCCTTCCAGGGCACCGTCAGGCAGCAGCAGAACAGCATGGGGGCGGCGGCCTCGTCCCGGGAGCCGTACTTGTGGTCCCCCACCAGGGGAAACCCCCGGCTGGCGAACTGGACCCGGATCTGATGGCTGCGGCCGGTGTACAGCCGCACCCGCACCGCCGCCGGCTCGGAATCTCCCTGACGAATGTAAGAAAGACGGGCCTTTTTGACCCCTTTTCGCTCCCTTTTTACCACATAAACTTTGTTTTTGCTGCTGTCCTTAAACAGCAGGTCCTCCCAGTCCCCCTCCGGGGGAGGACAGCCGTGCACCAGGGCCACATACTCTTTGACGAGACTTCCGTCCTGGACCGC
This sequence comes from Faecousia sp., assembly GCA_045535175.1. Lineage (GTDB taxonomy): Bacteria > Bacillota > Clostridia > Oscillospirales > Oscillospiraceae > Faecousia. Next base: position 2,293 of record JAZSLC010000002.1, on the reverse strand, counting down.
CCGGCTGAGAGCCGCGGCAGCCTCCTTGGTGCGGCCGAAGATCATCACGCCCCCCACATTCCGGTCCAGCCGGTGGATGGGGTAGAAGGTGCCCCCCAGCTGCTCAGCCAGGGCCGCCGGCAGTTCCTGCTCCGAATCCAGCCCCACAGGCTTGATGCAGACCGCCAGGGCCCGGTCCGAATAGAGAATCTCCATACCTTACTGCATCAGCCGGCAGACCAGCTGGGTGTACTCCACCGGGTCCTCCAGGGGCAGATCCGCCAGCAGCTGTGCCTGGCAGCACAGGAGCCGGGCGTAGTCCCTGGCTTTGACGATATCGGTGGTGACGGCGGCAATCATGGCCTTCACGGCAGGATGCTCCGGGTTCAGCACCAGGATCCGGCCCACGCTGACGGCCATCTCCGGGTTCACCCGCTTCATATACTTCTCCATCTCAAAGCTGAGGCCCATATCGGGCACCATGGACACCGGATGATCCCCCAGATCAGAAGACAGCCGCACTTCCTTTACGGCATCCCCCAAGGTCTCCTGCACGAAGGTCAGGATGCCCTTCAGCTCTTCGGCCTTGGCGTCCAGCTCCTTCTTCTCCTCCTCGGTCTGCAGGCCCAGATCCTCGGTGGCGGCGTTGCAGAAGGGCTTTTCCAGGTAGGTCATCAGGCTCTGGGGCAGGAACTCGTCCACCTCGTCGGTAAAGAGCAGCACATCGTAGCCCTTTTTGGCCAGGGTCTGGACCTGGGGCAGCTTCCGGAGCCGGTCGGGATTCTCGCCGGCAATGAAGTAGATCTTCTCCTGACCCTCGGCCATGGCCTCCACATACTCTTTCAGGGTAATGAGCTTGCCCTCTTTGGCGCTGGGGAACAGCAGCAGATCCTGGGTGGCATCCTTGTTGACGCCGTAATCAGCGGCCACGGCGTACTTCAGCTGCCGGCTGAAGGCACCGTAGAAGCCCTCGAAGGCCTCCCGGTCGTTTTTCAGCAGGTTGGTCAGCTCGGCTTTGATCTTCCGGGCGATGTTTTTGGCGATGACGCTCAGCTGCCGGTCGTGCTGGAGCATCTCCCGGCTGATGTTCAGGCTCAGGTCCTGGCTGTCCACCACGCCCCGGACGAACCGGAAATGCTCAGGCAGCAGGTCGGAGCAGTTTTCCATAATCATCACGCCGGAGGAGTAGAGCTGCAGACCCTTCTCAAACTCCCGGGTGTTAAAGTCGAAGGGGACCTTTGCGGGAATGTACAGCAGGGCCTTGAAGGACACGGTACCCTCCACGCTGAAATGGATCACCCGCAGGGGCTTGTTGTAGTCGAAGAACTTCTCCCGGTAGAAGGCGTTGTACTCTGCCTCGGTCACATCGGCCTTGGCCCGGTGCCACAGGGGCACCATGGAGTTGAGGGTCTCCACCTCGGTGTAGGTTTCGTATTCGTTGGTGGTCTCGTTCTTCCGGGTCTTGGTGACCTCCATGCGGATGGGGTAGCGGATGTAGTCGGAATACTTCTTCACCAGCTCCCGGAGGGTGTCCTCCTGAAGATACTGAGAATACTCCGCCTCCTCGCTGTCCTCCTTGAGGGTCATAATAATGTCGGTACCGGGCAGGGACCGCTCCGCCGGCTCAATGGTGTAGCCGGAAGCCCCGTCGGAGGTCCACTTCCAGGCGGTGTCCTCCCCGTACTTGCGGGAGATGACGGTCAGGTTGGAGCAGACCATGAAGGCGGAGTAGAAGCCCACGCCGAACTGACCGATGATGTCGATGTCCTCAGTCTCTTCCATGTTCTCCTTGAAGCTGAGGGAGCCGGACTTGCAGATGGTGCCCAGGTTCTCGGCCAGCTCTGCTTCGTTCATGCCCACGCCGTTGTCGGAAACGGTGAGGGTCCGCTTTTCTTCGTCCCGGGTGATGGTGATGGTCAGATTTTCCCGGTCCAGGCCCACCTGCTCATCGGTGAGGGCAATGTAGGCCAGCTTGTCCATGGCGTCGCTGGCGTTGGAGATGATTTCCCGGAGGAAGATCTCCTTGTTGGTGTAGATGGAATGGATCATCAGATCCAGCAGCCGCTTGGATTCGGCTTTGAATTGCTTTTTGCGCATAATGTTAGCACTCCTTTTGTTTGAGTGCTAACATTATACCAAATTTTCCCCAAAAAGCAACCCCCGGCGAAAAAAGTTCTTCCTTTATTCACAAGTTTATGATATAGTTATGCTGTATAGCTATGTGCCGAGGGCACTTTTAAGTATTGACATGAAAACATGAGAGTAAGGAGAACGAAATGATTACTGTTTCCAACCTGGGTATGCAATTTGGCGG
>JAZSLC010000004.1:0-11368 GCA_045535175.1 Faecousia sp. | reverse complement strand
GAAACGGGGGATTTTTTGCCCTATTGGCGATAAAGATGATGATAAATATGATATTTGGAGGAAAAAACGGAAGATTATTCCAAAATCGCGATATATCCCATACGATTTATCGTAAATTCGGGTACACTTAGAATAAAAGCTTTACAAGGGGGGGATGCGTAAGTGAATGCCAAGGAGGCGGTTGCAATGCGCATTCTGGAACTGTGCGATGAGCGGAAGATAGCAATCAACGCGCTGGCCGCTGTGTCCGGTGTTTCGCCTTCCACCATCTACAGCATGCTGAATGAAAAAAGTCAAAACCCGGGTGTGGTGTCTATTCAAAAGCTTTGTGATGGGTTGGAGATAAGCATTCGTCAGTTTTTTGACAGCCCCCTGTTTGACGAACTGGAGCAGGAGATCAAATGAGACACTGTTTTAATTTGCTGAGAGAGAAGGGTGATTATGGAAGACAAAGAAGATATCATTCCTGAATCCGGGGCAGTTACCAATGAGCCTGTGAAAAAGAGAGTTCGCCGCAAGAGCAGCTTGCGTTGGCTTAAGGTGTTAATGATTATTCTTGTTTGCCTGGCATTTCTGGCGATAGCAGCCGGTGTGGTGTATTACTATGGATTCATTGCACCTTATGAAGCTGCCCGCAATACCATGCCCACAGACGGGAAACTGACTTTGACGTTGCGCAATGGTGGCTCTGTTTTGATGCAGTGGCCCAAAAGTGAGCAGGCAGACTATTATGAACTGACAATTTGGAGGATGGGGGAGGAAAGCCCGTTTTTCAGCCAAAAGATCACCGATAGTTCCCAGTGTGTACTGGAAGAACTGCCCGGTGACGGGGAGCTGATGGTTCGGGTGCGGTCCTGGACCTATTACAAGACCCTGTTGGAAGAAAAGGTTCGGGTAGGTGACAACGATCTGGTGATTCGGGGCAGTTTTGCAGCACCTACGGTGGATAGCCTTACTTGGGATGTGGATCCGGATGAAGATCGATTGGATCTGAATTTCAATCTTCTGCCCCATCAGGTGGTGAGGATCAAGGTGGCCCGCGATGACGGTCAGGTTTGGCATCTGGAAATGGATCAAAACCATCGGACGCTGCTGTTTGGAGACGGGAAGGATTTCCCTATGCCCACCTATGAGCAGACCTATACCTTCTCTTTTTCTACATACCTGCAGCGGGATGATCTGTACTTTGAAGGAATCAGCGCAGAAGGCTTCCAGTTGATTCGGGAAGATCTGCTGGGGACCGAACTGGAACTGGAAACCGTTGATGAGGGCCATAACCAATACACCCTGACCTGGAATGAAACCAAGGGCGAGTATTATGAGGTCCAGAAATTCAGCAAATACCGCATGGAATGGGATACCGTGGCAAAGATTGCCCGGGATGAGGAACGGATCTATAAAACCGGTCATCTGGAACGCTACTCTACCTTCCAATATCGGGTGGTGGCTAAGGGCGGACAGCCTCTGCCGGACAGCGAGTTTCCCGCTGTCCCTGCCGAAACCGAGGTGCAGACCGGAGCTTCGCTGATCTACTCCACTGTGTGGCCCACCAAGGATCTGAGCGTGTACAAAGATACAAGCAAAACCGAAACCCTGGGTACAGCCAAGACAGGTGTCGCGTTCTGCGTTCTGGATGAAGAAGACGGGCTGTTCCTGATCCGGCTGGGAGATGAATTTGGCTATATTGATGGAAATTATTGTATGATCAACCTGCCGGAGTATATGGGAGATCTGGTCAGCTACAGCATCACCAACAGCGATGAAGCCATCTATACCGTCCATGACTATCCTATTGATGAGGTGACCGGGGAACTGATCCCGGGCTATGAAAAAATACGCCAGTGGGATGGAAGCTATCTGGTGCCGCTGCTGTATCCCACTGCCAAAAAGCTGGAGAAAGCAGCCTTTACGGCCCGGGAGAAGGGCTATCGGATCCTGATATATGATACCTATCGCCCCGGAAAAACCAGTAACTTCCTGCGGGATGCCTGCAAGGAGATGCTTCCTGAGTTGATTCCCGAGGAGACCTGGACCGAAAAGCCGGCCAAGGATATGCCGGACGTCCCCATTAAAGGTACAGAGTCGGATCCTGCCCTGAACGGAGAAGTAACGGAGCCCATCGATTATCTGACCTATGAATACCTGATGACCGACAATGGACGACTGGGAATTGGCTTTTTCATTGCCGGCTACGGGTCCCGGCATAATTTCGGTGTGGCTTTGGATCTGACACTGGAAGAGCTTTGGACCCGCAAGGAGCTGGAAATGCAGTCGGCAATGCATGATCTGAGCCACTATTCCGAACTGGAGAAGAATAACAAGGAGGCCAAAAAGCTAAGCGAAATCATGCTCAGTGCCGGTTTTGGCGGGTTGTCCTCTGAATGGTGGCACTTCCAGGATAATGAGGCCCTCAGGGATTTGGGCCTGACCGCAATGTGGGAGGGTGTGACTCCCGAATGCTGGATGGCCAATGACTTTGGCTGGCGTTATCGCAGAAGCAACGGAACCTACTATATGGACCGTACTGTCACCATCAACAAGGTGGAGTATACATTTGATGCTAACGGCTATGTAGTTATGCCGGAAAGCGAGGAGCCTAAGGAGTAAAGAGAAATATGAAGAATTTTTTCAAAAGTATATGGGTTAAGATTACCCTGATCTTGCTGCTGCTGATCCTGCTGGCGGGAACCGGCTTGTTTATCCGGTGGTACCGGATTCCCAAGTTCAAGGATGTGACCATCGAATTGGGCAGTGAAATGCCCCAACTGCAGGCCTTCCTGATGGATGATACCAGAATGGACTGGGCGTCCTTTGTGACCGATCCCAGTCAGTTGGACCTGACAAAGACAGGTTCTCATTCGCTGAAAATGGATCATCTGGGCCGTGTGGAGATCGTAACACTGACCATCCAGGATACTGTGGCGCCGAAGGCGGTATTCCGCAATGTATCCGTTACGGTGGACGATGAGATTACCGTGGATATGTTTGTGGAGTCCTGGGAGGATCTGGCGCCTGTGACCATTGCCTTTGATGGGGAACTGGGGCAGCGCAACGGCTATGATGACCAGACCGTTACGGTGGTAGTTATGGACGAAAGCGGTAACAAGACCACGGGCGAGTGCACCATCAGCTACACATGGCTGAAAGAGCGCATTACGGTGGAACTTGGTACCGAGATTACTGTGCAGGATGTGCTGCTTAACCCCGAAAAGGGCGCAGAACTGGTGGATGCAGCTGTGATTGAACAGCTGAACGCCTCCCCCGCAGGTGTCTATACCGTTACCAGTGCGGACGGCGGCAAGGTCTGTACCTGTAATGTTACCATCGAAGACACGGTGGCACCGGAATTGGAAGCCAAGAGCCTGGCGGTGGAGCAGGGAACCCAGCTGACGCTGGAAAGCTTCCTGGTCTCGGTTTCCGATGCCTCCAATGATGTAACCACAACGCTGGAGGGAGATATCAGTGGTAAGACTTCGGGAACCTTCCCCATTGTTATCGAAGCCAAAGACCCCAGCGGCAATACCACACGGGTGGAAGTAACCTTGACTGTGGCATATGACCTGACTGCGCCCTGGATCAACGGCCTGACGGATATGGATATTCCCAAGCATTCCGAGCCGGATTACACTGCCGGTGTGACCGCTTTTGACAGTAAGGATGGAGAGATTCGCTTTACTTATGATGCCAGCCGTGTGCGCGTTGGTAACGCAGGAACCTACTATGTGATTTATACCGCCACTGACCGTTCCGGAAACTCTGCTACCTACCGTCGGAAAGTCACCGTGGCCCATGACGCTGAGGATACCAATGCACTGGTGGCGGAGCATGCAGCCAAGTGCGGAACTACCATCCAGAGCATCCGAAACTATGTTCTGGGCAATATCTACTACAACACCAACTGGGGCGGCGATGATCCGGTGTGGTACGGTTTTACCAATCGCATCGGTAACTGCTATGTCCATGCCCTGTGCCTGCAGCGGCTTTTGGACTATCATGGCTACACCACCCAACTGATTTGGGTCACAGACCGGAGCCATTACTGGCTGATTGTCAGCGTGGATGGCGGCTGGAAGCACATTGATGCGACACCCAGTGCACTTCATAGCAAGTACATGTTTATGGATGATGCACAGCGTCTGGAGACCCTCAGTGGCAGAACCTGGGATACCACCCAGTGGCCCGCCTGTGAATGATGCCTATGATGATGGATGTACTGATTTTTGCGGCTGGTCTGCTGGTTTATTTAGGCTATGGACTGCCGGGATTCCTCTATCTGGCCGGCGCAACCCTTGTCAGCTGGATCGCCGGCAAGCTGACCCCAAAGCATAGGTGGGTTATGAGGATCAGCGTGGGGCTGAATGCGCTGATGTTGGTGATGATCAAATTGGAGCCTTATACGGCGCTGGGACTTCTGGCGCCCATGGGCATCTCCTATTTTGCACTGCGGATCATTTCCTATAACGTGGACGTGTATCGGGAGAAGATCCAGCCGGAGCAGAACCTGTTCCGCTATGCCCTGTATGTTACATATCTTCCCTATATGTACCTGGGCCCCATTGAGCGCTATGACCCCCAGCGGTTCCGCCGTCGTACACCCTCCTGGGAGTGTTTCTGGAACGGGGCAGCGCGGATTCTTTGGGGTGCTTTCAAAAAACTGGTGATCGCTGCCCGTATTGGTGTGATTACTTCTGCCATTGCTGCCGATACAGAGCAGTACCGGGGCCTCTTTGCTCTGAGTGCCATGCTCCTCTACTCGGTGCAGCTTTATGCTGATTTTTCCGGAGGCATTGATATGGTGCTGGGTATCTCCGGCATTTTTGGGGTGCCTCTCAGCGAAAACTTCGATGTGCCTTATTTTGCGGAATCCTTCCGGGAGTTCTGGCGCCGCTGGCATATGACCCTGGGAGGTTGGCTTCGGGAGTATATTTATATCCCCTTGGGCGGAAACCGGAAGGGAAAGCTCCGTAAGCTCCTGAATCTGGTCATTACCTTTTTGGTGTCCGGCCTGTGGCACGGGGCTCACTATTTGCTGTGGGGTGCCTTGAACGGCCTCTTTGTGGCCTGCGGTGAGAAATTCAAAACCAAATGGAAGGCCCTCAACCGGGTGCTGATGTTCCTGGCTGTGTCGCTGCTGTGGTCCTTTTTTGTCTGGCCCGATACTGTGACAGCTCTGAAAATGGTCGCATCTGTTTTTACCCAGTTCAACGGTGCCGCATTCGTGGCGGGGATCGGAAAATTGGGACTGACGGGGGGCGATTGGATCGTTCTTGCGGTAGCTGCGTTGGTTCTTTGGTGCTGCGATGTGTTCCGCAAGCGCTTGACTGCGTGGTATGGTTCACTTCCTGCGGCTGCCAAAACTGCCCTGATCTGCAGCCTGGGACTTCTGGTGTTGGTATTCGGTATGTATGGCATCGGCTTTGATGCCCAGGCCTTTATTTACAGTTCTTTCTGAGGGAGGGTGCTATGGAAAAACATCAAAAACTCAGAAGCGTACTGTCGGTGCTGGCGGTTCTGTTGGCTTTCGCTGCGGTTCTTGGCCTTGTGACCCGGCTTTTGGAGCCGAAGTACATGACGGATCTGGAAGAAGGCAGCTTTATTTCCCAGTACTATAACGAGGCCGGCGGCCACGATGTGATTTTTATCGGTGACTGTGAGGTCTATGCCAACTTTTCTCCTGTGGAACTGTACCGCCAAAGAGGGATCACGGCCTATGTGCGGGGAACCTCTCAGCAACTGGTCTGGCAGTCCTACTATGTGCTGAAGGAAACACTGCGCTATGAGATTCCCAAGGTTGTGGTGTTCAATGTGAATGCCATGCGGTACAGCGAGCCTGTCAGCGAAGCATATCACCGGCTGACTATTGACAAAATGCGCTGGTCCGCTGAAAAAGTGGGAATCATCACTGCTTCCATGACGGAAGAAGAGGACTTTCTTTCGTATGTATTCCCTATTATGCGCTACCATGCCCGGTTTGATGAGCTGACGGCGGAGGATTTGGAGTATTTTTTCAAATCTAAAAAGAATACTTTCAACGGATACCAGATGAATACTTCCGTGGTTCCGCTGGAGCATCTTCCCGCCAAGCGGCCTCTTCCGGACTATACCTTTGGAGATGTCTGCTATGAGTATCTGGAGAAAATGGCAGAACTGTGTAAGGAGAATGGGATCGAATTGATTCTGATCAAAGCGCCCAGCCAGTTTCCTCACTGGTACGACGAATATGACAGCCAGATCTCCGAGTTTGCCCGGGCGCATGGACTTGCCTACTACAATCTGAAAGAACATGCAGATGCCATCGGACTGGATTTCAGCACCGATACATACGATGCCGGATTGCACTTGAATCTTTCCGGTGCCACCAAACTGTCGGATTATTTTGCGGATATTCTGGCAGATGCCCACGGATGTGCGGATCACCGGGATGACCCCGAGATTGCTGCCCAGTATAGCGAATTGCTGGAGCGCTACGAGGAAGCTTCCCGGAAATAGAGAAAGGAATGAACATTATGAAGAAACTGATCGCCCTGATTCTGGTACTGGTTTTAACCCTGAGTTTGAGCGCCTGCCAGGAAAAACCGGCGGACAATACCACCAAGGCGCCGGAGGCCACTCAGGATGCCACTCCCGGCTCCACCGAGACTACCGGAGCGGTCCAGACTGACCCTGCTACCACTACTACTGCTCCGAATTCCGTCAGCTACGCCTTCGTTTTTGAGAATCAGGAACTGATTCCCGGTGCAGCTTTTGACGCGGCTGCTCTTCCTGAGGCTGCCTTTGTGTATGAGGTGCCCAGCTGTGCCTTTGAGGGCACTGACAAGGTTTATAACTATCAGACCTTTGAATTGACGGCTTTTGATGATGGTACCGGCCCCGTGATTTACAGCATCTTCCTTGTGGATGCAAACACCCCTACCACAGAGGGCCTGTATCTGGGCGATGATATTTCCAGAGTAACGGAACTCTACGGTCAGGATTGTCAGATTGACGGGGCTCAGTATGCCTATATCGGCGATGGTATGATGCTGGTAATTCTGATCCAGAATGATTTCGTAACCAGTATCGAATACAGAATGGTTACCGAATAAGAAAACGCGCTTGCGAGATGATCGCAAGCGCGTTTTTTGTTATTTCAGAAGGTCGATGAGATTACCCAGTACGGGCTCGAACACAGCGCCGTACCAATGGCCTTCTTCCTTTGCGGTGGCACGGATGCAGGCCAGGGTGTACTGGGCGGCAATACCGGCGGCTTCATAAGCGGTCTTGCCCCGCATCAGGCTGCCCACGAAGGCGGAGGCGTAAATGTCACCGGTGCCGTGACAGGAATTGGGGAGCATTTCGTGCTCATAATAGCTGTAAACGCCTTCCTGGTACACCACAATGCCGGTTCTGCCTTTCTGATAGCTGACGCCGGTGAGAATCACATTGCGGCAGCCCAGAGCGCTGAGGCCGGACAGGAGCTCGTCGATGTAGCTGCGATCATACTCGGTCCGGTAGGGAAGGCCGGTAAGAAAACTGGCTTCGGTGATATTGGGCAGCACATAGTCTGCCTTGGCACAGAGGGTTTTCATGGCCTCCACAAAGGCCTGGTCAAAGGCGGGATAGAGCTTTCCGTTGTCGGCCATGGCAGGGTCCACGATCTTCAGGCAATCTTCGCTGCCGTTGGTATCCATGATGCTGGCCACCAGGTCAATCTGCCGGGTGCTGCCCAGATAGCCGGTATAGACGGCCCGGAATTGGATATTTTCTTTTTTCCAGTGGTCCCGGATGGGGGCCATATCATCGGTCAGGTCCCGGAAGGTAAAGCCGGTAAAGCCGGCCGTATGGGTGGACAATACGGAAGAGGGAAGGACGGCGGTTTCCAGGCCGCAGGCAGATAGAATGGGCAGGGCCACCGTCAGGCTGCATTGGCCTACACAGGAAATGTCCTGGATGGTAAGAATTCGTTTGTAAGACATGGATAATCACTCCTTGCTTTGGAATAATCTAGATTGTACCACAAACTATGCAGATTGCAAGAGAAAAATTCAATATACTGACGTTTTTTCGTGGGAACAAGCGGCTACACAGCGTTACCCCCCCGACGTTTTGAGGGGTTTTGGGAGCAAAAAAAGAGAAATAACACAAAATAGTTTAGAATTGATGAAAAATAGGGGGGAATGTTGAAAAGATATGGGCTGTAAAATATAATAATTCCGAAATACCAAGGGGCTGATTTTGATCTGGAAACAGGCGACCGGAGCCGGAATCAGGGGTTATTTTATCATAAGTCCATAAAAACTGAAAAGGGAGAACGATTATGAACGCAGAAAGCAGACTGAATCAGCGCGCAAGGAATCTTCAGCAGGGGGCCATCCGGGCCATGTTTGACAAGGCCAACAAAATGACAGACGTCATCAGTCTGGGCATTGGAGAACCGGATATGCATACCCCGGAACCGGTCTGCAAGGCTGGCGCCCAGGCCCTGTGCAGCGGCTACACCCACTATACCCCCAACGCAGGACTTCCCGTGCTGCGTCAGGCCATTTCCGATCATGCCTTTGCCACTCCCGGTCTGTATCAGCCCCAGGAGATCATTGTTACCAACGGGGGTATGGGCGGCCTGTCCACCTTGATGCTGGTCATTCTCAGCGAGGGGGATGAGGTGCTGATTCAGGATCCCCAGTGGCTCAATTATGCGGCGCAAATCCGGTATTGCGGCGGTGTACCGGTGCAGGTGCCCACCACGGCTGAAAGTGGTTTTGCTTTGAAGGCCGATGATATCCGCAAGTATTATCATCCCGGCAAAACCAAGGCTCTGCTGATCAATTCTCCCAATAACCCCACCGGCTATGTGATGACCCGGCAGGAACTGGAGGAGATTGCGGCACTGGCCCGGGAGCTGGATCTGCTGGTGATTTCCGATGAGGTTTACGGCACCCTGCTTTATGAGGATGCAGAGCCCCTTTCCATTTCGGAGCTTCCCGGTATGCGGGAGCGGACCGTGGTGGTCAACAGCTTCTCCAAGTCCTATGCCATGACCGGCTGGCGGGTGGGCTTCGTGGCAGGACCGGAAGCCATTGTACATAAGATGACCCTGCTTCAGGAGAATTTCAACTCCTGTGTCAACGCAGCAAGCCAGATGGCAGCGGTTTATGCCCTGGAACATCCCGAACTGGCCAGGGAGCTGACGGAAGTGTTCCGGGAGAGAAGACTGGTGGCCATTGAGGGTTTGAAAGCCATTCCCGGCATGAAATGTTCGGAGCCCAAGGGTGCGTTCTACCTGTTCCCGGACATCCGGGCCTTTGGTCTTACCAGTGTGGAGTTCTGCAACCGGCTGCTGGAGGAGGCCGGGGTGGTCTGTATTCCCGGCAGCGCCTTTGGAGCCTGCGGCGAAGGCTTCATTCGGATCTGCTACACCGCCAGCACCGAAAATATCAAAAAAGCCATGGCCCGTATGAAAAAGTTTTGTGAGACATTGTGATTTAGCTGTAGAAATATACTTCGGGGGGAGATAATATGGAGTACTGTCAGAATAAAGAAAGCCTGCTCGCAGGACGTATTATTGCGCAAAATAAGAAACCGGATTTTGAAGAATTCTGGGAAAAACAAATACTGGCGCTGCGGGCAAATCCTGTAACGATCAAGAGAGAAAAGCTGAATACACCCTACGAAAAGACCTTCTTAACGTATAAAATATCTTATTCGACCCATGACAGAACCGTTGTGGATGCATTATTCACAGTTCCTGCAGGACGGAAAAACGAAAAACTGCCCTGCGTTGCCTATTTTCATGGAGGCGGTGCGTGCAAACGGATCTATCATGACGTGATGTCTACCGGTGTCTGCTGCTTTGAAATTGACGTACGTTCACAGGGGGGAACCACAGTTGACAAAGCGGAATACGAAATCGGAGACACCAAAGGTTCTCTCATGTCCAGAGATCTGATAAACAAAGATGGTTTTTACATGAAGAACATATATCTGGATGCGGTTCGTGCAATGGATGTGATCGCGATGATGCCGGAAGTGGATGCTTCCCGTATTGTAACCTTTGGACAAAGCCAGGGCGGTGCCCTCTCCATTGTGGCTTCGGCATTCAGCGGCCTTTCTAAAAAATGCTACGTTTCAGAGCCGAGCTACAGTTGTTTGCACAGACGCACTGAGCTGGGAACGGGTGTCTTTTCTGCCGCCAACGATTTTTTGAGACGTTACCCGGAATATACCGATGCGGCGTTTGATACCCTGACTTATTTTGACATCAACAACATCGTATCTTTTTTGAAGGTACCCACTGATTTCTGTCTTGCCCTGGCGGATCCCATTTGCCTTCCGGAATTTGTTTACTCGGCCTATGCCCACATAAACGCACCCAAAAGAATCCATTTCTATCCGTTTGTACCCCATTATACACCGGAAGATTATACGTTGTTTGTACATGGGGAATTTGAAAAGCTCTGAGGGCAATGCGAGATTGTCTTCGTGAGATGTTTGAGATAACGGTTTCTTTTCCAATGTAATTACAAGAAACACCCCTGAACCGTAAACGGACTGAACGGTTTAGGGGTGTTTCATATGCTGAGGGCTGTTGCAAAACCATGCTTTGCAACAGCCCTTTTGCCTTATTAGGTGGTGGGTTTGAAGGTTTCGGGGGACTTGAAGCCTGCGGAGCGTTCGGGAACGTAGCTGCCGAAGTACTTGGAGAAGTCCATATCCAGGTAGCTGCACATCTCGTAGACTTCCACCATGGTGTTGTCGTTGACGGGAATGCCGTTTTCCATCAGGCGCTTCTCGGCTTCCACTTCCTTTTCACCGTGGGTGTAGATCCGGGGCTGGCCCTCGGCCTTGGGGGAATTGCGCAGGGCCTCCAGGTATGCGGACAGGTGGGCCTTGATATCAGCGGGATCGCCGAAGATGGCGGGGTTGATGACCATGAAACCATGGCAGATGCCGCCCTTGCCGCCGGTGCCGGTCTTGTCGGAGGTGGTGCCCAGGGAGAGGATGGAGGAGAACAGCTCGCAGACCATGGCCCAGCCGTAGCCCTTGTGGCTGCCGGTGTCTTCGGTGCTGCCGCCCAGAGGCATGATGCCGCCGCCCTTCTTGGCAGCGATGTTGTCCAGCACGTCTGCGGCGTCGTTGGAGGGATGGCCGTCCTTGTCCAGGGCCCAGCCGTCATGGAGGGGCTCACCCTTCTTGTTGTAGACTTCCAGCTTGCCCCGGGTCACCACGGTGGTGGAGGCGTCAAAGAAGAAGGGATAGGGCTCTGCGGGCATGGCAACGGCAATGGGGTTGGTGCCCAGCATGGCCATGCGGCCGTAGGTGGGGACCATGATGGCGTTGGTGTTGGTGCAGGAGAGGCCGATGAGGCCCTGATCGCAGGCCATCTTGGCGT
>JAZSLC010000230.1:0-9057 GCA_045535175.1 Faecousia sp. | reverse complement strand
TACATCAGGCCATGCGTGTGACCGGTGCCGGTGACCCCAGAGTGCCTCTCCATGAAACTGTTCCGGGCAAGCTTCCCCAGCGTAAGCTTTGCCAGACCGCTGCTGCGGGTTACTCTTCCTACGGCAATCAGATCGGTCTTGCAACCGGTCATGTTGCGGAGCTGTATCACGATGGTTACGTTGCCAAGCGCCTGGAATGTGGCGCTGTGGTTGCTGCTGCCCCTGCCGTCAATGTCAGACGGGAACGGCCTGCTGCCGGTGATGTGATCGTTCTTCTTGGTGGCAGAACCGGCCGTGACGGTATCGGTGGTGCTACTGGCTCCTCCAAGAGCCACAATATGAAGTCCCTGACCACTATGGCTTCCGAAGTGCAGAAGGGTAATGCACCCGAAGAGCGGAAGATTCAGCGGCTGTTCCGGGATCCTGCAGTGACTCGGCTCATTAAGCGCTGCAATGACTTCGGTGCCGGCGGCGTTTCCGTTGCCATCGGTGAACTGGCTGAAGGCCTTCGCATCGACCTGGATGCTGTCCGCAAGAAATATGAAGGCCTTGATGGCACCGAACTGGCCATCTCCGAATCCCAGGAGCGCATGGCGGTAGTGGTTGCTGCCGAAGATGCAGATGCCTTCATTGCTGCCGCTGAGAACGAAAACCTGGAAGCTTACCGGGTTGCCGTGGTGACTGAGTCTCCCAGAATGGTGATGACCTGGAAGGGAAGAGAGATTGCAAACCTCTCCAGAGCTTTCCTGGATACCAACGGTGCCGTGAAGCACAGCAATGTGTATGTCACCCCTAAGGACCTTTCCGCGCTCAGCAAGGCGCTGTACGGCTCTCTGCGGGAGATGGCAGGCGATTTGAAGACCGCCAGCCAGAGAGGCCTGGTGGAACGTTTCGATGCTACCATCGGCGCAGGCAGCGTGCTGATGCCCTTCGGCGGCAAGAAGCAGCTGACTCCTGCCCAGGCTATGGCTGCCGTTCTGCCGGTGCTGCCCGGTCAGAAGACCGATCAGGCCAGCTTGTTTGCCTGGGGCTGCGACCCCGATCATATGAGCATCGATCCTTATACCGGTGCTCATGCTGCTGTATATAACTCTGTTGCGAAGCTTGTTGCAGCCGGTGCTGATTATAAGCTTGCCTACCTGACACTGCAGGAGTTCTTTGAAAAACTGAGAAATGAGAATGCCCGTTGGGGCAAGCCTTTTGCCGCCCTGCTTGGTGCCATGGATGCCCAGCTGGAACTGGGTGCTGCCGCCATCGGTGGTAAGGACTCCATGTCCGGTACTTTCCTGGATCGGGATGTACCGCCCACCCTTATTTCCTTTGCAATTGCCCCCATTGACAAGAATCTGGTGCTGAGCCCTGAATTTAAGGCTCCCGGAAATCCTGTGTACCTGTTTGGTGCCGTTGATGAAACTGCTGAGAGCCTTAAGAGTAATTGGGAGCAGTTCCATGCATTGCATCTGGCAGGAAAAGTCAAGTCTGCCTGGGCTGTGGAACATGGTATCGGCGAAGCCGTCATGAAAATGTCCTTCGGTAATTTCATCGGTTTCCGTTCCTGCGCTCAGCTTGGCGAAAACTGGCATCTGCCTCTTTATGGCTTTATCGTGGCCGAGCTTACCGAGGATGTGGAGATTCCCGGCGTTATGAAGATCGGTGTGACCACAGAAGATGCTGTTGTGGCTCTTGAAGAGGATGCAGTTTCCGTTGATGAACTGTACCAGATTCATGCCGGTGTTCTGGAGGATGTATATCCCACCAAGACTGCTGTTTCTGCGGATCCCATTCCCAACCTCGATTTCTGCGGTAAGTCCAACCTGGCCCCCGCTGTCAAGGTGGCAAAGCCCAAGGTTCTGATTCCTGTATTCCCTGGTACAAACTGTGAGTTTGACTCTGCCCGGGCTGTTATGGCTGCCGGCGGTGTGCCGGAGATTGTGGTAATTCGGAACCTGACCGCGGATGATGTCGCCCGCAGTGTTGAAACCGTTGCCGGTAAGATTGGAGAAAGCCAGATGATCTTTATCCCCGGTGGATTCTCCGGCGGTGATGAGCCCGACGGATCCGCTAAGTTTATTACTGCTTTCTTCCGCAATCCCGAGGTGAAAGAAGCTGTTCACAGCCTGCTGAATGACAGGGACGGTCTGATGTGCGGTATTTGTAACGGTTTCCAGGCACTTGTAAAGCTGGGTCTGGTTCCCTTCGGAAAGATCATTGATACCGATGAGAACTGTCCCACCCTGACTTATAACACTATCGGCCGTCACCAGAGCCGTATTGTCCATACCCGTATCGCTTCCGTCAAGTCTCCCTGGCTGAGCCTGATGAATGTGGGTGACATTGTCAATGTTCCCATCTCCCATGGCGAGGGCCGCTTCTTTGCTTCCCAGGAGCTGGTGAAGCAGCTGGCAGCCAACGGTCAGATCGCAACCCAATATGTGGACCTGAACGGTGAGCCCACCATGGATACTGCATTCAACCCCAATGGTTCTATTTTTGCCATCGAGGGCATTACTTCTCCCGACGGTCGTGTGTTCGGTAAGATGGGTCACAGTGAGAGAATTGGTGATAGTCTTTATCGAAACGTTCCCGGCAATTATGACATCCGGATGTTCGAGTCTGCGGTGAAGTATTTTAAGTAAGCTTTATTCTGAATTATTAAAAAAGTGGCATTCAGGAATTCCTGAATGCCACTTTTTATGGGATTTTTTGAACTTCCAACACGGTTAATATGTTTTCGCGGACAGAAAAACGAAGATCAAAACCGGCAAAACTGAGGCCGTAAACTCTGTTTTGGGACTTTTGGTAAGATGGTCTTGGGTCGTGACTCAAAACGCCGATGGCAGCTGCTTGCTTGTCTTTGGGAAGCAGTTTCAGCAGATGATCCGGGAAATCTACTTCCAGTAAAAACGGGTCAGCCTGATCCGTAAAGCCCCCGAGAGCTTCCGGATGGGCGTCAGAGTAGGGGATATAGGGCTTGACATCAAAGATGGGTGTTCCGTCCATCAGGTCTGCACCGGCTACATGGATAACACAGCCGAATTCTTCCGTCTGCTCAACACCCAGCAGCCGCACACAGGAGAGTCCCAGAGAATTGGGGCGGAATGGAGAGCGGGTTGCAAAAACGCCCAGCCGGGTGTTGCCGCCCAATCTGGGGGGACGAACTGTGGGGGACCATTCCTCCCGCACCGCTTCGGAAAAATGCCAGATGATCCACAGGTGGGAGAATCCTTCAATTCCCCGCAATGCATCGGCATTGCGGTACTTTGGCTCGAAAATTATCGTGGAGCGCAATTCGCTCACCAAACCGCTCTGTCTGGGAATACCGAACTTTGTGGGAAAATCGCTTTTCATGTGGGCGATGGGCTCGATTCGTATCTCCATAGTTTAACCCCTGACCTTTCTGAAAACAAAGGTAACGGCAAAAATCAGCGCTAGAACAAGGCTGATGGCTGCACCTGAGGAAGCGCCAAGATAGTAAGACAGCACCAGACCGATGATACCTGCCGTAAAGGCAAACAGAATGCTGAAGCCGTGGTACTGGCGAAGGTTTTTGGAAATATTTCTGGCAGATGCGGCAGGCAGCACCAGCAGAGAGTTCAGAATCAGCAGACCCACCCAGGAAATGGCCAGCGTCACCACCACTGCAATTGCAGCAGTGAAAATACCCTGGAGCAGAGGTACCGAAATCCCGCGGGAAGAAGCCAGCTGGGGGTGAATGGAGGACAAAGTCAGTTTGTTGGAAAAGAGAATCCAGAATACTGTTACACCCAAAAGTGCCAGAGCCAGCAAGCCGATCTGAAGAGGAGTGATGGAGAGTACATCTCCGATCAGGTAGCGGTTGTATTTTGTGAAGCTGCCTCCGCCCAGTGTGGCGATGAAGATACCCAGCGCTACAGCTGCGCTGGAAAAAACGCCGATGATGGTATCGGCAGCCTGGTTGGAGCGGCTTTTGACAATGCTGAACAGCACAGAAAAACCAACGGCGAACAGAACCGCAACCCAGGTGGGGCCGTTGACTCCACAAAGGCATCCGATGGCGATTCCGGTAAAGGCAGAGTGGCCCAGTGCATCCGAGAAAAAGCTCATGCGACCGGTTACGATCATGGTGGAACAAAGGCCAAACAGAGGCGCCATTAAAATGATGGCCAAGAGGGCGTTGCACATGAAATTCCAATGGAACATCTCAAAGGGCAGTGCTTCCCAAAGATTATACCAAAGTGTCATTGGGAACCTCCTTTCCCATGAAAGACCTGACCGAATGCATCAGAGGCGAGAACACTTGCAGGATCACCCTGGGCAAGGATTTTACCGTCGATCAGGATCACCTGATCTGCATACCGTTCCAGAGTACCGAAATCGTGGGTGGTCATAAGAATGGAAAGATCATATTTCTTGCGGATCTCATCCAGCATATCCATGAGGTCCGTGACGCCTTCCACGTCCACGCCGGAAAGGGGCTCATCCAGAATCAAAATGTTTGGAAGAGGTTCCAGTGCAAGAGCCAGCAGAACGCGCTGCAGTTCACCTCCGGAAAGGGCACCGATGCGCTTGTGAATCAGGCTCTCACCGTGAACTCGGGAAAGACATTCTCTGACTTTCTGCAGCATGGACTTGGAAAGACCCAGAAAGGCAGGCCGTTTGGACATACAGCAGGCAAACAGGTCGGCTACGCTGACACATTCACCGGGATCGAAATTGGGACTCTGAGGAACGTAACCGATTTTAGGAGGCCTTCTATGACGCATACCGGGAGCAGAGAAACTTACAACGCCATCGTATTCCATTTGTCCCAGAATAGTTTTAATAAACGTACTCTTTCCCGCGCCATTAGGACCGATCAGGGCAACCAATTCGCCGCAGTGCACGTGCATACTAACGTCATCCAGAATGACAGTACTTCCGGCTTTAACGGATAACCCTTGCACCCGGAGGCAGCAGGATTCGCCGCAATCTTTGCTATGAGGTTTTCGAATCATTGCAGTGCCTCCCACAAGGTGTCAATGTTGTGATACATACTTTCAAAGTAGGAATCCCCAGCCATAGCCATGTCCAGGGCATAGATTGGAATGCTTGTTTCGCTGGAAATAATCCCGGCAGCCGATACAGAACCGTTTGTTTCGGTGAAAATGGCCGTTAGATGATGCTCCTGCACCAATGTAATCATTTCGACCAGTTCTTTTGCGGAAGCTTCAGAACCGGATTCTTCTTCAATGGCCTTTATAATGTGCAGATCAAAACTTTCAGCCAAGTAGGTAAAGCCGTCGTGGAATGTGATCAGATCACGGCTAGACAGGGAAGCCAGCTTTTCTTCGCCATAGGCCTGCAGCGCATCCAGGTCCGCAAGAAGGGCGTTAAGATTACTCTGAAACTGAGCCTCCAACTGAGGATATCGGGAAGACAGGCCCCGGCAAATGTTTTCGGCCATGAGTTTGGCGTTATTGGGAGAAAGCCAGATGTGTGGGTCTTCTTCATGGACATGGCCGTGATCGTGGTCATGTTCGTGAACATGGCCGCTCTCCAGTTCCAGGCCATGGGAAGCATCCACCACAACAGAGGCCTTCTCCAATGCATCTTCCATGAAGTCTTCCAAACCGGCTCCGTTGATCAGCACAAGATCAGCACTTTCAATGGCGCGCATCTGGCCGGTTTGCAGGGTATAGTCGTGCAGACAGGATACATTTTCTGTGATAAGGCGCGTGACCCGGATCCCTGTTCCCTCGCAAATACGGTTTGCAAAATCATAGACCGGCATTGTGGTAGCAGCTACCTGAACACTGTTATTTTGGCTGCATCCACAAAGGCAGAGTATGGAAAATATCAAAATTATTGGAACAATACGTTTCATATCAATAAATCACCATGATTATCATACCATATTTGTCAAGGTTACGGTCGTACGAAAAAGCGACTGCGTGATGCAGTCGCTTCAAGAGATACGTATTACTCGTGGGAGGCCAGCCACTCCTTGACCTTGTTCTTTGCCAGACGCTGAATGGTCTCTTCGGGGTAAGGAGAATTCTCGCCGCCGTCACCATACACAAAGTACAGACCCTCGGGAGTCTGGAACAGAATTTCCTCGTAGCCGGCGGGATCACCAAAGTAACCGAAGGTGCACTTCTTGATCAGAGTTGCGGTTTCGGTATCGTATTCTCTCTTGCAGATGATCTTCTTCATGGGATGCACCTCCTTTCGTGCTTACAAGTTCTACATTATACATATTCTTTTCGCAAAATCAAGTGAAATTTACTGCGAATCCGATTGCGCACGAAGTTTTGGCGGAGAAATACAAAGCGAGTGATTTTGAAGTCAAATCGATGTGGAATTTCCACAAGAAATGTGTTTGACTTTCAGCCGTTTGCCCTATATGATAAAACAAGTCCCGGAGGGAGGTGAGCATGGTGAAAGATTTTCCCGTTTTTACCACAGAATATGGTGTAGCAAGTCTGGTACTTCGTGAGGTGCCCTATACAAAACGTGCCTATATTACGCTGCAATCGGCCCTGCAGGGAAAGGACCTTCTGAAAGAATGTTTGGACTTTTGCATTGCGGTTGGGGCAGAGGAAGTCTATGCCTGCGGCCATCAATGCCTTGAAGAGTATCCTTTCTACACTGCAATTTGGAAAATGCGGTGCCTCAGGGATAGTCTTGACGAAACGGATGCAGCCCTCTGGCCTGTAGATGAGAATACCATGGATCGATGGCGATCCATCTATAACGAAAAAAGCATCCGGATTCCCAACGGTGCGTGGCTATCTGAGAAAGAATGTAAAAAGCTGTTGGAGGAAAATGAAGGATACTTTGTCCACCGGCAGGGATTGCTTCTTGGTACGGGCCTGATTGGGGAAGGGGAACTTCTGTGGGTGGCATCTGTTCAAAAAGGAGCCGGAGCGGATGTTGTGAAAGCTCTTGTTCACGGTACCTTTGAGGATGAGATTAATTTGACGGTTGCGTCGGAAAATCATAAAGCAGTGGCGCTTTACAGAAATCTGGGGTTTATTTGCGTTGAAGAAACGAAGCGGTGGTATCGCATAAAATAATGATCCTTTGTCAAGTGAAAGTACTTGACAAAGTGCGACTTATGGTGTATACTCTCTGAGGTGTCAAGGGATAAGACTTGACACGGGAGGCGCTGCATGGAAACTTTGGAATTGACGCTGTTATTTGACTATTATGGCGATTTGCTTACTGAGCGTCAGAAACAATGTTTTGATCTGCGATACAATCAGGATCTCTCTTTGGCGGAAATCGCTCAGGAACTGGGGGTAAGCCGGCAGGGAGTTCATGACAATCTGAATCGCGCAGAAGCATTGCTTCGGAATATGGAAGCGAAGACCGGCTGTGTCGGTCGTGATCTGAAATGTCGGAGAGCGGCAGCAGAGATTGCTGGTCTGGCCTGCACATTGATCGGGTATTCGGATCCTGCTGTAGCCGAAAGTGCCCATAAGATTTTCGCGATTGTATCTTCTTTGGAGGAGTAATGAATGGCATTTGAAGGTTTAACTGAAAAGATATCCGCGGCCTTCAAAAAGCTTCGTGGTAAGGGCAGACTGAAAGAGTCCGATGTGAAGGAGGCCATGCGTGAGATCCGTATGGCACTGCTGGAAGCGGACGTCAGCTATAAGGTTGTTAAAGACTTTATCAAATCCGTAACCGAACGTTGTGTAGGCGCGGATGTGCTGGAATCCTTGACTCCTGCTCAGATGATTGTCAAGATCGTCAACGAAGAGCTGACAAAACTGATGGGCTCCGAGGCGAAGCACATTGCCACCAACCCCAATGGCCCCACGGTTGTGATGTTGGTGGGCCTTCAGGGTGCCGGTAAAACCACCAACGGTTCCAAGCTTGCCGGTCTTATGAAGCGCCAGGGCAAGAATCCTTTGCTGGTCGCCTGCGATATTTACCGTCCTGCCGCCATTACGCAGCTGAAGGTTTGCGGTGAAAAGCTGGGAATTCCTGTTTTTGAGATGGGTCAGACTGACCCTGTGACCATCGCCAAAGAGGCTGTATCTTTCGCCCGTCAGCGAGGACACGACATGGTGTTCCTGGATACTGCCGGACGTCTTCACGTGGACGAGGCTCTGATGGAAGAGCTGAAGAACATCAAGGCCACCGTCAATCCCAGTGAGATTATGCTGGTTGTGGACGCCATGACCGGTCAGGACGCTGTGAATGCGGCTCAGAGCTTTAATGAGTGGCTGGATATTGACTCCGTCATGCTCAGTAAGCTGGATGGCGATGCCAGAGGCGGTGCTGCGCTGTCGGTTCGTGCCATTACCGGTAAGCCCATTAAGTTCGCCGGCATGGGCGAAAAGCTGGAGGACATTGAGCCCTTCCATCCCGATCGTATGGCTTCCCGGATCCTGGGCATGGGCGACGTACTTTCCCTGATTGAAAAGGCAGAGCGCGCTTTTGATCAGAAGAAGGCCCAGGAGATGGAGGAACGGCTTCGCTCCAACCGTTTTACCCTTCAGGACTTCTATGATCAATTAGTCCAACTGAAGTCTATGGGTCCCATGCAGGATATTTTGGCAAATCTTCCCGGTGGTGCCGGATTGAAGAATGTGAATGTGGATGAGAAGGCAATGTCCAGAACGGAAGCAATCATTCTTTCTATGACCCCCAAGGAGCGAGAGAATCCGAATATTATCGCAGCCAGTCGGAAACGCAGAATTGCTGCCGGTGCCGGTGTGAAGGTAGAGGATGTCAATCGCATATTGAAATCCTTTGAGCAAATGCGCGCAATGATCAAACAGCTCTCCGGTAAGGGAATGGGCAGAAAACTCAAGCGCATGAAAGGTATGGGCGGTTTTGGCGGCGGATTCCCGGGTTTCTAATGGACTGCCAAACAATTATTTGTTCGCTGAAAGCAAATTGCTTTCCGATATAGATTAAGAAAGATTTTTGGAGGTGAATCTCATGGTTAAGATCAGACTGAGAAGAATGGGTGCTAAGAAGGCTCCTTTCTACCGTATCGTTGTTGCTGACTCTCGTTCTCCCCGTGATGGCCGCTGCATCGAAGAGATCGGCACTTACAATCCTCTGGTCGAGTCCGACAACATC
>JAZSLC010000036.1:0-15196 GCA_045535175.1 Faecousia sp. | reverse complement strand
AAAAGAACCTCCGCCCAGGAAGCGGAGGTTCTTTTGAGCTTATTCCTGTGTGAATGCGGTTCCGTCATCGTTCAGATGGATGAGCATCAGGTTGGTTTGTCCGTTGGAGCGGTATTCTACAGCAAGGGTGTTGGAGTTGAGATTGGAACCAAGATGGATAACAATGCCGTCATTGGGTCCAAGACCTTCACCGGCAAAAATGGCAGTACCTTTATAAAAGGTCTGTCCGTCAGAGCCCATAGAACCGGTATATATCCGAACATCCGTAACAGACCCGATACTTTGGAGAAGAATCTGTCCTGCATCGTCCCCAATTTTCAGCTCCGTGAAGCGATTAACGGTCTCCAACGCGGTGGGGGAGGAGAGATCAATGGGGGCTGCGCTAATGGTTCCGGAATAGAGAATATCTTCATTGGGGAAGTATCGTTCTTTCAAAATTCCCAAAAGATACGAGTAGGGAACCTCGGAGCGAACTGTACCCATGGAGAGTGGTGCAATTTCGTAGGGATTAAAGAAAAAACAAAGGCCTGTTTCAGAAAAATACCAGGAATCCATTGGTACATTTCTGGTAAACATATCACTGATCAGTTTTTCGTAGTTCTCAAAGAGGCTGTCATCGGAATAGTCAGAAAGACCCTCCACGATCAGTTCACAAAGGGTGTCTGCAGAGAAATCCTCCCGAAGGACGGATTTTAAGGTGATTTCTTCACCGGTGAAAAGATCGTATGTAACGGAAACGTTGACGGTGCTGGATCGGGGAGTACCGTCAAATATCTCTTCTGTGCCGTAAAAACTCAGAAGTGTCTGGTCTACACGGGTGGGTTCGTATACTACAGAAGTATAATAGTGATACCAATCATCCTGCCCCTTATAATCATTCTGTGCGGCAGCATATACTTCTTCGGCAGTTTTGCTTAGAGAATCCAGCCGGTTCAGAAGATCGATCATAATCTTTTCGCTGACACGGCTTCCGTCGAAGGTCAGGGATACATTCTGAAAGCGTTTTCTGAAGATTACAGTATCGCTGCTCTCGGCAGTTTTGTCTTCGGTGACAATGGGCATGGAAATAGAAAGCAGAGGCGCATCGTATACGTTTTCGCCGGGTTCAGGCACTGTGGTGGGGGCTGTGGTTTCCGGTATGGAGGGAACTGTGGTAATGGGCGGATCGGTTTGTTGGGTACTGGATTCTTCGGGAGAGGAGGAATCGCAGCCGAACAGCACGAATATCATAAACATGCATAATAGCAATGACAGCTTTCTTTTCATATAGGATCTCCTTGATGTGTTCTTAGTATTAATATAGCATAAAATTTCCTTGGTGACAATGGTCTTTGCAAAAAACAGGCAGGGAAAACTTGACAAAGGACTGTATCAAGTGGTAAAATTCAGATAATTAAATATCGCTGTGAACGGAAAGAGTAAGAAGCAGGAATCTACAGAGAGCAGTGGTCGTTGGCTGTGAGCCGCTGCAGAGGAAAGCCCTGAAAGTGCGTCCGGGAGCGAATGTATTAAAAGTGATAAATGAGAGTGGAACCGCGGATGATTGCCGCCTCTTGTGCCTGCGCGCAAGGGGCGGATTTTTTGTAGATTACGATTGGAGGAAATCGATATGTATTTGTATAACTCTTTGACCCATAAAAAGGAGCTGTTTCAGCCCAACAATCCCGATGTGGTGAAAATGTATACCTGTGGCCCCACGGTGTACCATTTTGCCCACATCGGTAATCTGCGTACCTACATTATGGAGGACGTTCTTGAAAAGACCCTGACCTATATGGGTTACCATGTGAAGCGCGTAATGAATATTACAGACGTTGGCCACCTGGCATCCGATGCCGATACCGGCGAAGACAAGATGCTCAAGGGCGCCAAGCGGGAAAACAAGTCGGTTATGGAGATTGCCCAGTTCTACACCGACGCCTTTTTTGCGGACTGCGATAAGCTGAATATCAAAAAACCCGAAATCATCCAGCCTGCCACCGGCTGCATCGCGGAGTTTATTCAGATGGTTTCCGGTTTGATCGAGAAGGGCTATGCCTATGTGGCAGGCGGAAATGTCTATTTTGACACTTCAAAACTGGCAAAGTATTATGTGTTCAACGACCATGACGAGGAAGATCTGGCTGTTGGCGTTCGTGAAGGCGTTGAAGAGGACCCCAATAAGCGCAACAAGAACGACTTCGTCCTGTGGTTTACCAAGTCCAAGTTTGAAGACCAGGCCCTGAAGTGGGATTCTCCCTGGGGCGTGGGTTACCCCGGCTGGCACATTGAATGCTCCGGCATTTCTATGAAGTATCTGGGTGAGGACCTGGATATCCATGCAGGCGGCATTGACAATGCCTTCCCGCACCATACCAACGAAATTGCCCAGTCTGAAAGCTATCTGGGCCACAAGTGGTGCAATTACTGGTTCCATGTACATCATTTGAACACTGACAGCGGTAAGATGTCCAAGTCCAAGGGTGAATTCCTGACGGTCAGCCTTCTGGAGCAGAAGGGATATAATCCCATGGCATACCGTCTGTTCTGCTTGCAGAGCCATTACCGGAGAAACCTGGTGTTCAGCTGGGAAAACCTCGATAATGCTGCCGTTGCCTATGATAAGCTGGTTGCCAGAATTGCAACACTGAAGCAGGGTGGCGATGTGGATCAGGCTGCTTTCGATGCAATGAAGCAGAAGTTCATGGGCGCTCTGAATGGTGATCTGAACACTTCTCTGGCTATTACCGCCGTGTATGATGTGCTGAAGTATAAGACCAATGATGCAACCAAACTGGCTGCCATTGCGGACTTTGACCGGGTACTTTCCCTGAATCTGCTGGAAGCTGCTGAAAACCTGCGCAAGAAACAGGAAGAGGAAGCAGCCGCTTCTGCTGATCCTGTAATCGATGGCCTGGTTGCTGCCAGAACTGCTGCCAAGAAGGCAAAGAACTTTGCTGAAGCAGACCGGATTCGCGATGAGCTGAAGGCCATGGGCGTGGAAATCATTGATACACCTCAGGGTACCAAGTGGAGAAAAGTATGAAATTGCTGATTCTCGATGGCAACAGTGTCATCAACCGGGCATTCTATGGGGTAAAAGCCCTGACCAATCGGGAGGGTCTGTTTACCAATGCCATCTTTGGCTTTCTGAACATTCTGGAACGTATGGAGCGGGAAGAAAATCCCGATGCTGTCTGTGTGGCCTTTGATTTGCACGGGCCCACTTTCCGCCATGAAAAGTACGAGGGCTACAAGGCTACTCGGCACGGAATGCCCGAAGAGCTGGCCCAGCAGATGCCGGTGATGAAGCAGGTGCTGCAGGCCATGAATATTCCCATCTATGCCTGCCAGGGCTGGGAAGCAGACGATGTGATCGGTACCGTTTCCAGAATTTGCTCCAACAATGATTGGGAGTGCGTGATTGTTACCGGCGACCGGGACAGCCTGCAGCTGATTGATGAAAACGTCCATGTGAAGCTGGTGATTTCCAGGCCCGGACAGACCAATGCTACCCTTTATACCGTGGAAAAGTTTCGGGAAGAGTATGGATTCGATCCGCCTAAAATGGTGGATCTGAAGGCGCTGATGGGTGACAGCTCTGATAATATCCCCGGCGTTGCGGGTGTTGGCCCCAAAACGGCTACGGAATTGCTGCTGAAATTTGGCTCTCTCGATGGTGTGTATGAGCATTTGGATGATCCTTCTATCCGTCCGAAGCTGCGGGAGAAGCTGGAAAACAGCAGAGAGAATGCCTATCTTTCTTATGACCTGGCTACCATCCGCTGTACGGCCCCCATTGATTTTGAGCCTATGGATGCAGTGATTCAGCCTTACAACCGTCCGGCCCTTTATGAGCTGTTTGTGCGGTTGGAGTTTGTGAAACTGATCGATAAATATGGCCTCAGAGGCGCACAGAGCCCTTCTGTCAAGACAGAGCGAAAGGGAAGTGCTCTGCCACGGGTTCAGGAACTCCCGGAACCCGGCAATGTGCTGGCCCTCTGGATTGGGGAAGACGGCAGCTTTTCCTTTGCCTGGGAACAGGGTGTTTGCGTATTGACGCCAATGGAGATTGGACAGGCGGAAACTGTGATTCAAAACGCATCGGCCCTCTACCTCCATGATTCCAAATCCATGATGCATACCCTGTCTGATTTGGGGATCCAATGGGGCAAGATTGCCTTTGATACGGCCCTGGCTGCCTATGACCTGAATCCCTCTCAATCAGATTACCCTATTTCGAAACTTGCTACCAACTATCTTGGTGTGACTATTGAGGAAAGTGACAGTGCTTCCTGTGCGGAAGCGCTTTGGAACCTTGTTTTGGTTCTTCGGGAAGAACTGGCATCCCAAGGGATGGAGAAGCTGTATTTTGAAATGGAACTGCCCCTTTGCACGGTTCTTTACCGTATGGAAAAGCGTGGCATTGCTATTCATCGTCAGCAGCTTGAGAAGTTTGGCCAGATGCTGTCGGAACGGATCAAAGACTGTGAAACACTCATTTACTCATACTCGGGAGAAGTATTCAATATCCAATCCACCAAGCAGTTAGGTGAACTGCTGTTTGAGAAGCTGGGTTTGCCCCCTGTAAAGAAAACCAAAACCGGTTATTCCACCAATGCGGATGTGCTGGAAAAGCTGAAAGGCAAGCATCCCATCATTTCTGCCATTATGGATTACCGGATGCTGACCAAGCTGAAGTCCACCTATGCAGATGGCCTTACCAAGGTGATCTGCGAGGATGGCAGGATCAGAACCACCTTCCAGAATCTTGTGACAGCCACCGGGCGCCTTTCTTCTACGGAGCCAAATTTGCAGAATATCCCTGTTCGTACCGAGCTTGGCGCTGAGATTCGAAGAATGTTTGTGCCCAAAGAGGGTCATGTGCTGGTTGACGCAGACTACAGCCAGATCGAGCTGCGGGTGCTGGCCCATATTGCCGATGATGAAGTGATGCGCCAGGCCTTTATCAGCGGGCAGGACATTCATGCGGTAACGGCATCCCAGGTTTTTGGGGTGCCTGTGGAGCAGGTGAGTGCCCTTCAGCGGCGCCATGCCAAAGCGGTTAATTTTGGCATTGTTTACGGCATTTCGGAGTTCTCCCTTGCAGAAGATATCGGTGTTTCCCGCTATGAAGCCAAGGACTATATTACCAGCTACCTTGAAAAATACCCCGGCGTGAAGCGATATATGTCCCAGGTGGTTTCCGATGCACGTGAGGCAGGCTATACCACTACCCTCTATGGCAGAAAGCGCTATATACCGGAACTGAAGAGCGCCAATTTCAACATTCGCCAGGGGGCCGAGCGAATCGCTCTCAATACCCCCATTCAGGGGACCGCTGCAGATCTGATCAAACTGGCCATGATTCGTGTTGAAAATGCCCTGAATGCATTTTACCCCGAGGCGCAGCTGCTGCTTCAGGTCCATGACGAATTGATCGTAGAATGTCCTGAAGAGATCGCTAAAGACGTAGCAACTCTTATCAGCCGGGAAATGGAACAGGTAGCCACTTTGAGCCTTCCGTTGGTTGCGGAGGCGAAGTGGGGAAGGAGCTGGTTTGACGCGAAATGATTGCTTACACGAAAATGCAGGAGTGTCATGTGGCCGCCATTGCGCAGCTGGAAGCACAGTGCTTTTCTGCTCCCTGGGATGAAGCCTCTGTCCGCTCGGAACTAACCAACGATCTTTCCCTCTGGTTGGTTGCCTTGGATGGTGAACGGGTCGTTGGCTATGTGGGCTCCCAGTCGGTTATGGGCGAAGCGGATATGATGAACATTGCTGTTGCTCCTGCCTACCGACGATGCGGCATCGCGGAGCAGTTGGTGATTTCCTTGGTGGATGCGCTGGGGAGCAACGGTGTGTACAGTTTGACTTTAGAAGTACGTGCATCCAATGAGCCGGCCCAAAAGCTTTATGAGAAACTGGGCTTTTCCCAGGTGGGCCGCAGACCCAATTATTACTCCAAACCGAAAGAGGATGCATTGATTCTGAGAAAGGAGTGGTCCAATTGAATATTCTGGCTGTTGAGTCTTCCTGCGATGAAACCGCTGTTGCCATCGTTCGGGACGGCAGGACGGTTCTGACAGATTGTATCGCTTCTCAGGTGGATCTTCATCGGATCTATGGCGGTGTGGTTCCTGAGATCGCCTCCCGGAAGCATATTGAGGCCATTTTCGGTCTTGCAGACCAGACGCTGGAAAAAGCCGCTCTTTCCCGTAAGAATATCGATGCGGTGGCAGTTACCTATGCACCCGGTCTCATCGGTGCCGTATTGGTGGGTGTGAATTTTGCAAAGGCCGCTGCACTGGCCCTGGATAAGCCGCTCATTCCCGTTCATCATATTCGCGGCCATATTGCGGCCAACTATATTGCGTATCCTGACTTGAAGCCTCCTTTTCTCTGCCTGGTGGTGTCCGGTGGTCATACCATGATCGTTCATGTAAAAGACTATACGAAAATGGAGATTCTCGGTACCACTTTGGATGATGCTGCAGGCGAGTGTTTTGACAAGGTTGGCCGGGTGCTTGGGATGCCTTATCCGGGCGGTGCGGCTTTGGATCGTGCTGCTGCCAAAGGTGATGAACGGAAATACACACTGCCCAGGTCCAGACCCGGCAACAACCCTTATGATATGAGCTTCTCCGGCCTGAAAACTGCTGCCCTGAATCTGATTCATCATGCTGACCAGGTAGGGGAAAAGCTGGATGTAAACAGCTTGTGTGCGGCCTTCTGTGCCGCTGTATCCGACACATTGGTTCCTCGGGTGGTAATGGTCATGAAACAGACAGGTCCGCGGAAGCAGGCTGTAGCCGGCTGTGTGGCTGTCAATTCCCGAATCCGTCGGGATTTGCAGGCGGCGGCCAAGGTACTTGACGCAGAGCTTTATCTGCCACCGCTTTCCCTTTGCGGTGACAATGCGGCAATGATCGGAGCCCAGGCTTACTTCGAATTCCTGGCCGGCAATACTGCCGGAATGGAACTGAATGCATATGCAACAAAATCCATTTTGGGTGAAACATTGTAATGAAGTGCGGGGCGGTTTTGATCGCCCCGCACTTTTTGCGATAGAATGATGAATGAAAGTTTTGTCTTAAAAAATTGGATATTCACATTTGACAAAGAAATATATTTGACAAAAACTGACGCAAAATATTTGTTAATTACAGAATATGACTTAAAAGCACATATTTTTACGGGCTTGTCGCCTGTGGACAAATCTGTGGACACTGTGCATAACTTTGCTGTAAAAGTTCGGAAAACCTTATTTTGGGTGCTTTTGGGCAATGTCGAATATTGTTAAATACAGAACTTTTCGCCGCTGAATTCCTGGGTGATTATGAAAATATGACACTTTGTTACAAAAATACAACAAAAAATGATGATCCTTGACAGGTGGATTCCACACATGATAAGATTGTGTGGAAAATAGCCCTGAATCGGGGAAATCACGAATATTAGGATGATTAAATGCTGAAACTGTATGATTCTATGAACGGCCTGCGATTCATGAATTTGATGGACGTGTATTCGGAAAGTAATCGACTGAATGCCGAAGATCAATTTGATTCCATGGATATTAACGAGGCTGTCATTCAGGTAGAAAAGGATTTCTATTCTTATTTATCTCAGGTTTTCTTTACAACCCCAGGCGCTTTGTATGCGGTTTGGGAAGAGCGGGGAAGATACATCTGCGCCCTGCGGTTGGAGCCATATATGGACGGCTATTTGCTGGAAGGTCTGGAAACCGCCCCTGAATACCGAAAAATGGGGTATGCTTCCTGCCTGATCCGGCGGGTACTTGAGCATTGTGACAGAACTGTCTATTCCCATGTTCATAAAAAGAACAGGCCGTCTTTGCTGACCCATAAGACCTGCGGGTTTGTTGAATGTTTGGATCATGCCGTATATATTGATGGATCGGTCAATTGGAATTCGGTAACTTTACGCTGGGATAAAGGGAAATAATTGAAAAAAGAGTTGACAAATTTTCCGTATCGGGTTATAATGCTCTAGCGCACTTGCGAGAGTGTTGGAATGGTAGACAAGCACGTTTGAGGTGCGTGTGGTTACGCCGTGTGGGTTCGAGTCCCATCTCTCGCACCATGAATCGGCAATCTTCGGTAAGAAGGTTGCCGATTTTCTCTTACATACTGATTGAAAAGGTTCGTGACAGCTATGGTACGTTTCTTTGTCTCCTCTCAGGAACTGAATATGGATGATCCGGTTCTGACAGGCGAAAATGCATCCCATGCAAAAGTCCTTCGGCTGAAAGAAGGGGAGCAGCTGCTACTGTGTGACGGCTGCGGCTCAGAAGCGGTATGCATCGTTGAAAGTGTTTCTCAGGGAGAATATATGCTTCGTGTGCAGGAGAGAATGGATTCTGCGTCTGAGGCATCTGTTCGTGTCAGTGTTTATATGGCTCTCCCCAAGGGGGATAAACTGGAACACGTGATTCAAAAGGCCACAGAATTGGGTGCTTATGAGATTGTTACCTTCCCTTCAGCTCGATGCGTATCCAGACCCGATGAAAAATCCCTTCGCAAAAAGCTGGATCGGTGGCAGAAAATTGCTGCGTCCGCTGCGGAGCAGTCCGGTCGTGGCAGAATTCCTCAGGTTGTGGTGCTTTCCGGGTACAAAGCTGCGCTGGAACGGGCGGTACAGGCCGATAAAGCGATCCTGTTCTATGAGAACGAAAAGGCCACGACACTTCGTCAGGAACTGGATCGGGGAGAGTACCATTCTGTCAGCCTTCTCTCGGGCCCTGAGGGCGGTTTTGAGGCTTTTGAAATTCAGCAGGCAAAAGATATGGGACTTCGTATTTGTACCCTTGGAAGCCGGATCCTGCGCTGTGAAACGGCACCGCTGTGCGGTCTTTCTGCGGTGATGTTCCACGCAGGTGAATTCTAAATAATAACAGCGGGCTGGTATGCAGCCCGCTGTTATTATTTTGCAGAATAGATTTTGATGTCGCCGGAAAGACTGTCCATTTCTATTTCGCATCTTCCGTCACCGTAGATGTAATCGCTTCCGGAAATGGTTGTGGGGAACTCAGAATAGTATCTTCCGCTTAAGCTATCCATCCGGATGATAAATCCGGTGTCAGAGGGGAGGGTAATGTTCACATTTCCGGATGCACAATCCATATCGATGTTCTTGGGGGTGTTGGTCAGAACCAGATTCAGGTCTGCGGAGGCAGCGTTGCAGCTGACGGAGTCGATGGTTCCGCTGTAGCGGATATCACCGGAAGCTGTGTCCACATCCAAATTCCGGAAACTACAGTTTTCAAGGGTTGCCCGACCGGATGCGCTGTTCAGGGCAAAGGAAGTTCCGCTCAGATTGCTGATTTTGATATCGGCAGAGGCGACATCCATTTGCAGATCGTAACAGACCCAGTTTTCTGGGACGGTGATGGTCAGATGCTTATTGCCGATGTCCTTAAAACCAAACAGGGAGTTTGGCGGTGAATACATGACAGTAAGCGTGCCGTTAACAAGGTGATAGGCCATTTCGTATTTTTCAGAAGAAGGACGTTCCTCGGTAATGGAGACTTTGTCTACCTGACCGGTCAGAACGGTAATGCTGCCGGACGCCCACTCTATATGAATGTTGCGAACGTCACTGGGATCGAAAGAAGCGTCGCCTGTTACATAGGATCCATCGAAGTGATCCAAAATGTTGACCAGGTTGAAATCATCCAGAATTGCGGTCAGGGTTCCGATTCCCAAACCAACACCCAGAATTCCCAACAGAATGAGGGTCGCCATGGCATAAAGGATAACACGCAGAAGCACATTTTCCTTTTTGTCCGTTAAGGCAGTAATGATTCCTTTGATGGATCCGGCAATAGGGAAGAGGATCCAGGTAATATACCAGGCACCGGTGGCGAAACTCAGAAGCAAATATACCGCCAGAACGATCACACCAATCAGATTACCGATGGAGTTTCCGGTTTCGTTGGTTTGATCATTGTGGGATGAAGAAGATGTCTTGCCGGAAGATATGATCATCAACGCGGTTGCAATGGCTACAATGCCCAGAAGTCCGCACAATCCCAGTTCGTTTTGCAAAACAAAGAGGGGAACAGGACACACTATGTAAAGAAAAACGCCCAGCGCCTGCAGGACCCTTTTCCACACAGGTTTTTCCTGGGGACGATTCTTCGGTATATCTTCCTTTTTGGGCTGATCAGGAGCAGCGGTGGTTCCCAGAATCTCGTTAATGTCCCCAATGCCGGAAATAGCCAGGCGATAGGCTGCCTGAGGGGACTTTCCCTGTCGAATAAGATCTTCGTAACGATCAATGGTATTTTGCAGAATCTCCTCTTTGACCTCATCACAATCCTCCGTACCCATGAACAGAAGATCAATATATTTTTTCAGTTCTTCAATCATAACTGTACCTCCGGTTGAAGCAATTTGTCCATGATTTCTTTTGTTTCTTTCCATTCCAGCAGCAGCTTGTGGCAGTTTTCACGACCTTCGGGGGTAATGGTGTAGTAACGTCTTCTGGCACCTGCGCCGCTGCTGCCCCAGTATGAGGCAATATATCCCATTTCTTCCAATCGACGAAATGCGGTGTACAGTGTGGCTTCCTTCAGTTCAAAACGTCCTGACGAAATGGTAGATATGGTTTTGTTGATTTCATAGCCATAGCTGTCGCCCTGCAATAATCGTGCGAGAATGATTGCATCCGTATGACCGCGGATCAAATCTCCGGCAATGGACATGGCAGCACCTCCTTGTAAGTAGAATGTATCACAAAGTACCTCGCCTGTCAAGGTATCTCGCATAAAAAAGTGAGCGCTAATGCGCTCACTTGTGGTATTTACTTCCGGCCTGAATGGCTTCACTTCTGTATAGCTGCTCCAAAACCATGATTCTGGCCAGGTGGTGTGGGAAAGTCATGGATCCCATTGATAGTTTGAAATCAGCCGCATCTTTGACACACTGGGCCATACCGAAGGATGAACCGATCAGAAAACAGGCGCTGCTTTTGCCGGACAGCTTTACCGCTTTTATCTTTTCGGCCAGCTGCTCAGAGGAAATGACCTTTCCCTCCGGGGTCAGTGTACAAAACCATGCACCCTTCGGTATTTTCGAAAGGATCAGCTCGGCTTCTTTTTCGAGCCCTGCATTGATTTCGGCAGGGGAGGGGTTATCCGGAAGACGCACTTCCGGAAGTTCCAGAAGCTTAAACTTACAGTAACCGCTGAGTCTCTTTTCGTATTCGGATGCGGCGGCAATATAGAATTTTTCTTTGAGTTTGCCCATGGCAATCAGGGTGATTTCGAACATCTGGCGGCCTTCTCTTTCTTTTTTCTATACTATACATCATTTGCTTTTCAATTGCAAATGCTTCCGGTGATATATTTGCTCGGCATGGTCATACTATAATCGGAGGTGCGCTATGAAAAACAAAGATCATATTCCTTATATGTTTCCCGATTCTCTTTATGGAAAAATGGGTATCGATCCCATTATTGCAGATCCTTACGGTTCTTACACCGGTGTACCCCGGGAACCTGATGAAATCCCGGTTCAGGATGCGGATGACCTGTAAAAAGCCCACTTTCGGGCTTTTTATTTTTGCCTTCGATATTTTTCCCGGGTTGCCAAGCCGCCCCGAATGTGGCGTTCTGATTTGTTCAGGTCCAGAACTCTCCGCACTTTTACATATAGTGTCTGGTTTGCGTGGGGCAGCCTGTAAGTTAAGTCCTTATGAACGGTGGATTTGGAAATTCCGAAGTGATTTGCGGCGGCTCTGACAGTTGCCCCTGTTTCAATCATGTACACAGCCAGTTGGCAAGCTCTTTGTTCAATGGTTTCTGCCATACGATCCCTCCATGCTGTGTCCTGTCATGGAAATTGTATGAGCCGGTGCAAATAATTATGTTCTAAAACAGGTCTTTCCCGGTTGTTTACTTGACAGGGAATACGACGGGTTGTAAAATAGTAAAAAACTGTGGAGGACGCCATGATCTATTTTAATAACGATTACAGCGAGGGATGCCATCCCGCTGTTTTGGAAAAACTGATTCAAACAAACCTTGTTCAAACCCCCGGCTATGGAATGGATTCCTATTGCAAAGAAGCAGCTGACCGGATTCGGATGCTTTGTAACAAAGAGGATCTGTCGGTTCATTTCCTGGTGGGTGGAACTCAAACCAATCTGACGGTGATTTCTGCTGCCCTCAGACCCTACCAGGCTGTGATCAGTGCCGTCAGCGGACATATTAACGTCCATGAAACCGGCGCCATTGAAGCTTGCGGTCATAAGATTATTGCACTTCCTGCCAAGGATGGAAAGATTACTGCCCGGCAGATCGATCTGGAAACCACCGCTCATTTTGAATCGGCAGATGCGGAGCATATGGCTCAACCCGGTATGGTGTACATCTCCCATCCTACGGAGTACGGTACGCTGTATACCCTTGAGGAGCTTCGGAAGATTCATGATGTGTGCCGGAAACATGGTCTGTTGCTGTTCCTGGACGGGGCCCGTTTGGGATACGGTCTGGCTGCGCCGGATACGGATGTGACATTGGAAGACTTGGCAAGTCTTTGTGATGTCTTCTATATTGGCGGCACAAAGGTAGGAACCCTTTTTGGCGAAGCAGTCGTGATTGCCAATCCTGTGCTTGACCGGGATTTTCGGTACATGATCAAGCAAAAGGGCGGTATGCTGGCAAAAGGCCGCCTTCTTGGGGTTCAGTTCGGCGCTGTTTTGGAAGACGGTTTGTATGTTCGCCTGGGTAAACACGCCAACCGGCTTGCTGACAAAATACGTCGAACCCTTTCGGACTGCGGCTATCGACAGTTTGTGGAAACCACCACCAATCAGGTATTTCCCGTTCTTCCGGATGCCCTATTGGCGGAGCTTTCCAGGGACTTTTGTTTTACGGAAATGGAGCGGGTGGATGAATCCCATCGCTGTGTTCGTTTTTGTACCAGTTGGGCAACATCTGAGGAAAGCGTGGATGCCCTTTGTAATGCCATTGTCACATTGTCAAAATAATTCCCGTTTGTTCACGATTTGTCAATAGTCTTTTGGTATAATTCCGCTGGAGAGGAGTGGTATTTGTGACAATTGATAAGAAAACGTTGCGCAATATCTTTTTAGGCATCGGAGGATGCATTTTGTTTTACTGGATTCTCCATGAAACGGATCGTCTTGTAAGTGTCTATGATGCAATTATGGGTGTGATTTCTCCGTTCCTGGTGGGCGGTGTTTTGGCGTTTATTCTGAATGTGCCTATGCGGTCCATTGAAAACTGCCTTGGGAAAATTGAAAAACCGGAGATTCGCCGTCCGGTTGCGGTGATTTTGACGATCCTGATGCTGCTGTTAATATTGGCACTGGTATTTGGCTTGTTGATTCCTCAGGTGACTGCCACCGCCGGATCTCTGGGCGAAAAGCTGCCCGGTTTCTTTACGAGAGTTCAAGACCAGATTACACTGTTTTTGCAGAATAACCCCGAACTTCTGGAGTGGGTTTATAATAATACCAATTTTGAGAATCTGAATATTTCCGATTTGGTCCAGAAGGCTTTGGGGATCATTGGTGACAGCGTCTCCAGTATCTTCAGCGGTGCGGTTTCTGCCATTGGCAGCGTTTCCTCGTTTATGGTCAATGCAGTTGTGAGCATTGTTTTTGCCATGTACTGCTTGTTCAGCAAGGAAACTTTGGCCAGACAGGGAAGAAAGCTTTTGTATGCGTTCCTACCTGAAAAGTTCTGTGATGTGACCATTCGTATTCTTCGGCTGACCAATTCCACCTTCTCCAATTTCCTGTCCGGTCAGTGTCTGGAGGTCTGCATCCTTGGTACTATGTTTGCCATCAGCATGGCTATTTTCAGAATGCCTTATATTCCTCTGGTCAGCGTTCTGGTTGCTGTTACTGCTTTTATTCCCATTGTGGGTGCCTTTGTAGGCTGTATCTTCGGCGCGCTCTTCATTCTGGTGGATAACCCCATGCAGGCAGTGTGGTTTGTGGCCATGTTCCTGATTCTTCAGCAGATCGAAAACAACCTGATCTACCCCAGAGTGGTTGGCACCTCCATTGGTCTTCCCGGTATGTGGGTGCTGCTGGCGGTTTCTGTCGGTGGTGAAGTGATGGGCGTTGCCGGTATGTTCCTGATGATCCCTGTCGTTGCGGTTCTGTATGTCCTGATCCGCGAGATTACAAATGCCCGTTTGGAACTTCGGAATGTGGATGCCGCGAAGCTGGTGCCTCATCCGCCGGAGCTGGAATCCCATTTGAAAAAACGAAGGGAAAGCCGCAGGAAAAAGCGCACAGAGAAGAAAGGCAAGAAATAACGAAAATGCCACACCGAACAGGTGTGGCATTTCTGTTACACAAGGGAGAATTCGTAGTTTTCGAAGATCAGGCGGTCGCCGGTATTGATGCCGAAAGGTAAAAGGGCAATTGCAACCTCGGATACAATGCCAGTATCTTCGTATTTTACATAGGCGTAATCGCCCCGAATGTCAATGACAGTACAGTACATAGCTTCTCCATTTGAAAACCCGCCCCTGGAAACAGGGGCGGGAATTTTTAGGTTTTACAGGGAATTAGTCCTTGTACATTTCAACCAGCTTCTGCAGGTGCTCAAAACGCTCCTTGGCAGCAGCTTCGTTCTTGGCGAACAGCTCGGTGGCACGATCGGGGAACTCGCGGGTCAGACGGCTGTAACGGGCCTCGTTCATCAGGAATTCCTGATAGCCGCCCTTGGGAGCCTTGGAATCCAGAGTAAACTTGCCGGTCTGCTTGGAGGGATCGAAGCGGAACAGGTTCCAGTAGCCGCAATCCACAGCCTTCTTCATCTCGGCCTGGCAGTTCATCATGCCGCCCTTGATGGAGTGCATCTCGCAGGGAGCATAGAAGTCGGATCGTAGCCATGTCGTTCTGTGGGCCAAGGAGTTGTAGTTAACACTTGTCTTCCTAAGACCGCTTGGCCTCCGACTTCGGAACAGATTCCAGTAGCCGCAATCAACAGCCTTCTTCATCTCGGCCTGGCAGTTCATCATGCCGCCCTTGATGGAGTGCATCTCGCAGGGAGCATAGCCGATGATCAGAGAAGGACCGTTGTAAGCTTCTGCCTCGCAGATAGCCTTGATGGTCTGTGCCTGATTTGCGCCCATAGCGATCTGAGCAACATAGACATAGCCGTAGCTCATAGCGATCTCAGCCAGGGACTTCTTCTTGGTCTCCTTAC
>JAZSLC010000047.1:0-2221 GCA_045535175.1 Faecousia sp. | reverse complement strand
TGGAATGCAGTTCTGCCCTCCTGGACCATGGAGGACGGCAAGGTCACCGAACTGAAGCTCTATCCCATTGATTTGGGTATGGAACTGCCCCGTAGCCAAAAGGGCGTGCCGGTGCTTAACGGCAGCGAGGAGACTTTGCGGTATATGCAGGATATGTGCAAGAAATACGGCACAGAAGTGGAAATCAAAGACGGCGTTGGCATTGTGCGTCTGTAAAGGAGATACATAGTATGGTTTTTGAAAAAATTACTGCTTTGGCAGAGGGAATGGCGGATCGCCTGACTGCCCAGCGCCAGGATTTCCATAAGTATGCGGAAACCGGCTGGTTTGAAATGCGCACCACTTCCATCATTGCCCGCCACTTGACCAACCTGGGCTATGAGGTGCTGCTGGGTGAAGATGTGTGCCACCGGGAGACCCGGATGGGCGTTCCCTCTGACGAGGAGCTGGAAGCCCATTATGCGCTGGCGCTGGAGCAGGGCGCTGACCCGGAGTTTCTGCCCTACACCAAGGGCGGCATGACCGGCGTCATCGGCATCCTGCGCTGCGGCGAAGGTCCTACCGTTGCCATGCGGTTTGACATTGATGCCCTGGGTGTGGTGGAAGCCGATGAGCCGGAGCACCGTCCTGCGGCGGAAGGCTTTGCCTCTGTCAACCGGGGTGCGATGCATGCTTGTGGTCATGACGGTCATGCCACCATGGGCATGGGCGTAGCAGAGGTGCTGATGGCCATTAAGGATCAGTTGCATGGAACGGTCAAGCTGATCTTCCAGCCTGCTGAAGAGGGTGTTCGCGGCGCAAAGTCCATTGTTGCCAATGGACATTTGGATGGTGTGGACTATTTCCTGGGCAGCCATATGACCGGCAGAAAGCCGGAGGACGATTCCCAGTTGATCCCCGGCAGCTGCGGTAGCCTGGCTACCTGCAAGTACGATGTTATTTACCGGGGCAAGAGCAGCCACGCCGGCGGCGCCCCCCATATGGGCAAAAACGCCTTGCTGGCAGCAGCAGCAGCGGTAATGAACCTGTACGCCATTCCCCGGCACGGCGCCGGTGCGTCCCGGATCAACGTGGGCAAGCTGGTGGCTGGCAGCGGCAGAAATGTGATCGCCGACGAGGCCTTTATG
The DNA here is from genome assembly GCA_045535175.1 of Faecousia sp. GTDB lineage: Bacteria > Bacillota > Clostridia > Oscillospirales > Oscillospiraceae > Faecousia. The sequence continues at coordinate 1,094 of JAZSLC010000047.1, read as the reverse complement.
GAAATCGAGCTCCGTGGCGCTACCACCGAGATCAATAACTACATGATCGGCTATGCCGAGGATATCCTCCGCAATACCGCCGCCATGTACGGCTGCACCTGCGAGATCAAGCTGATGGGCGCGGCAGATTCTGCCAACAGCGATGAAGATTTCTGCCTGGATGTGAAGAAAATCCTCTCTGAGAAGATGGGCATCCGGATGTCCGATAAGCTGATGCTCCATGTGGGCGGCAGTGAGGATGTTTCCTACATGATGAACCGGGTGCGGGAGCAGGGGGGCAAAGCCACCTTTATGCGTGTGCTGAGCATCATGGCAGGTCCTGCCCACAATCGCCGCTACGATTACCAGGAAGAGGCGCTGGTCACCGGTGTCAAGGCCTTCTGCGGTATGGCAGCAGAACTGATGAAATAATCCAATATGAGTATAGTAAGGGAGGGGCTAAGCCCCTCCCTTACTTTTTGCGCAAATTCGGAGTTTATCGAGCTGTTCCGTCCCTCGTTGTCATTGCGAGGACCCTGAGCGAAGTCGAAGGGGACGTGGCAATCTCAAGGAACAAAACAGCTTGGAATTAAACGAGAGATCGCCACGGCTGCATTCGCAGCCTCGCGATGACATGCGTCGTACGAACAGCTCGATAAACTCCGAATTTATGAAAAAGGAAGAACGGGCCCGATTGGACCCGTTCTTCCTTTAGGGGTATATACAGGAGAATGATAAGTAGCGAATTAGATGTGGGCCTTCAGCACTTCCAGGAACTTGTAGCAATCCTCGGGGTAGATAGCGCCCATGTTAGCAACCTGGAACATGTTCATAGCCAGGTACTTGCCCTTGCCGGGGTAGACAGTGTAGCCGGCGGCAGCCAGCTCGTCCACGAACTGCTCCACGGGCTTGCTGCCCTCGGGCAGGAACACGGAGGTAACAGTGTTGGACATGTCCTTCTCGTCCAGCAGGAACTTCAGGCCCATTTCCTTCATGCCGTCGCGCAGGATCTTTGCGCACTTCTGGTAACGCTCCACACGGCCGGCCAGGGTCTCTTTGGTCAGAGTCCAATCCAGGGCGGCGTTGAGAGGCCAGAACAGGTTGACGTTGGGGGT